>NZ_JAUSYN010000001.1:0-300000 GCF_030816915.1 Streptomyces sp. B3I8 | reverse complement strand
GGAGGCCCTCGAACTGCTGCCTCCGCTGCACTCGACGGCCTACTGGACCGCCTGGGAACCCGGCACCCCGCCGCACCCCGGCCCCGCCGCCGCCCCGGGCACCGGTTCCGCGCTGTCCCGGCCCGCCCTGCATTCCGTGCTCACCTCCCGCACCGCCGCCCTGCGGGCCTTCCAGGGCGCGGCACCGGGGGAGGGGCGCCACCCGGTGCTGTACCAGGTGCTCGGCTCCACCGCGCGCGACGTCGCGCCCTTCGCCCGCGCCCCGTGGCGCCGGCCCGCCCTGTACCCGGGGCGGACGGACTTCCGGGTGGTGTCGCGGCACCTGCGCCACGACGAGGCACTGCGGCGCTCCTACACCCACGTGGTGCTGCGGGAGACGCCCGCGCCGCCGGAGGACCGGCACTGGGAGCGGCGGATCCTCACCCGGCCGGTCGTCTCGCCCGACGGAACCTGGTCCGGCGTCACCGCGCACACGGCCCAGGAGTGGTCCGGGCGGCACCGGGACCTCGCGACCCTCCCGGAGACGGCGCACTTCGCGTCCCCCGACGACCCGGCCGGCCTGTGGGCCGACGAACGGGGCGGCCCGGCGTCCCGGCCCACCGGCGGGCCCTTCTTCGCCGCGCCCGGGGAGGCATCGCTCCCGCGAGCGGGCACGCCCCACGGCTCCAAACTCCTCACCGCCTCGGAGGCCACCGCCTTCTGGCGGCAGGCACGGGCGGCCTCCGGCACATCCGACGGCGCCCCCCTGATCGTCCTCGACACCACCGGCGGACCCACGCTCCTGCGCCCGGCGGACGGAACGGGCCCCACCCCGGAACCGGCGGCCGACTCCGAACGCCTGGCCGCCCTGTACGCCGACCCGCGCTGGCCGCAGGCGAGCCGCGCCCACGAGCGGGCACTGGGCCACGCCCTGACCGAGGACCCACGGGTACGGGAGTCCGCGCGACAGGCGCTGCGCCTGCTGCACCGGCACCACACGGACCGGCTGGGCGACCAGGTGCCCGCCGCGGCACTGCTCCTCGGCACCGAGCGTCCGGGCTCCGCGCGTCCGGGCGCGGACCGCCCCGACCGCCCCGCCCCCGACCCCCTGGCCGCGCTGCGCCGGCTGCTCGATCCCCAGGAGGGCGCCCCGCTCGCCGAGCTGCTGGACGCCTTCGCCCGCGGCACCGGGCTGACCGCCTGGTTCGAGGCGCCCACGGCACCGGACCCGGACGGCCCCTGGTACCGCGAGCTCCACCACGACCGCGGACACCCCGTCGCGCACGGCTTCGCCCAGGTGGCGCACGACGCCCTCACCCGGTACGCGCTGCTGCCCGGCGTCTCCCGCGCCGGCCTGCTCGCCTTCCGGCGGGCCGTCCTCGGCCAACTGCTGGCCGACGGCCGGCACTCGCTGATCGAGGTGCTGCTCGCCACCCAGGCCGCGGGAGTCGGCGGCACCGACGAACAGGCCGTGACCACGGCCGACGCGGCCCGGCTGCACCGCTGGGCCGACACCGCGCTCCACCCGGCCGCCGGCCCTGGCACCCCGCCCACCGACGCGCCGCGCCTGCCCCACCGCGTCCTCTACGCCACCGGCGCGGGCCGGCTGCCGAGCCAGGACACGACAACCCCCTCCCTGCCCGACGGGCTCGCCGCCGCCCTCCGCGACGACGAACGGTCCCTGACCGGCCCGCCCGCAGCGGACGGCGGACCGTCCGCCCGCGCGGAGGCCCTGCGCGCCTGGCTCCGCCGCCACGGCACCTCCCCCCTGCACGGCCTGGACCCCGCCCACCTGACGCCCCTGCACCTGCTGGGCGGACCCGACGCCGCCCTCCTCGCCGGACCGGCCGTCCACGCGGCGGCGCTGCGGGCGGTCCGTGCCGCGCTCGCCGACGGAGGCCCGGACCTGCCCCGGCTGCTGACGGACGACCCCGCCCTCCGCGCGCTCGCCGCACGCGCCCGGTCGATCCCCGCGACCGCCCCGGACCGGACGGAACTCCTGGCCGCGCTCTGGCCGCAGCTGCGCGCCGCGGTCGCGGCACGCTCGGCCGCCCTCCAGGCGGACGTGGACCAGCACATCGCGCTCGCCGACGAGGCCCTGGAACTGCTGCCGCCGATGAACGCCCCCGTCTGGTGGGCCGCATGGCTGCCCGCGGAGCACTCACCGGGACCCGACGGCACCGGACCGGAGGTGCGGGAGGACGCCGTCTCCACCCCCCGGCTGCACGTGGCCCGGCGCACCCGCGAGGCGGCGCTGTCCCTGCTGACGGCCGAGCCCCGGCCCGACGGCCTGCTCCCCGTGCTGTTCGAGGTGGAACGCTCCCGAGCCCGTGACGTCTCCGTCTTCGCACGCCACCCCGAGCAGGCGGCCGTGATCCTGCACGCCCCGGCCGACCACACCGTCGTCGCCCGCCGCACACTGACCGATCCCGCCAGCGGACTGCGCTACGAGCACGTCCTGCTCAGGGAGGAACGACCGCCCGCCCCCGCCCCCGCCCCGGCGCCGGGTCCCTCGGGTCCTTCCGGCCCGTCGTACCCCGAGCCCGACCTGTGGAACACGCCGTGGGCCGGGCACGAGCCCCGGCAGCCGCAGGACGCCCTCGTCGTCCGGGAGATACGGCACGACGGCCGGCCTGTGGGCAGCGCCTCGTTCACCGCACGGGACTGGGCCCTGCGCAGCCCCTTCTACGGCCGCCTGCACCAGGTGACGCACTACACCCAGTGGCACCGGGGCCCCGGCGGGGAACGCGTCGCCTCGCGCCGGGCCCTGCCCGCCACCGGAGCGGGCGGCACCTTCTTCTGGACCTCGCACGGCGCGGACGGCGGCTTCACCCTCGCGCGCACCGACGGCACACCCATCGGCGCCGGCGCGGAGACGGTGGGCCGCATCCTGGCCGGCGGGCCGGCCGCCGCCGGCTTCACCAGCATCACCGTGCTCGCCTGCGCCGTCGACCTCGGCGCCGGCCACGGCGCCGAGGACGTCACCGCCAAGGCCCGGGCCATCGCCGAGGCCACAGGTCTGGAGGTCCACCTCGGCACCGGCCCGGTCGCCGTCACCCCCGGGGACGGCACCGGAGCCCCTGAGATCCACCTGCTGGAGGCCGCGGACGGCAGCCCCACACGATGGCTGCGCGTGCCGCCCCCCGGAAGGGCGGGCGTGCCGTACGGCCTGCCGTCCGCCACACCTGCCCCTTCCACCTCGCCCACCACGTCCGGTCCGCCCGCCCCGTCCGCCGGCGCCCTCTCCCGCCCCGCGAGCGGCACGAGCACGAACCCCTGGTCCGTGCCGGGCTGGCAGGTCGCCGGAACCCCCGGGAAGGTGCGCTTCGCCTCGCTGTACGCCCGCCCGGACTGGCGCGGGCTCAGCGCCCGCTTCGAGTTCACCGTCGCGGCGAAGCTCGCCGCCGACCCCGAGAACGTGCGCCAGGTCCGCGACGTCGCCCTGCGCGTCCACGCCACGCTGGCCCGGCGCCACGGCACCGAAGCGGCCGACCGGGCGTTCCTCCCGCCCCCCGCCCCCGGCGGGCCCGCCCCGGCCCCCGGCGCCGTCGAACGGTTCCTGCGGGCGGAGCCCCGCCTGGAACCGCTGGTGCAGGCGCTCGGCGCCGCCGTGTACGGCCCGGCCCCCGAGGCGCTGTGCCGCACCCTGCCCGGCCGCATCACCTCCCCGCACCCGCCCCACCCGCGCGGGAGCCGGCGGGGTGCGTACCGGATGGCGCACGACGACCGGGGCTTCCGCTACGTCGGCGGCAGCGTGGGTCCGGCCCTGTGGCTGCTGCAGGCCCACCGGGCGGTCGGCGCGGACGACGCGGGGCTGCCCGCCTTCCGCCGGGCCGTGCTCGCCTGGTCGATCCTCTCCGGCACCCACTCCCTGGCCGAGGCGGTGCGCGCCTCCCACCTGACCGGCATGGGCGACGCGACGGAACGCGCCGCGGTCACCCACGACGGCGCGCGCCTGCACCAGTGGGCCCAGCAGACCTTCGCCGTGCACAGCGCGCTGCCCCACCACCTCGTGTACGAACGCCGGGCACGCTTCACCTCCTTCCACGGCGTCGCCGTCCCCCAGGACATCCGCCAGGTGCTGGACGCGACCCTCACGGGAGGCCACGTACCGGGGCGTCTCGCCGAACGCGCCGAGGTCGCCGCGCAGTGGCTGGCACGCTTCGGCGAGGAGGGCCGCCTCGCGCTGCGCACCCTGACCGGCAGCCACCTCGTCGCACTGCACCTCTACACCGGACTGGACCACAAGCTGTTCAAGGCCTACCTGTCGGGCACGCGCCTGGGCGAGGCCGTCAACCGCTGGATGATCCGCGGCAAGGTGTGGGCGATCGTGCGCGACGAGGCCTTCGGCGAGGACTCGGCCCTGCCCGAACTGCTGCGCGCGGACCCGGAACTGGACGCCGTCATCGACGAGTTGGTCGAACTGGGACCGGACGCGCCCGACCGGGACCTGGCCCCCCTGCGGTCCCGGGCGGACCGCGCCGCCGACCGGATCCTCGAGGCGCTCGCCCTCCACGTCGACATGGCGGTCGAGGCCCTGCGGATCCTGCCGCCGGTCAACGCCCCCGTGTGGTGGGGCGGCTGGCTGCCCGGCCCCCTGCCCGGCCCCCTGCCCGGCCCCGCGCCGGACACCCCGCTTCTGGACGGCACCACCCTCCACCTGCCGCGATTCCGCAGCACCACGGAGGACCCGGGCCTGGCCATGAACTTCATGCGCGACGACCTGGACGACGCGCCGGACCGGCACGCCATGCTCGCCGTCGTCGACCGCTCGACGGCGCGCGTCGTGTCCCCCTTCTCGGCCTGGATCGAGGAGGACGAGATCCTCTACCCGCCGGGCACGGCGATGCGCATCGGACACCGCGACACCGAGACCGACGAGGACAGCGGGCAGCGGTACGCCGTCTACCGGCTGCAGGAGATGCCGGCCTACCCGGCGCCCGCGTACCGCAACACGGCCCCGCCCGCCGCCCCCGGCACCGGCGCCCCCGGTCACGCCGGATCCGGCGGCCCCGTCCATGCCGACCCCGCCCGTCCCGGGCCGGCCGAGCCCGCCACGGCCCGCGGTGCCTACCGCCGTACCGGCCCCGGCACCGCCGAGCTCGACGGCACCCCCCACACCCTCCGGCCCGCCGGGCCGCTCCTCGCCGCCCTCCACACGGCGCTCCGCTCCGTGGCCCCCGGCGTACCGGCGGCCACGGAGGCGGACGGTCCCGCCGCCTTCCGCGACTGGCTGGCCCGCACGGTCACCGACGAGCACCTGACCGGCGTACCGCTGCCCCCTCTGGCTGCCACCCGCGACCTGCCGCTCGCCCTCCTGGAACGGCTCGGCGTCCCCCTCACCGCCGCCCAGCGCACCCACGGAGCGCTGCTCGGCGACGTGCTGCCCGCCCCGGAGGTGCCGCTCGGCCCCGCGCAGCGGCTGCGGCTGCTCCTGGAGGAAGCGGCGGACACCGGCACCGAGCCGCCGGCGGAACTCCTGGCGGCCGTACTGGCGCGCGCGCTCGGGGCGACGGTGGCCGTGGCCGGACCGGAGGGAACGGTGACCGTGCACACCTCCGGCTCCCCCGGTCCGGACGCGCCCTCGGTGCTCCTCGTCCACGACGGCGCCCACTGGAGCGTCGGACGCGCCGACCCGGCCGGGGCGCGGCTGCGCGAGGTGGCACGCGCGCTGACCGCCGCGCCCCCCTCGGTCCGGCGCCGGCTGCGGGACATGGCCGCCCGGCACACCCCCCGGGGCACCGCCGCCCGCGTCCCCGACCGGGTCCGGGCCCGCCTGCGCTACCGGGAGGAGGCCGAGGCGTTCGAGGAGCGGCTGGGCTGGTACCTCGGCGAGCACCCGGCGGTCCACGACCAGATCGGCG
This sequence comes from Streptomyces sp. B3I8, assembly GCF_030816915.1. Classification (NCBI taxonomy): domain Bacteria; kingdom Bacillati; phylum Actinomycetota; class Actinomycetes; order Kitasatosporales; family Streptomycetaceae; genus Streptomyces; species Streptomyces sp. B3I8. The sequence goes on along the minus strand of NZ_JAUSYN010000001.1, from coordinate 294,157 downwards.
TGCTGGTGCGCGCGGTGTGGGACCGGGCCGTCGCGGCAGGACGCCTGCGGGAACTGGGCTCCGACGACCCCACGGTCGACGGCGCGGTCGGCGTCGCGCACGAGCGGAACCGGGCCGTCGTCGAGTCCGGCAACCTGCGGGAGCGGATGGCACTGCTGTGGACGGCCGAGGGGATGATCTCCGACCTGCTCGGCACCTCCCACCCCAACCCGCCGCGGATCCAGGAGGAACGCGCGTTCCGCCTGCCCGCGGAGCCCTACGCCGCCTGGGAGGGGCTGCGGGCGCAGGCACCGGCTCTGACCCCCGCGCAGCGCGCCCGGCTCGCCGAGCTGGAGAGGGCACTGCGCGTGACGGCCACCCGCGAACAGGTCCGGCCACCGCTCAGCGACGCCGAACGCGCCCTGATGCCCGACGGGGGACTGCCCTGGATCCCCGGGGCCAGCCGCTGGGACATCGCCATGGGTGCCCCCCTGCCCCTCGCCGCCGAGGCCACGGGAGCCCTGGTGCGGGCCGGGACCTCGGGCACCACCTACCGCCTGCTGCGGCAGGCCGCGCAGATGCGCGAGCAGTGGGGGGTGGACGTCGACCTGGGCCTGGTGCGGCTCGCGCTGATGGCCGAGATGCTGCCGGTCCGCCACCACTCCCTGCACGAGATCATGCGGGCCTCACAGCTCGTCCTGGACGAGCTGCGGGCAAACGGCGCCGCGGAGTCCGCCGACCTCGACTACACCGACGGCTGGGGCCGCTACTGGCGCATCGCGCCGCTGACGGAGGACGAGCTGCGCACCCACGTCGCCGCCGACGGCCGCTTCCCCGACGAACACGCCCTGGACCTCCTGGGCCTCCTGGACCGCCCGGCCGGCCAGGCACCGCCGGACGGACCGCCGGCTCCGGGGGACACCGAGGAGACGCGCTGGTTCCGGGCGCACCGCGCCCGCGTGGAGGACGTCCTCGGCCTCCTCGCGGCCCTCGGCCCCTCCGTCCTCCCCGACACCGGCAGCGAACCGCTCACGCCGCACGACCTGCGGCGTCACCTCACCCGATGGTTCCGGGCCCGCGGCCTGGAACCCTCCCCCTCCGCGGAGGACGACCTCCGCCGGATCCTGCACGCACACGCACACCCGAACAGCGAGGAAGCATGAGCGACGACACGGCCACGTCCGGAACCGGGACGGCCGGGGACGCCGATCCTCCCGTCCCCGACGAGATCAAGGAGGCCGCGCGCCAGGCCCCCGACCACTGGCTGGGCATGGTCGACCCGGCGTGGACGGGCGAGGGCACCCCGCCGAACTGGGCGGTGGTGGGCGAGTGGCGGTCCGGCCTGGACGGCGAGATCGAGGAATGGCGGGCGAACGAGGAGTACCGTCCCTCGCCCCAGGCACTGGACTGGCCCGCGCCGACGGACCCGGTCGACGAGGCCGTCCAGCTGGCGGCCACCGGATACGGGCCGGGGGACGCGGTGACCGAGACCCTCGCCGGGGCGGAAGTGGCCGTGCCGCTCGCCCCCGGCGGTGCTCCGCTCTCCGCCACCTCCCCCGACGGGGAGGCCGTCGTCCCCGTCTACACCTCACCCACGCACCTGCACGCGGGCGGACGCCTCGGATACGCGCTCTTCACCGTGCCGGACCTGCTGGAGCGCCTGCCGGACGGCCACATGCTCTACCTCAATCCGTCGGGCCCGGTCGGCATGACGGTCCGCACCGGCGCACTGCGCACGGCCCTGGAGAAGCGCACGGCCCTGGAGAAGACGTCCGCGCGCCAGGAGGACACCTCCCTCCCGTCGGACCTGCCGGACCTGCCGGACCTGCCGGACCTGCCGGACCTGCCGGACCTGCCGACAGGCCGGGCGGGGCAGGAGGACACGCCGTCCTTCCCGCCGGACCCGCCGTCCGCCCCGACGCGCCCGGCCACCACGGGCGGCGACGCACCGACGGCGCCCTCCCACCCCGTACCCGCCGTACCCGCCGTACCCTCCCGCCCCGTACCGGCCGACGAGGCCCCCGGCGCACGGCCCGCCGGGGACGAGGTCTCGGCGGTCCTCGCACCGGGGACGGCCGAGTGAGCCGCCCGCACTCCGGCCGGGCGGACGACGACGCCCCCCGCCCCTCCGTACCCGCACAGGAAGCCGACCGCATGACCACTCCCCTCGGGGTGCCGGGCGAGGAGCCCGGGGCCGCCCCCGTCATCGCCACCGAATCCGGCCCCGGCCCCGTGCTGCCCGGGACCACACCGGACCCCGCGTCCGGGGCCGCGCCCGCCGCCCAGGGCGGCCCCTCCTCGGTGCTGCGGGGCGAGGAGGGCTTCCGGGAGCCGCCGGAGGACTTCGTGACCGCCGCCCGGCTCGCCCCGGACCACTGGCTGTCGGTGGTGGACCGGCACTGGGACGGTGCCGACGGCGACATCCCGCCGGCCTGGGCCGTTCTGGGCCGCTGGCGGAGCGACCCGCAGGGCGAGATCGTCGAGTGGGAGGTGAACCCGGAGTACCGGCCGTCACCGGACGCCTACGGCTGGGGCGAGCCCACCGGCCCCGCGGACGCGGCGGCCCGCATCGTGGCCACCGGCTACGACCACGAGGAACTTCTCGCGCTCGTCCTCGCGGACGCCGAGGTCGCCGTCTGCGTCGACGGCTCCGGTGCCCCGGCCGTCACCGAGGCACACCGACGGCACGCCCGCCGTGCCGGTGTTCTCGCCCTCGCCGCGACTGGCGGCGGACGGACTGCCGCCGCACGAGGTGATGCCGGTGACGGACCTCCTGGACCGGCTGCCCGACGGCAGCGAGGTGCTGTTCCTCAGCTCCTCCGCCCCGGTGGCCCAGCTCCTCACCGGGCAGGCACTACGGGCGGCCGTCGCCGACCTGGACCGGGCCGCCGCGCGGGAGGAGGCGCGGGCCCCGTCCGCCCCGGCCCCGCGCCCCGCCGGGCCGGAGGACCTGCGCCGCCTGGAGCGGTCGTCGGCCGGGGAGACCGCCCGGGAGCGGGTGCCGGCCGGTACGCCGGCCGAGGCGCCGGACGCCGGGTGAGAACGCCGCGGGGCCCGGCCCGACGGACCGGACCCCGCGGACGGGAGCGGGAGGTCAGGGACGGCTGATCGTCCACTCGTGGTTGTTCAGGTTCTCCGGGGCGCACGGCGAGACCAGCAGGTCGCGCGTGCTGTCGTCACGGCCGTCGGCGTCCAGACACATGTTGCCGGCGGCGGCGTTGCGCACCCAGTACTTCCCGGCCGCCTGCCGGTCCAGCCACCAGAGCTGGTTGTCGCCCTTGGTGCCGTCGCACGAGAACTCCGTGACCTTGGTGCCGGCGTCCACACCCCCGAAGTCGGGCAGGTCCAGACACATGCTGTCCATGACGTTGCGGATCTGGAACAGGGGCGCCCCGCCCGGGCCCGCGCCGGCATACCGCTTCTCCACGTTCCAGAGCTGGTTGTCGTCCGGTGAGCCGTCGCAGTCGGCCTGGATGACCGGGCCGTCGGCGGCACCGCTGGAATAACCGGGAATGTCCACGCACGTGCCGTTCGTGTGGTTCCTGATCAGCACCTTCGTCAGGACGGCCGGCAGAGTGGACGGCGCCTTCCTCCGCGCCTGCTTCCGCGCCGCCGTGCCCGTTGTGGCGGAGGCCGGGGGAGCGGCGGGCGAACTCTCCGGCCGCCCCTCGCGCGCCGCCTCCTTCCCCGGCGTCTCGCGCTTCTTCTTCGTCGCCGTCGCAGACGGGGACTCGGCCACGAAGGCGCCCGCCGGGGAGTCCCCGCCGTCGACGACGGTGTCGGAGACGCCCGCGGCAGTGACCTTCTGGCGGTGGTCCTTGTCGTCATTGGTCGCCATCATCAGCAGTGGCAGCGCGATGAGCAGCGCGCCCGCCAACGCGGCACCGGCCAGCACGGGCTTCCTCGGCCCGTGACCGCTCTCGTCGGGCCCGGAGGGACCGTCACCGGAACCCGCCGCCGCCACGGCACCCGCGCCCCGCCCACCGACGGCACCGGCCGCGCCGACGGCACCACCCGCACCGGCCGCGCCCGCCGTCGTGGCGACGGTCTTCCCCGGGGCCGTGGCGGTGGCGGTTCTCCCCGGTGCCCCGGCGGTGGTGCGTGCCGCAGTGGCGGTCGTGCTTGCCGAGGTGGCGGTCGTGCTTACCGAGGTGGCGGGGCCCGTCGGCGTGGCGGCGGCGCCTGCCGGGGCCCCCGCGGCCTCCCGGGACGCGGACGCGGGAGCCCCCGTCGGACCCGCCCGGTCCACCTCCCGGCGGGCGGGGGCGCCCCCGCCCGTGCCGGACGCCGTGCCGGTGCGCGTACCGGACACCGTTCCGGCCCCGGACCGCCCGTCCGGGCCCACCGCGTCCCCGTCCCGCGCCCCGGAGGGCGGGACGGCGCCACCGGGCCGGGCGCCCTCCTCGGGTGCCCGCTCCGGCGAGACCGCCCTGGCCTCGTCGTCACCCCCCGGCCGGACGGCCGCGGACCGCGTGCCGGGCGAACGCGCGGCCGCGCCTCCTCGCCCGGACGCCTCACCGGAACTGCGCTGCTGGTCGGACATGTACTTCCCCTCCGCGCCCGCGGGCATCACCCCGGGCGGTGGCAGATGGTGCGGATACGGTCGGTCGGGTCAGTGGCCGGCGCTCCGGCGCGGGAGGCGGACGGAGCGCGAAGCCGCCGCCGGAGCCATCGGGCCCGCCGCGTCCAGATGGGCCGCCAGCCGCGCCGGGTCGGTCCCCGGCCGGCCGTCGAGCGCGCGGGCGAAGGCGGCGTGCAGCAGTTGCCGGGAGGACGGCGTCAGCGCGCCGAGCAGGACGTCGCCGACGAGCTCGGGCACCCGGTAGTGCCCCTCCGCAGCGGTGCGGTCGGCGTGCCAGACGAGCAGCCGGGCCGTCACCGCGTCGTCGATCGACGTGAGCAGCCGCTCCCGCTCCACGTCCCGCATCCGCGCCACCAGGTCTATGTCGAGCCGCCCCCCGTCGGCGGCGGCGTGCGTGAGCATCGCCCGGCACGCGGCGGGGAGCGCGGAGAGCTGGGCCTGGACGATGCTGCGCACGGCCGCCGGCACGACCGCCCCCGGGCCCGTGCGCCGGTGCGCCGGCAGCTTCAGCAACTCGTGCAGCAGGAACGGGTTGCCCGCGCTGCGCCGGTGCAGGGCCACCGCGTGGTCCGGCCCGGCGTCCTCGCCGAGCGCCGCGAGCAGCTCGCCCACCTCACCGGCGTCCAGCGGGGCGAGGTGCAGCCACGTGGTGTCCAGGCGGGCCAGCTCCGCGAGAAGGGCGTCGAGCGCGGGCGGCTGCCCCTCGCCCACCGCGCAGACGATGACGAGGGGGGCGTCCCGCAGGACCGGGGCCGCCCGGCGCAGCCGGTCATGGACGCCCGGCGAAGCCCGGTCGAGGTCGTCGACCAGACAGAGCGTGGGCACGCCCGCCCGGCCCTCGTCGGGAAGGGACCCGGCGCTGTCCGGGCCGCCCCCGCACAGGGTGTCCAGCAGCCGCAGGACGGGGCACGCGGGGGCCCCGCCGCCGGCCGCCTCCCGGCCGTACCGGGTCCTGACCACGGTGAGCCCGGACTCCGATGCCCGTGCCGCCAGTTCGTCCAGCAGCCGGGACCGGCCGGTGCCCTGCTCGCCGGACACGACCGCCCACCGGGCGCGCCCGGGCCGGGACGGCTCCCACAGGCCGCTCAGCTGCGCGAGTTCGAGGTCGCGCCCCACCAGGGGCGTGGCGGCGGGCGGGTGGGCGGGGGCGGACGCCGCGAGCGTGCCGGGCGGACGGGGGGACCCGAGGACGGCCGTGTCGTGCCGCAGCACCGCCGTGTGCAGTTCCCGCAGCGCCGGGCTGGGGTCGAGGCCCATCTCCCGGGCCAGCATGACGCGGAAGCGCTCGTACTGGCTCAGCGAGTCCACGGAACGCCCGGCCGCGTAGAGGGCGCGTATGAGGAGGGACCACGAGGCCTCCCTGAGCGGGGCGGTGGCCACGAGCTCCTCCGCCGCCTGCACCGCCCGCTCCAGATCGCCCTGTTGCAGCAGGACGGTGGTGCGCAGCTCACGGGCGTCCTGGAGGGCGGAGCCGAGCCGGGACTTCTCCTGCTGGGCGAAGGCGTGGTCGGCCGCCTCCCCGAGGGCGGTGCCGCGCCACAGCGCGAGCGCCGCGTCCACCTCCTGGCGTGCCCGCGCCGGCCGCCCCTGCGCGAGGGCCTCGCGCGCCCGGCCGACGGACCGGTCGAACCCGGTGGTGTCCCGGGCCTCCGGCGGCACGTGCAGCGCGTACCCCGCCGGCCCGCTGACGAGCACCGACGGCCGTCCCGCGCGGCCCGGCTCCAGTACCGCACGCAGTCGGCTGACATGGGCGCGGATCGAGGACACCGCCGCCGTCGGCCGGTCGCCCTGCCACAGGGACTTGGCGAGCTCGGCCAGGGAGACGGGCCTGCCGTCCTCGAGCAGGAGTCGGATCAGCAGTACCCTGCGCTGCCGGGGGCCCAGGTCGAGCAACTCCCCGTCGCGCCGTACTTCGAGAGGGCCGAGCACGTGGTAGCACATGTCCTGCCCGTGACGTGCGTTCACTTGCGTCCGTTCGTCTTCCACCCGCGTCGCGCGAGACGCCGCGTCGACTCATGACGCGACGACGGCGACTACTGCTTGGCAGTGCCAATATATTGACTCGCAATCGATCCTGGCAAGTGGCAACGGTCCGATATTGCGCGATACTTGGCCGATTCTGAATGGATCATCACTTGAATCAGACGGTAGGGACGGTACGACTGCCCGCTGCCCGGGATCTTTCACGAGAAATTCGCCGGCCATGACGCAGACGACACGTGTGCGGGCCCTCGGTGCGATCACGCCGCGACCGCGGTGCGGTCGTGGCGGATCTCCCGGCTCTTCGGTGAACCGGTCCGCCGCCCCCGGCGTAGTAAGGGTGTGGGGCGTGTCCCGCGGTGCTCACGGCGCGGCGGAGGACGAGGGTGGCCGCTCAACCGTCCCTTCCGCGACGGACGGTCACCCCGCGCCCCGCACGTCCGGTCCCCGGGGTGGGTGGCCGGTCCGGCCGGGGCCCGGGTACTGAGCGGTGCCGGGCCCCGATCAGCCGGTCAGCAATGCGGTGACCAGGCTCCGGGCGTACGCGTCGTCCGTGTCCGGCAGTGAGAAGACGACGTGGAAGTAGAGGGGGGCCACGACCCGGTCGAGCACCTGCTCGAGCGAAGGCGGCTTCTCGCCCCGTTCGGCCGCCGCGTCGAGGACGTCCCGGAAGCGGACGCTGACCCGCCGCAGGCATTCGCGCAGGCCGGCCCTGCGTTCGTCGACGTCGGAGGCGACCTCGGCGCGGAAGAACGCGACCCCTCCGGGGCGGGAGAGTTCGGCCAGCGTCCACACCGCCTGGTTCTCCAGGTCCGTGCGCAGGTGACCGACGGGTTCGGGGGCGGCCGCCGTCCGGTCCTCGGCGACATCCGCCATGAGCGCGGCGAGTGTCCCCCAACGCCGGTAAAGGGTACTGGAGTTGACGCCCGCCCGCCGGGCCACGGCGGGGAAGGTCACCTGGTCGGCGCCGTGCTCGGCCACCAGCGCGACGACGGCGTCGTGCACCGCGGCGCGGACGCGGCTGCTGCGCCCGCCGGGCCGTCTGGCCGGGGTTCCTGTGTCCATGCGCCCACTCTAAGGCAAAGAGTTGTGCGTTAGGCAGAGGTGCGGTTAGGGTGGCTCTTAAAGCGTAGAACTCTGCTTTAAGTGAGCAGCCCGACAGAACGGTGACCGCCATGACCGCGAACGACGCAGCCCGCGCACTCGGACAGCGCTTCCACGCCGCCCTCACCGCCGGTGACTGGGAGGCCGTCCGCCTGCTGCTGCACGACGACGTCACCTGGACGCTTCCCGGGGACAACACCGTCTCCGGCACGGTGGAGGGTGCCGAGGCCGTCGTCGAGCACGTCCGGAAGATCGCTTCCTACGGTGTGCGGTTCGAACTGCTGCACATCCTCGTCAGCCGCGAGAACATGGCGCTGTCCCTGCACAACACAGCGCGCCGCGGTGACGTCGTCCTCGACGAACACCTCTCCACGGTCTGCCGTGTACGCGACGGCAGGATCGCGGAGATCGAGACCTATCTCTCCGACGTGCCGGGGATGAACGCCTTCTTCGTCTGAACTCCGGTAGGGCCTGTTGCGAAAGTCCGGCCTGCCCCGCGACGCCGTGCACGCTCCCCCGAGTTCTCGGCTTCGCTCGGGCAGGGGGACCTCCACTCGCCGTACCGGGCCCAGACCCGAGTACATCCGGTACGAGCGCCTGGGCCCGGCCCCCGAGCTCTTCGAGCAGGGGGGACCCCCGGAGCACGCACCTGACGCCGCAGGCCCGCCCTCCGGGCGGACGACGGGACTTTCCCAACAGGCCCTGACCCGCAGGGGCGGTGACCGGGCCGCCGGGACAGGACGTGAGCGCGGCGCCGGGGGCGGCGGGCCTCACACGAGAGAGGTACGGCACGACGGGCCGGCCCCGGGCGTTCCCGGAACGAGACCGGCCACAGTTCAAGGAGCATGGTATGGACCGCGAGAACGTAACCGACATCACCTGGCTGTCTTCGGCGCAGGCCCGCGACCTCCGCCTGATGTCCTCGGTCACGGAGCTGATCAACGAGGTCTACGAGGAGGCCGAGAAGGGATTGTGGGCGCAGGGAACGACGCGGACCTCGCCGGAGGAGGTCGAGTCGTTCACCCGGGCGGGCGAGATGGCGGTGGCGCGCGTGGAAGGGGAACTCGTCGGGTGCGTGCGGATCCGGCGGCTGGACGGACACACCGGCGAGTTCGGCATGCTGGCGGCGGCGCCCGAACGGCGCGGGACGGGGATCGGCCGTGCGCTGGTGAGGTTCGCCGAACGGGAAAGCGCACTGCGGGGACTCGAGGCGATGCAGCTCGAACTGCTCGTGCCCCGCGCGTGGTCGCACCCGTCCAAGGTCTTCCTCGACGAGTGGTACACGCGCATCGGATACCGGGCCGGCCGCACCGGGGCGATCGAGGACTTCCATCCGCAGCTCGCCCCGCACCTCGCCACGGCATGCGACTTCGTTGTCTACCGGAAGGCCCTGGAGGCGGCAGCACGCTGATCCCCCTGCCCGGCGGCGGGCCGTCACGAGGATCCGGGTACGACGCCGGCAGGGCCGGGCACGGCACCCTGCCGCGTGTCCTGCCCGGATCCTCGGACCGGCAGTGCCCGTGGCCCCGTGAAGCGCCGTGGCCGGCCGGTGTCAGGACACGGCCGGCCACGGACGGTGTGCGGGAGTCCGGCTCACCAGCCCTCGGTGAGGTACGGGCGCGTCCAGAGGGCGACCTGGAGGGTGATGGACTTGAACCAGGCCTGGAACATGGCCTCGACCTCCTCCTCGGAGTGGCCGCCGGCGGCCAGGAAGGGCCGGATGGTGGCGGTGATGGGGTAGATGAAGGCCACCATGTAACGCATCGACACATTGTGGACCGAGGCCACGTGGTCGGTGTGGTTCTTCTTCGCCGGCGTGTGCCGCACGGCGATCTCCTCCTGGTACGCGAGCCACTCGGCGTCGTAGGGCCGCGTGCAGGTGTCCTCGATCCACTTGCCGAAACGGTGGCGCACCGCGTCGAGGTAGGCGCCGATCGGCTCGCCCTCCGGCGTGGAGAAGTAGGCCACCAGGTGCTCGTTCGCCCCCACGAAGCCGTACCAGACGTCGAGGACCGCCTCGACCTGGCTCTCCAGCACCTGCCACGCCTGCCGCAGCGCGGCCTCGTCGGCCTCGCCGAACAGGACGGCCGACTTCAGCCTGTCGAGCTCCTCGACGGACACCGGCGATGCCGGGAGTGCGGAATCACCGTAACGGTATCCGGGAACGGTCGCTTCGCTCATCACTGCTCCTGGTGTCTCCTGGATCCCGCGACGAGGACAGGGGCGCCGGGCAGCGCTGCGGCCCGCCTCCGAGTCTCCACGGGGGTCGCCACACGCGACCAAATAACTGGCAGTGCCAACAGTATGTGCTCCGGGGGTGGCCTGCAAGGGGCGGTGCCCGTGAAGAGGAAAAAGGAGGCGGGGAGGCGGGGAGGCGGGGGAGGCGGCTGGGCGGGACGGGCGGGAGCGGCACGCCGGGCTGGGGGCGCACGGTGCGCCCTGCCCGTCAGCGTGCGCAGTTCGGGCAGATCCCCCGGTACGTCAGGTCGACGGCGAAGAGCGTGTATCCGTCGCGTTGCGGCTCCGGCAGGTGGGCGAGGAGATCGCCCTTCGCGGGCACGTCGCGCATCTCGCCGCAGCGGACGCAGGCCAGATGATGGTGGGGGTGGTGCGCGTTGGGGTCGTAGCGCTTGGCCCGCTCGTCCGTGGAGACCTCCAGGAGCTCCCCGCGATCGACGAGTTCACCCAGGATGTTGTAGACCGTCGCCCGGGAGATCTCGGGCAGTCGCTCCACCGCGCGGGAATGGACCTCCTGCGCGGTCAGGTGGACATGGTCCCGGTCGAGCACCTCGGCGACGACGCGCCGCTGCGCCGTCAGGCGCCAGCCGCTCCGCCGCAGCCGCATCAGGAGATCACTCACGTCGCGGAGCCTAACAGTGACGGCACCCGGACAGGAATACTTCCTGAACTGGATGTCACCTTGACTTGGATTAAGTCCAATGTAGGGTGGGATCGGATGCGAGCGACGGGGCACTCTCCGTGGACACTCGGCCGGCCGGGCTCGCCGGGCCTCGAACGCAGCCATGACCCACACACCGAGGAGCAGGCTTTGCCCGAGAATACCCAGAACCCGTTGACCACGGTCGCCGGTGCGCCGGTGCCCGACAACCAGAACTCCCTGACCGCCGGCGTGCGCGGCCCGATGCTCCTTCAGGACGTGTGGTTCCTGGAGAAGCTGGCCCACTTCGACCGTGAGGTGATCCCGGAGCGCCGGATGCATGCCAAGGGCTCGGGCGCGTTCGGCACCTTCACGGTGACGCACGACATCACGCGGTACACGAATGCGAAGATCTTCTCGGAGATCGGCAAGCGGACCGAGCTGTTCGTCCGGTTCTCCACCGTCGCCGGCGAGCGGGGCGCGGCGGACGCCGAGCGCGACATCCGCGGCTTCGCCGTGAAGTTCTACACGGAGGACGGCAACTGGGACCTCGTGGGGAACAACACCCCGGTGTTCTTCTTCCGTGACCCGCTGAAGTTCCCCGACCTCAACCACGCGGTCAAGCGCGACCCGCGGACCAACATGCGCAGCGCCGAGAACAACTGGGACTTCTGGACCAACCTCCCCGAGGCGCTGCACCAGGTCACCATCGTGATGTCCGAACGGGGCATCCCCGCCTCCTACCGGCACATGCACGGGTTCGGTTCGCACACGTACAGCCTGGTCAACGCCGAGGGCGAACGGTTCTGGGTCAAGTTCCACCACCGTACGCAACAGGGCGTCAAGAACCTCACCGACGCCGAGGCAGAGGCCCTCGTCGGCAGGGACCGCGAGTCGCACCAGCGCGACCTCTTCGAGGCGATCGAGAACGGCGACTTCCCGAAGTGGAAGCTGTTCGTCCAGATCATGCCCGAGGCGGACGCGGAGAACTACCGGTTCCACCCCTTCGACCTCACCAAGGTGTGGTCGAAGAAGGACTACCCGCTGATCGAGGTCGGCGAGTGGGAGCTCAACCGCAACCCCGGCAACTACTTCGCGGACGTGGAGCAGGCCGCGTTCACCCCTGCGAACGTGGTCCCGGGAATCGGCTTCTCCCCCGACCGGATGCTGCAGGGCCGCCTCTTCTCCTACGGGGACGCCCAGCGCTACCGGCTCGGTGTCAACCACCACCAGATCCCGGTGAACCAGCCGAGGAACCCGGTGAACTCCTACCACCGCGACGGCGCCATGCGCGTCGACGGGAACCACGGAGCCACCCCGAGCATCGAGCCGAACTCCTACGGGCACTGGCAGGAGCAGCCGGCCCGCCGCGAGCCGAGCCAGGCCGTGGGCGCCGTGGCCGACCGGTTCGACTTCCGCGCGGACGACGACAACTACTTCGAGCAGCCCGGTGACCTGTTCCGCCTGATGAGCCCCGAACAGCGGCTGGTCCTGTTCGAGAACACGGCACGCGCGATCAGCGGCGCCTCGCGGCTCAGCATCGAACGGCACATCTCCCACTGCACGCAGGCCGACCCGGCCTACGGCGAGGGTGTGCGCAAGGCGATCGAGGCCCTGGCCGCCGCCGGGAACTGAACGCGGGGCCGGGCAGCCCCCGGCGGACCCGCACCGCCACCCCGGGCGGGCACACGGACGTGTCCGCCCGGGGTGCGGACACGATCACGAGTGGTCACGGCGGACGGTCGGCAGCACCGCCGCGTGAGCAGGAGGTACCCGTCATGGACACCGGTGGACCGACCCCCGAGCAGACCGCACGCATCGTCGCCCTCGCCATGGACCTGGCCCGCGAGGGCAGCACCGGACAACTGCTGGAGTTCGTGGAACACGGCCTGCCGGTGGACGTGTGCGATCCTTCCGGCAACACCCTCCTCATGCTTGCCGCCTACCACGGCCACGCCGGCACGGTGCGGGCCCTCCTGCGGCTCGGCGCCGACCCGGACCTGCGCAACGCCCGCGACCAGACCCCCCTCGCCGGCGCCCTGTTCAAGGGCGCGGACGACGTGGTGACGGAACTGCGGCTGGCCGGCGCCGATCTGGACGCCGGTACACCGACCGCCCGGGTCGCGGCCGCCATGTTCGGCCGCGCACACCTCCTCACGGACTGAGCCCCGGCCCCGGGGAGCGCCGGGACACCCCGGCCCCCGGGGCCGCGCGGACGCCCGACAACCCCCTGAGGCCGCGGGCGCACAAGACTCCCCGGCCGTGGCACATGACAGCGACACGGCCGGGTCGAGCACACCTCATATAGGCCCCGGACAGGGCCATTTCCGGTGTTTCCCTCCGGCGTGATGTTGCCGGCACCGCCATCACGGCATTAGATTGGCACTGCCAAGTTTCTTACGGGGCCGGGCCATGTGCCGAGCGATGTCCGCCGCGCACCGGCCGATCGAGGGGAACAGATGCCGGACTCACCCGGGTGCACCACCCAAGACCTCATCACCGTGGCCGCGACCTTCACCGTCGACCCACTCCTGCCGCTGCTGCGCGACGCGCTGGAGCACATCGGCGCTCCGCACCTCGTCGAAGCCGCCCCCTACGGTCAGCTCGTCGAACAACTGCTGTCCCCGGCCTCCCGCTTCGCCCGCAACGCCGGCGGCCTCAACGTCGGACTGATCCGGATCGACGACTGGGCAGGGGCGACTCCCGAAGACCCCGAGAACTCGCAGGACGCCGAAGACGCCGAAGACGCCGAAGAGCCGGCCGACCCGGACCGGCGCATCGACGAGTTCCTCGCGGCGGCACGGGAATTCGCAGCCGCACACGGCACGCCGACGGTGTTCGTCGTGTGCCCGGGACCCCCGGGGACGGAACACGGACTCGACGCCGTCACGCGGCTGCGCGCCGGCCTCGCCGAGGCGCCGGGCCTCGCGGTGGCCGACGCCGAGGAGTGGTTCTCGGCCCACGACGGCCTGGACGTCCACGACGCCGAATCCGCCGCCATCGCCCACATCCCGTACACCGACGAGGCGTTCGGCGCGCTGGCGATCGGCCTGACCCGGGTGCTGCACTCCCTGCGGGCCCGCCCCCGCAAGGTGATCGCCGTCGACTGCGACGACACCCTGTGGGGCGGCGCCTGCGGCGACCGGCCCCCCGCCGACCTGGAACTCACCCCCCGCTTCCTGGCCGTCCAGCGCTTCCTGCGGCGCAGGCACGACGAGGGCTTCGTCCTCGCCCTGTGCAGCCGCAACGACCCCGACAGCGTGGAGCGGGTCTTCACCGACCGCGCCGGGGACCTGGAACTGACCCGCCACCACTTCGCCGCCGCGCGGATCAACCAGCTGCCCAAGTCGCGGAACATCGCCTCCCTCGCCGAGGAGCTGCGGCTGGGAGTGGACTCCTTCGTCCTCGTCGACGACAACCCGTTCGTGTGCGCCGAGGTCGCCGAGGCCCTCCCCGAGGTCACCGTGCTCCACCTGGATCCCGCGGCCGATCCCGCCACCGTGCTGGACGGCTGCTGGGAGCTGGACCGGTTCTTCTCCACCACCGAGGACCGCACCCGCAACGACGGCTACCGGGCCGACGCACGGCGCCGGGAGGCGACCGCCGGCCTGGCCGACACCCACCGGCTCAACGAACGGCTCGGCACCGTCGTCGTGGCCCGCCGCGCGGACACCGGCGACCTGCCACGCATCACCCAACTGCTCTCCCGCACCAACCAGTTCACCTCCGCGACGGCGGGCGGCGCGGACGTCCCCGCACTGCTGGCCCGGGAGGGGACCGGCACCTGGACGGCCTGGACGGCCACGCTGCGCGACCGGTTCGGCGACTACGGCACCATCGCCACGGCCGTGACCGCCCGCCGGGCCGACGGCGGGGTCGGCATCGAATGCTTCGCGATGAGCTGCCGCGCCCTGGACCGGGGAGTGACCGAGGCGCTCTTCGCGCGGATCGCCGAGGACGGCGACGTCGACGAACTGCACGTGCGCTTCCGCGGCACCGGACGCAACGGACCCGCCCTGGACTTCCTGCGCGCCCACGGCCGCACCGGCACCGACACCGACAGCGACACCGGCACCGGCACCAACAGCGACACCGGCACCGACAGCGACACCGGCACCAACAGCGACACCGGCACCGACATCGACAGCGACACCGGCGACGACGCCGACACCGGCGACGAGAACCCGCCCGCGGAGGAGCGGACCTTCGTCGTCCGGGCCGCCGCGCTCACCCGGTCACCCGCCGAAGGAGGCACCCGATGACGTACTCCCGCACCTCCTCGCCCCTGACCCCGAAGGCCCTGGCCGGCCGCGACCGCGCCCGCACACTGCGGGCCGCACACCTCGCGGACCGCGTCCGGGAGTTCCTGCGCCTGCAGAACGGCGTCCACGCCGCCGAGGTGTCGACGACCGCCGGGGACGGCCGGCTGTCGGCCACCGTATGGGTCGAGGACAACGCCCACGGACTGCCCCACCGGATCCTGCCCGACGGCACCCCGCTGTACGAACTGAACGCCTACGAGACCGACTACCTCCTGGAGGAGATCTTCCAGGAGGGCGTCTACTCCACGGACACGCTGCGCATGCCGGCCCGGCCCCTCGTCATCGACATCGGCGCCAACATCGGCCTGTGCTCCCTGTACCTGGCGCGCGCCCACCCCGGGGCGACCGTCTACGCCTTCGAGCCGTCCCCCGACGCCTTCACCGCCCTGGCCGCCAACGTCGCCGACCTCGGCCTCCCCGTGGTCGCACTGCCCTGGGCGGTCGGCGGGGCCGACGGCACGGCGGTCATGACGGTGTACCCGGGGGCCACGGTCTACTCCGGCCTGTACGCGGACGGGACCGGCGACCACACCGCCATCAGCGCGGCCATCGACGCCGCCGCCGGCACCGGCACCGAAGCCGGTGTCCGGCTCGCCGGGGAGATCGCCGACGCCCGGATGCGCGGCGCACGCCCGGCCGGAGTGACGGTCGCGGGACTGCGTGGGGTGCTGGCGCGGCTCGGCGGAGCCACGGTGGACCTGCTGAAACTGGACGCCGAGGGAGCCGAGGCGGACATCCTGGGCTCGCTGGAGGAGACGGACTGGGCCCGCATCCGCCAGATCGTCATGGAGGTCCACCACGAGGCCGACGTACGGGCCCTGACCGGCCTGCTGACGGCGGCCGGCTACGAGTGCCGGGTGGAGAGCCTGCCCGCACTGCGCGGCACCGGCTACCGCAACGTGTACGCGGTCCGCCGGGACGACGGCGCCGCACCGCCGGACCGGCCGGGACCGGCCGCCGACGCCGCACCACCACACCTGCCCGGACCGGCCGCCGACGCCGGGGCGTCGCAGCCCCTGCTCCCCGTACCGCCCCCGGGCCCCCGCGAACGGCTGCTGCAGGCACTGGAGGACTTCCTCGGCGACGACGTGCCGCGGATCGAACTCGGGGTACGGCGCGGAGCACCGCCCACCGCCGTCACCGGGACGTGCACGACGGCCCCGGTCGCCCCCGCCCCCCGGAACACCGACCCCGCGACGCTCGCCGTCGTCACCACCGTCTGGACCGACCTGCTGACCCGGCCGCCGGCCCCGGAGGACGACTTCTTCGCCGCCGGCGGCACCTCGCTGGCGGCCGTACGGATGCTCGCGCGCCTGCGCGAGCGGCTCGGCGGCACGCTGGGCCTCGCGGACCTGCTGGAGGACCCCACACCCTCCGGCCTGGTCCACCGACTGCTCATATCACTCGACACGAAGGACGACTGAGTCATGATCATCAACAGCCCCGCCCAGTACACCGACGCCCTGGAGCCGCTGCCGGAGAAGTACCGGAAGGTGTTCTCCGGCGAGGCCCGGCTCACGGACCTCTTCCCCTCGCAGGACCAGCACACCTCCAGCGTGCTGCTGGTCCGCTTCGAGACGGGCGTCCGCAACCACTGGCACTGGCACACCGGCGGCCAGCTCCTGTACATCACCGAGGGCGAGGGCTACGTGCAGGTGCGCGGCCAGGAGCCGACGGTGGTGCGCGCCGGCGACGTGGTGGCCTGCCCGCCCGGCGAGGAGCACTGGCACGGCGCCACCGAGAACAGCCCGATGACGCACCTGGCCGTGACCCTCGGTGACATCAACTGGCTGGAACCGTCCGACGGATGACCTCCGCGAGGACGGCGGCCAGCTCCGGAAGGCACGACCCCGGAAGGAAATGACCGCCGTCCAGCACCCGCTGGGCGAAACCGCCCTCCGTGTGTGCGGCCCAGCCCGCCATCACCTCCGGCGGCGCCTCCCCGTCGTGCTCCCCGGCGACCGCGGTGAGCGGGCAGGACAGCGCCCGCCCGGGGGCGGGCCGGTACCGCGCGGCCGCCCGGAGGTCCGCCCGCAGGACCGGCAGCGCCAACGCCCGCACGTCCGGGTCGGCGAACGGCTCGGCGGGCGCCCCCAGCCGGACCAGTCCGGCGACCAGGTCCTCGTCGGTGCGCTCCGCCCAGGGGCGCACCCCAGTGGGGGAGGGCGCGCCGGGCGGGCGGGAGCCGGAGACCACCAGTTCGGCGGGGGCGACCGGCAGCGCGGCGGCCACCGCGTGGGCGAGCAGGGCACCCATGCTGTGCCCGTACAGCACGACGGGGCCGGGCACCCTCGCCACGGCCCCGGCCAGCGGTCCGGCGAGCGCGTCCAGGGACGGCGCGAAGGGCTCACGGACGCGCCGCCCGCGGCCCGGCAACTGGGCCGCGAGCACCGCGACCGGCAGCCCGGCCGCGGTGAGCGCCCGGGCCAGGGGGAGGAACGCCGTCGAGGCCGCGCCGGCCTGCGGACAGCACACCAGCGTCACACGGTGCCGTACGCCCGCAGGCCCGGCGGACAGCGGCACGAGCCACAACTCATTGGCAGTATCCATGAAAACTACCCTATGTCACCGCCCGGCATGCCGAGCGGGCTGAACGGCAGGGACTACCACAGGGACTGACGTCCCGTCGGAAAGGGAACGGCATGTCCGACCTCTCGGTGGCCTTCATAGGCCTCGGCACCATGGGCCGCCCGATGGCGCAGCGGCTGATCGACGCGGGGTACCACCTCGCCGTGTACGACCGGCTGCCCGAGGCGGTGGCCGCCCTCGTCGCCGCCGGCGCGGAAGCCGCCCCGTCCGCCCGGAAAGCGGCGGCCGGGGTCCAGGTGGTGATCACGATGCTGCCCGACGGCCCGCACGTCCGCGAGGCCCTCACCGGTCCCGACGGCGCCCTCGAGGAGATGCCCGCCGGAAGCACTCTGATCGACATGAGCACCATCGACCCGTCGACCAGCAGGGAACTGGCCGGCCTGACCGCGCGGCACGGCGTGCGCATGCTGGACGCGCCGGTCAGCGGCTCCAGCGCCGGAGCCGTCGACGGCACCCTCACGGTGATGGTGGGCGGCGACGCCGACACCCTGGCCGAACTGGAGCCGCTGCTCACCGTGCTGGGGCGGAACATCGTGCACTGCGGGGACCACGGCGCGGGCGTGTCCGTGAAGCTGGCCAACCAGATCATCGCGGGAACCTCGATGGTCGCCGTCGCCGAGAGCTACGCGCTCGCCCAGAGTCTCGGCGTCGACCCCAGGCTGCTCTTCGACGTGGTGTCGGCGAGCTCGGGCGACTGCTGGGCGCTGCGCACCCGGCCACCGGTGCCGGGAGTCCTGGAGAGCAGCCCGGCCGAGGCCGGCTTCCGGCCGGGCTTCCGGGGCGCGCTGATGCGCAAGGACCTCGACCTCGCACTCGCCACGGCCGAAGCCCACACGGTCCACCTGCCGGTGACCTCCAGAGCCCGGGAACTGTACGCGCGGATGACCGACGAAGGCCTCGGCGACCAGGACTTCTCGGCGGTGTTCACCCTGCTCACCACGACCGACTGAGCACCGGCCCGCCCTCGCCCGCCCGGTCCCGCGCCACTGTCGGCGCGGGCCCCGGGCGGTTCATCCGGCTCGGTTCCTACGGCACCGGCCGGCGCCTCCACGTCGCACCGGCCCCCGCCCGGCCGAACGCGTGACTCTCACGGACGAGCTGCCGGACGACCGCGAACTCGTCGAGGGTGCGCGGACCGTAGACCATGAGCAGGGTCGGGGCGGCGAGGCCGAGAGCCACGACGGGGTGCTGCTCCGCCCACTCCCGCCGGACCGCTTCGGCCGCACGCGGCCGGGGCGGCGTCAGGTGCGGGCTGCCGCTGCCGTCACCGTGCAGATGCGCGAACTCCGTGCCGCCGAGGACCGCCTCGCGCGGCACCCGCGCCGACTCGTCGAGGTGCGGGACCCTGCTCCGGGCCCCGGAGACGCCGCTCGTCCCGGTGCGCACCCCCTCCAGCATCTGACGGCAGGCGCGGCCTCGCCATGACGCCACGGACAGGCCGGAACCGCCGGGCGTTCACGTGGAGATCGCGGCCCCGCCACCGGATAGGCATTGACATGACCAAACGGGCAATTAATCATTGGGGCTCCCAATGAATAGGAGGGGGCCATGAGCCTCGTGCCCGACAACACCCTGATCACCGCCGACCCCGACGCGGGCCGCGCCCTGGCGATCAAACTCGCCCGTGGCACCGTCAAGGCCACCCAGCCCGACGCGGAGGTCCGCGGCCGGCTGCGGCCGGCGTACGCCGAGGACCCGGGCAGCCTCGTCGCCATCGCGCACGTCGTGGCCATCGAGTTCGCGACCATCGCGGCGGCCAACGACTACTGGCGCTGACGGCCCCCGGCACGAGCAAGGGCGCCGGCGTCAGGCGGCAGCGCTCGCCGGAACAGTCCGGCCCCTCCACGAGGGCCGGACACCCCGCGGAGGAACAGCGCCGCGGAAGCCGTGCGACCAGGTCCGCGACACCCCCTCCCGCGGACCTGGGCCCCGCTGAGGGCGGTTGACCGCTGTCCACGCGGCGGGGACAGCGGTCACGGCGGCATCGCGAACACTGCGCCAGGCGCCCTGAGACCGATCCCTCGCTGAGCGTCGTTGCTCCCCTCCGCGGCCTCGCGAGCGCGGACCGGTACGACCGGCTGATGATCACCTCGCGGGGATCAGGGGCGACGAGCGGCTCACCGTCTGCTCTGCCGAGCACAAGGACCGGTCACCGAGAACCAAGTGCTCGACGAGGTCCTCGGACAGGCGCAGGATGTCTGCGGTCGCTGACGGACTGATCGGGTCGGCGACATCGCAGGTGTCCCACTGAGCATCAGATGCTGCTGAAACAGACCGGCAAACACTGTCGCCCGAAGCGGACAAAACCACCGGCCCTGTTCCAGGACCGCGGAGAACATGACGGAGAAAGGGAGCCGTGGAGTGCCTCTCCCGCGTGATCGGGGACGGAGCGCCGGACCGGATCCCCCGGTCCCTCTCAAGCCGAAGGATGTGCCGACCGGGTCCGTGCGTCGGACGGGGAACGCGTCGGCTCTGTGGGACCGCCGACGATCCCTTCCAGCTCCCGCCGCACATCGGCGTCGATGCCGCCTCTGCTCCAGTACCACCTGCACAACCGCGGCACCTGCGCCGTGTCCGCGTCGTACCAGGCGAACTCGGTGCGGTGAGTGGCGTAGGCGTGGGCACCGAGCACGTTGAACTCGGAGAAGCCCCGGGGCGGCCGACCCGCCACGTAGCGGTCCAGCGGGATTCCGTGACGCTCGAGGGACAGGGCGCGCACTTCCGGGTAGAGGCGGCGCGGGTAGGTGAAGGGCGGCTGCTGCATGAAGTCGTAGGCGACCGAACGGCCCAGGAACTCCTCCGTCGGGGCGAGCCAGGGCCGGTGCCGACCGAGCTGGGAAACCGGCCGGCGGACGATCCACGGGCGGCCGCCGTCCAGGAGGTCTGCGGGGGAGACAGGGCGGGTGAAGATGACGTCCGTGTCGACATGGCAGATGAGGTCGGCGGCCGTGAACTCGTCCGCGTACACCTTGCTCACCTGCTGCCCCAGGTAGTCGTCCCGGTAGTCCGGGCAGATCTCCAGACGTACGTCGCCGCCGATCGCTCGGCGCACAGCGGCCGATCCGGTGCGCGGGGTGATCACGACGACTTCCGCGAACCCGTGGCACCACGTCCCGATGGCCGCCAGCGCATACCTCAACCAGGGAACATCCCGATGGTAGGTGCGAATGAAAAGAGCGATCCGTTCGCTACAGTGAGTGACGTGGTCGATGCCGTACCCGCCTTCTGGTGCCGGGCGCCCAGCCAGGGCAACGTCGGTGACAGGCTCACTCCCTGGCTGATCCGCCGGATCTCCGGAGCCCCGGCCCGGTGGGTCGCTCCGCATGCCCCGGGCCGCAAACACTTCGTCACGGGCAGCGTGGTCGCGCTCGCGGGGCCGGGCTGCGTGGTGTGGGGAGCGGGCGTGATGAAGGCCGGCGAGTACGTCGATCCGCGCGCCGAACTGCTCGCGGTCCGGGGACCACTCACCCGGGAGGCGGCTCTGCGGTCGGGTGCGGCGTGCCTCCCGGTCTACGGTGACCCTGGTCTGCTGGTGCCGAGATACCTGCCGCGTCGCCCCGCCCGGGCGGGCGGACGGCCCGCGGTCGTACCGCACTTCGCCGACAAGGCCCGGGCCCGGCGCGGCGTCCCGGAGGGCTGGCAGTTCGTCGATGTGCAAAGCAGCGTCGAGGACGTCGTCGAGCAGCTCATGGGAGCCTGCCTGGTCGCCTCGTCGAGCCTGCACGGCATCGTCCTCAGCCACGCCTACGGGATTCCCGCTGTCTGGATCAGCTTCCGGGACCTGCCCAGCGGTGACGGCAGCAAGTTTCACGACTATTTCCTCTCTGTCGGGGTGCCGGTACCGCCACCGGTGTCCGTCGGTCCCGCCGGCGCCTGTCTGGACGCGGCAGCGCTGGGCGATTTCGCGACGCTCCCCATGAACCTCCCCGACCTGGACCTGCTCCTGGAGAGGTGTCCCTTCCGGTGACCGATGAAGATCGAGACCAGCACCACGGTCAGGGCCATGACCCGGATCCGCGACTGCTCCTGTACGGCATCCGCGACGCCAACTACCATCGCGCCGGCATCCGCTGTCTGCGGCTGTTCCGCGCGGACGCCCCGACCACGAAGACACTCGCCGCGGAGGTGGAGCGGTTGCGCGCCCGGCACACTCCCTCGCTGGCCGGCGCCACGGGCCACGTGACGGCATGGGCCGGTCCCCGGGGCCGGGTGGAGCAGTTCAGTCTGCTCAACGCCTCCGGGCGCTGTGACGACTTCTCCCGGGATCACGATCTGTCGTGTTTCGGCAAGCGATTTCACCATCGCGCGCGCTACCCCGCGTTGGCCGCGTTGGCCGAAGCTCTGCCGCACCTGGTCAACTTCCGGATCAACGTGCTCGGCCCGGGTGCCGCGCTCGCGCCGCACGAGGAACACAGCGTCGTGCGGTCGCGGACCGGCACCGTAGGCGTACGAGCCCGTTTCCACCTGCCGCTGGTCACCAGCCCGCAGGCGTCCCTGCTGATCGAGGGCGATGTCCATCACCTGGAGGCCGGCACCGTCTACCTGGTCAATCACGGCTGCGTGCATGGGGCCGAGAACGCCGGGTCCGCGGACCGGGTCCACCTCGTGTGGGACTCGCTGCTCACCGCCACCGCCGCCGAGGCGATGTTCGGGACGGGAGCGGCGCCCGAGGGCTTCACCCGTACGCGGGTACGCGCCGTACGCCCTGCGGGCCGGCGGATCGTCACCAGGTGGGAACGGATCCCGCCCCGGGTCACGGAGGCCGAGGCCCGGCATGTCGGCTTCCTCGAGCCGCAGTAGCCGCTTCAGTACAGGGTCCTGGAGAACTCGGCCGGGACGTAGTGGAACAGCAGAGAGGTGTGGGTGCTCCCGTCGGGCAGCGGAGGGCGCCAGTGCGCTACCCGGGTGCCCCTGAAGAGCACGGCTTCGCCGGGACGCTGGAGCAGGGAGACGGACCCCCGGCCCGTGTCGAGAAGCAGCGGCCACCCGCCCTCAATGCCTGGTCCCGATTCCCCGAGCAGCAGGGAGACCGTGTACTCGCACTGTTCGCGGTCAACGTGCCGGTCGAGGACGGCGCCGCCCCGGTACGCGGAGACATAGGAGTACGACGGCCGCACCGGCCGTCCGGCGAGGCGGCCCACCAGAGCGCGGAACTGATGGTGGAAGAAGCGTGACAGCGACTCGTTGTGCCAGCCGTAACGGCCTTTCACCTGTGCGTCTCCGAGCGGCCAGGAGCCGGTCGCGATGAGCCGTTCGTAATAGTCGAGCAGCGCCTCGCGATGCCGGGGGTGCAGCAGGCGGCCCATCCCGCAGACATCGGTGCGGGCGAACTCCTCGGCAGCGCCGGCAACGGTGTCATCGGCCAGAGCCGTCCGCCGGGCGCGCACCTCCGCCGCCCCGAGCGCACCGGCTCCGGTGAGCGAGGCGCGCAGCCGTGAGGGGAATCCGGGAGGCAGGGGGCACCCGGGGGTGAGCTCGCGCAGCGCCCAGAATTCCTCGAATCGGATCCAGAACGGTACGAGTGCCCCGGTAGCGGGTTCGTCGGTCCACAGGATGGGGTGGCCGGGCAGGAACCGGTCGCGGAAGCGGGCGCGGCGCGCCAGCCCCAGGGGAATGGTGACCCCCGCCTGGAGCACCACGGCCGCATCGAGCACCATCCCGTCGCGATGGCCCATGGTCTCGGCGGTGTCCGACGCGTCGGCGTCCACCTCGTGGAGCCAGCAGGCGAAGGAGGGGAGATCACGGGTGGCCTCCGGCGTGGCCTGTGTGACCTGGGCTGCCCGGGAGGCCGGGGTGGACTTGGGCATGGTGGTGCGTCCGTTCGTGAGGCGTCGCAGGGTCTCCTGCACGGCACCGAGCGCCGACGGGTCGAAGCCGGGGGTGTGGCGCCATTTGCCGGAGCGTGGGGGACTGATCGTCGTGGCCGACAGCGGCAGGTCCCTGCCCTGCGCTGTTGCGGGCAGGCCCAGTACCGCCTCCAGCCACCGCAGGGTTCGGGCCGGTGCGCCGCGCAGCTCGGCGTAGTCGACGTCCACCCAGGGGACGGCCGGATGAAGGGCCCGGGCATCCAGGGTCGCCTCCACAGCAGCTGCCCACTGCCGCGCCGCGATCCGCGTGAGGTCCTCGCCGGCCCAGGCCCGCCAGCCCGGTGGCAGCAGGAGATGCCAGGCCCGCCGGGGCCAGCCGGGCAGATCCGGGATGTTGACGAAGCCCGGGTGGGCCCATGCCCGCACCATGCTGGCTACCGTGTCACGGGCCTCGCGGTGCAGGTGGATGACCGTGGCGTCCGGAAACAGCCGCAGCAGGAAGGGGAGCCGCAGGCTGTTCTCCGGGGTTTTCTCCAGCAGCCTGACAGGCGCGGCGCGGGAGCCGCCGTTCTCGGGCCGGTGTCGCCCTCGCGCATCGAGCAGATCAGCGAGGAAGCCCGCGCGCACCGGTCCTCCCCATGCTTCGGCATCCCGGGAACCCAGCGCGTGCGAGGCGTAACCGCGGGCCGCCGGATGGAGTCCGGGCACGCCCTCGATCACCCCCTCGCTCTCCCCGCCGACCGTCCCCAGGGCAGGGTTGCGGGCCAGGGCATCGAACAGCGCGGTGCTGCCCGAGCGGGGCGGGGAGACGATGATCACGGGCGCCACGAGCGGCGCCGCCGGGACAGCGCGTACCGGGCCGGTGACCGGTGTTCCCAGACGGGTCAGTGCGGGATCCTGCGCCGTGGAGAACCCCGAGGCCGCCGCGGCCGAGGCGAAGAGGAAACGTGCGCGCACTCCACGGGCATCGGCCCGCACACTGCGGGCCAGCAGCTCCGGCACATCGGGGAAGGGACCGTGGTGCGTCGCGCGCGCCGCCCGCTGCGCGCGGCCGGACGGGAGCGCCACATGGCCCACCAAGGACCATGCCGCGACCTTCCCTCGCTCCTCCGATCCGTCCCGCCTGCTGTCTTCCCGCCCGCTGTCCTCCCGTTCGTCCTGCCGGTCGTTCACTTCCGGTGGATCCAGCCGGTCACGCTGAACCGGCTGTCGGCGAACGCCTTGCTCGGCACCCGGACGGGCAGGACCTCGTGGTCGTGCCGGCTCGGGAAGAAGATCCCCAGGTTCGCACGCGGCACGATCGTCTGGCTGCGATCCGTGGGGACGACCTGCCCGTCCTCCACGAGCGTCTCGAAGATCCGCAGTTCCCCACCGGAGAACCGGCGCGGCTCGGCGGAGAAGAAGTAGACGAACGTGAGCTCGCGGGTGTCCCTGCCGTCGCTGTCACGGTGCATGCCGAAGTAGTCCCGGTCGCCGTTCGCCGTCACCTGCAGCTCGATACGGCCCAGCGGAAAAGCCGGGTGGCCCAGACGAACCCGTACGGCCTCGAGCTGCTCCTTGATGCGCTCCGTGAACAACGCTTCGAAACGACCGAGCCCGTCGAGGACCAGGCTGCTGCGGATTCGCTCATCCACCACCGCGGAGCGAGTCCCGCGCGGCCGGACGGTGGCCGCCGAGAACTCGGATTCCCTGTCCAGCACATACTGAAGGAGCTCGTGGTGCTCCGCTTCGGTGAGGAACTCCCGCACCCCCTGGGCGACCTCCGCGATCACGTCCCTCTCGAACCGGCCCGTCCCCGTCGGCACTCCCGCCGGCTTGCTGTAGTGGCCGCCCCGCACCAGGCGGGCGATCTCGGACGGGGCGCTGATCCGGTCCGCCGTCCATTCCGCACGCGACCCCAGATGGACAGTCCCGTGAAAGGCGGCGTTGCGCTCGTACACGTCGTCCTCAACCGCGCCCGCGAGCACGTCGACGGAGTCGGTCCCGGCCAGACCGAGGCTCTCCAGCAGTTCACCGGCCGGCGCGCGATAGGTGAGATAGCGCGCGGCCTCGGTGAGGAAGACATCCTCCGTACGCTTGAAGCCGACACGGCGCATGGCCAGGTCGGCCAGCCTCGAGTCCTCGGCGACGAGGTAGTGCACCTCGGCGCCGGGGTCGACGGCCAGAGTCTCCAGCGCCTCCTTGTACAGGGCGGCACACAGCCCGATATTCGTCAGATTCTCATCGCCGACGTGCACCGGGCTCAGCCCCCAACAGCCGTCGGAGACCAGGTGCGTCTGCAGGACGGCGACGATGTTGCGCGCGCCCAGACCCCACGGCGGCCACGGCCGGTCGCGGACCGCGGCGAAGATCTGCGAATCGCCGTCATGGAACATGGGCAGCACCACCTCGTCCATGAGATGCCGTGCGCCCGTCCGCCGGAAGAACTCGTACAGGGCGGCCTTCGCGGTGTCACTGAGCTCGTCGAAGATCTCGATCCGCGTGCCGCCGTTGCGATCCGCGAAGAAGTCGCGTCTGATGGGCTGGGGCATGGCCTCTCCTGTCATGTCGCTGTCCTGATCCGGTTGTGGAGGACGACGGGTGGACCTCTCCGCAGGCGCACCTTTTCTCCGGGTGACCCGTCCCTGCGGCGAGGTACTGCCGTGGGTGGTGGTCCGGGCGCCCGTCGTCACACGCGCCCAGCACGTACGCCTGAATCAGCTGGCAGCCGAGGGCTGCCGTTTCGCCGGTGCCACCAGCTGCCTGGGTTTCCCGGGGGCGGGATTCCGTGACGAACGCGACTACGGACTGCTCTGCGAGGCATGGCTGCACTGCTTCCGCGACCCGGACCGCTTCCTTCCGCCGAACGGGTCGCGGGCCCGGGTGAGCGAGTCCGACTTCACCGACCCGCTGCGCGTCGACCCGCGTCTGGCGGCACGAACCCTGCCCCCGGAACTGGTCGCGGACGTGGTCCACGTATCCGGTGCGGAACCCTGGCGGCAGCGGGCCAAGAACTGGCCGCTCGCCGCACGCTGCCTGCGCCGGCTGGCCGAGGAGGCGCACCTGCGGATCCTGGTCGTCGACGCCCCTCCTGGCGCTGAACCGCTGCCCGGCGTCAGGCTGACAGGACCGCTGGAGTGGCCGCTGCTGCTCGCCGTGATCGCCGCCGCGCGCTGCCTGTTCGTGCCGGCGGTTCTCGACGCGTCGCCGAGGGTGCTTGCAGAGGCCCTCTGCCTCGATGTGCCTGTCGTCGTCAATCAGGCGATCCTCGGCGGCTGGCAGTACGTCAACCCTTTCACCGGGATCTTCTTCGGCGGCGAGGACGACGTGGTGCCCGCCGTCCTCGAGGTGGTCGCCGCCGCGCGCCGGCCGAGGGCCTGGTTCATGGCCCATCACGGGCCGGTCCGCGCGGGTGCGCGCGTGCTTCGCCTGCTGCGTCCCCTCGACTCCGCGCTGCCCGCCCTCACCCACGTGCTTCTGGCCTCCGACCGCGGCGGGTGGGAACGGGCTGTGCCGGGGACACGTTGAGGACCAGCCGTGGAGCGCCCTGCATGGGCGATCGGTGGATCCACACGTCTGTCACGGGATGCGGTGACCAGTGCTGTCGTACGTCGATGTGCTTGAAGTAGACGGTCGCGTCGCGCGGCACCCGGTGAACGGGGGCGCGGGGCCGCAGAAACGAGGGTGCTTCGTCCATGGCGATCAGCCGGCCGGGCGCCGAACCGGTGGCTGTCACGCTGCAGGCCCCGGCGCCCGCCGCCCGTGACAACCGCTCCCTGCGGGACAGGTAGGCGTAGAAAGCCGCCATGCTCATCACGTCGTCGCAGGCCACGTACTCGGTCGTCGGACCGTTGTAGACCCGTAGGGCACCGATCGTGGGCGCCTGCGGTGGGACCGTGTCGACGTGGAACCCGCAGCGGCGGGTGGGGGCCTCGGTGAACACCCGCACCGTCACGCGCCCGACATCGGTGGTGGCCATGACCTGCTCCACGATCCCCGTCATGTCGTCGAAAAGTGGACCCGACACGGCCCTGGTCGTATCGGCGAGGGCGGCGCGGAACCAGCGGGCGAAATCGTCGAGGGAGACCGCGGTCAGTGTCGTACGGGCGATGACGAGCCGCCGCGTGACCACCAGCTCGGCCAACTCGTCCAGCCAGCCGGCATGTTCCTCCCGGGGGACGATGACCGCGGTCGGTCCGGGGTTCGTCAGCCGTGCGATGTCACGTGCCGTGGATCCGTGCAGGACACCTGAGGGGAACGTATCCCCGTTCCGGATGATTGGGACCACGGGTCGCACCGTAGTCACCGGCTCGTCCGGCAACGGGCCGACAGGCAAGGACCGAGGCGCGAGCACCCGTTCGGCTCAGACCCCGGTCCTGGCTCCCTCCGAGTCATGGGCGGCGGCCAGGGCCGGGCGGCGGGCGTCTCTCAGCTGTCAGGAACCGCCCGTGCCCGACTGTGCCTTGTGCCATGGCACGAATGCGTTTGTCAGTCCCGCCAGGGCCGGGCGCAGCTCCGGGTGGTGCCGCAGGATCACCGTGGCCATGGTGTTGTCGTCGATCCAGGCCATTCCGGCCTTGGAGTACACCTCCGGGGTGTAGTACGCGGTGAAGAAGCGGTCACTGCTCAACCTGACCGAAGCCATCAGGATGAAGATGCGGAACGCAGTGTTGCTGAAGGTGAACCCGGCCGGAAGCTTCTCGGCGTACATGCCGATCATCAGGTCGACGTTCTCGATGTCGTTCTCGTACAGACGCTTGATCTCCTCGGCCCACGTGGGATTGTCTGTCAGATCCTCGAAGCCTGCCGCCGGCTTCATCCGTAGAAGCCGTCGGAACTCGTTGTAGCGGGGGACGCCCAGCTCCCGGCTGCGCAGGATGTCGGTGGCGGCAAGGTCCTGCAGGTGCCCGTCGGGGCGTTGGTACTCCTGCAGGAACTTCGGGAAGTTGTGCAGGGTGACCAGACCCGGGTGGAGCGTGCCGAAACTGTAGAGCAGGTCGGCCATGTCGGTGGTCTCGAGGACCTTCAGTGCCTCGGGTCCGGAGATCTCACGCAAGGAGCAGTGGCGAAGGGTCTCGTTGTCGACGGCGGAGCGCAGGTGCCAATCGTCGCGGATCAGCGGATGCATGCGGTAGATGGCCACGAACTCCTCGGTGAGGGCGAACGGGGCGCCGTAGTGATCCGTTTGCGCGCCGGGGATACCGCTGACGAGCTCGCTGTCGCTGATCCGGCCAAGAAGGCTGTGGACACGTTCCCCCGCGAGGCCCCACCAGTTGGTGTGCAGGGCCTTGACGGTCGTGGGATGGCTGATCACAGCCGGTGTCCACTCCACGGTGTGGATCTTGGCAATGAGTGCGGAGTTGACGAGCCGCGCCCGTTGGAACAGCTCCTCGTCGCCCCAGGACGGATACGCGGCGTGCAAGTGGTCGCAGATGGCGTTGTGCTCCCGGGCGAACAGGTTCTGCATGATCACCAAGCCCAGCCAGAAGCCGGGCACCCGCGACGGGTCGCGAGAGGGGTCGGGGAACGGGGACTGCTCGTCGTCCCACAGCCGCAGCCTGCCCAGCTCACCGGTGCGCAGTCGGCGTTGCTCCGCGTCACTCGACCCGTAGATCTGCGACGCGTCCCACCAGTGGGAGGAGACGTTGACGCGCGTGTCGGGCATTTCGGTACCCGCCTGCGGGTCCCGGGTCGGGTCGTCGGGTGTCCGCATGATCCGCATGGGGCGCTCCGGCCAGGGATCGTCGTCCATGAGGGGCACTTCCCAGGGCCGGTCCTCGGGACTCGTACCGTGGCTGAACCAGTCGCGGATCATGAACTGCAGCCAGGTGGAGACGAGGGAGTTCACCGACTCGGCCGGGATCAACTCGTGACGGGTGAGCAGGGCTCGGCTGACCTCGCGCGGGTTGGGCCGGGACAGGACGTCCTCGGGCGCGGCCGGCGCGATCTTGTCCAGCGGGATATTGCGGTTGAAGCGTGTGCCCGCCATACCCGTCCGAGGCTCGTCGAGATCGTTGAAGCTGCCGTCGGCGCTCCGGTTGACCTTGTGTTTCTCGGACTTCGGCCCGGGATCGGGAAGGTTGACCGAGGGGAGGTGCGTGGTGTCGTGCAGATTCTCCTGACGGAGCCTCACGCGCAGCCCGTAGAGGATCGCCAGGCCAGGAATCACGGCCAGCTTGTCCCAGCCGATGCGCCGGTCGACATACTCGGCGAGGCCGCCGACGATTCTCCACGCAGGAGACACGGATGAGGAGCGGGAGCGGCGGAAGAGGGAGCGTAGTGTGCTCATGTCGGTACTCCTTGGGGCACTCCTGGTGGGTCCTCCCTCAGGCTGACCACACCGGCCTTTCGGCGGTTCGTGGCGTCACCGGCGCCGAGGAGGCGGGTCGCGCATGCGGACGGCGGCGAGGCCAGCTGCGGATGGCACCCGCCGGCTCCCGCGCCGACGATGTGGTCCGACCCCGTATCGGGCTCGCGGAACACCAGGGCTCCGCCGTCACCGCGACGTCGTCCGCCCGGACAGCCGGCACGGCCCGGGGGTTGGCAGTGGAGGAGAGGCTGGGTCATGGCGGCGGCGCCATGGAGTGGCCGCAGGGCCGCGACCGCCGAACCGACCTCACGGTCCGGGGCGAGGGGCCGGACAGGCGGGGCGGGCGCCAGTGGGCCAGTGATCCCGTCGAAGAGCCGGCCTCCGGCCGGCACGTTACCGAGGCGAGCGGCCGGGAGGCGCGTTGCTTGACCAAGGTGGCTCCTCGGATCTCGGACTGCGATGGCCTCTGCCGCGATGGCGCGTAGGCGTCTCGACATCACACCTGAACCGGCGTGGAATGCACACTAGGAGAGGTCCAGCTCGCCCGCATGTCGGGACAGCACCGTGACACGGCCCGGTGGCAGTGCCCACGGTGCGCGGCATGTCCTCCAGAGCGGAATCCGTCTGCGGTGCGTGCGGGCACTTTCCTTCCCGGCCGGAGCCGGATCGTGCTCGTGACGGTCCACCGACTCCGCCGGTGGACCGTCACGAAAGATCGAGGCTACGGGACAGACCTCAGCGCCTCGTTGAAGGGCCGACTCAGGCGTACATGTAGTTATCGGTCCAGTAGCCGCTGGCCGTGAACTCACGGTTGCACCGCTGACACGGCGCTGTGCGCCCTTCATCGGCGAACTCGAACAGGTTGTACACGCCGATGACGGTGTCGCGCAGCAGTTGCTCTTCGTGCACCCTGTGGGCGACGGCGTGGGCGACGATGTCCAGCGCGGTCGGGGTTCGGCCACATGGACAACGTGACTGGCCGGAGGCAGGGATGATCGCGAAGTCGACGATGGAATCCAGGGGCAGCCTCAGCAGGCCCTCGATGTAGCGGAGTTCTGCGCCAGGGGCTTTGACTACAGGTCCGTGGTCTGCGAGCAGTGAGATGGCGCTCCGCATCTCGGTGTCGTCGAGCTTGATGCCGGCTCGAGCACCGCTCTTGCGGTACTGGGCCTTCAACTGTTCCAGGGTTGTGGCGCCCATCGTTCATCCCTTCGGTTTCGTTGGCGTTCTCACCGGGCCCGTCGAACACGGTGTCGCTGAGTCATGACTCATGACTCATGACTCATGACTCATGACTCATGACTCAGGCCGTGAGCCGACCGATGCTCCGAGCGAGCTTCGTAGACGGCTGACAGGCAAGAGCCCGGTTTCCGGTGCCTGTCCGGCCCTTCGTCGAGGCTGCCCCAGGCCATCCATCGCTCGGGACATTCGGCCGTCCAGCGTTCGAAGAAGGCGCCGAGTCCGCACAGAACCTGTTCGATGTCGCCGGGCAGTGGGGAACTCACTGCTACGGAGACCTGTCCGGCCGCCCCGGGAGCGGCGACCGCCCGGACGTCGAAGGACCTCCTCACGGCAAACGAAAGCAGGCCGACCAGGATGGTCAGGCGACCGTCGAGAAACGGCAGGGGCCGTGTGTGCCGTGTGCCTGGATAGCTCGTGTCGACGTTCATCACCACGATGCCGTCGGAGTCGATCCATTTCCGGATGTCGGCGGCGTCGAGCGTTGTCAGGATCAGGGGTCGGCCCAGCCGTAACCGCTCGCGATACATGTCGACGACCAGCGGGTTGGGGGCAGTGGTCTCCTCCCGCAGAACGGGGCATCGCACCAAGGTGCCGCACAGTCGCCGGCATCGCAAACCGCTCGGCTGCCACAGTGAGGATCACAATGGTCGGACCGGGTTGCGCCTTGCCGAGTTCGTAGACCAGACCGCCTAAGTTTGCCGCCGCCACTGATCCGGTACCGATGACCACGGTCAAGCCCTCACGCCGGGCCTGCTCGTCGAAATCAGGGCTGAGTGCCGGTGCGAACTCACCCACGGGACTCCCGCACTTGTCGTAACCATAAACAGGCAAGCGTGGGCGGTCGACCGGCCCGAATTCATGCTGGCCAGTCACCGACACCCCGAAGCCACCGGTCACAAGCCAGTAGACAGCACGGGAAGCGAACTTTCATCCTGGCCGTATATCCAAACGGGAAGTTCACCCGGAAGGCAGCGACGAGATGGTGAAGACGTGCTGCCGCTCTCGGCCACGACATCGTTGACGGGTGAACCGGTCCCCACGGGCGGCGGCCACCTGCGGGACGGGAAAACGGCAGCATCACCGTTGCGTTTCGATCCGGGGGGCCCGGAGTTGTGGGCCTTTACACCGTCGGGCCCGCGAAGCCGTGTTGAGGGTCTTCACGCTCCGGGTGTCGATCACGGAGGCGGTCGGTTCAGGCTTGCGGCCGTCCTTGATGCGGGCCAGGCCGGACAGGTCGCTGGGGTACGGCTTGCACTTGCTCACGGCGCAGCGTGATCATGAATACGGCGGAGGGGCAGTTCCCTTAAAATTGTGATGCATAGGGAGATGAGCAGGGCTGGTCCGACTGCTTCTGCCAGGCCGGCGCCGAGTCCGAATACTCCGAGGTATTGGCCGGTGGCGTGCTGGGGGGCGAGGGCGAAGGAGACTTCGAATCCTGCGGCGGAGTGCCACAGTTCGCCGATGGTGTGTACGGCCACGGCGGCCGGGAGGAGGGTTGCCGCAGCCCAGGACGGCACGCCGGCCGACATGGAGATGAGTGCGCAGGCCAGGAGGAAGGCGACGCCGGAGCGGCGGTAGGCCGTTGCTCCGGCGCTGGGGTTGTCGATGTTGCGGCCGGCGCGTATCTGGAAGGCGATGACGAGGAGGGTGTTGAGCAGCATGGTGCCCGAGATGAGCCAGTGGGGGGCTTCGGTGTGGGTGACCAGCCACAGGGGGATGGCCACGGTCAACACTTTGAACTGGATGGCCATGATGCCGTCCAGGACGGTCAGGGCCAGGTAGGGGCGGTCTCGCAGGGCGATCCGACGGGGGCCCTTGGCCACCGGGACGGGGGCGACCTTCGGCAGCCAGCCCCGACTCGAAAGACACCTCGGACAGGCCGCGACCCGAGTGCAGCGGGCGCTGCACTCCCTCGAACCCGTACCCCACACCACTATCAGCCCTCGGCGAGAAATCGGACCTCGGAAACATCGGCCGGTGGATCCGGGCTGAGTCATCGGGTGGTGCGGCGGGCCCCCGGCGCGGACGCGGCGGGCGGCATCGGCGGCAGGCCGGCCGCGAGGCCCGGCAGTAGGACGGGCTCCAGGCGGACCCGCTCCTGGTGGGTGAGATACCGCCTGAGCTCCGGCGGCCGGTATCCGCCGTCCCGGTCGTAGCGCTCCTTGGCCGGGACCGCCACGAACTCGTTCCCGTCGGGCTCGGCCCTGTCGTTCACCGCACTGCCCAGCGGCCGGTGGTAGACCTCGGCCAGCCGGTACATGCGCGTCCGCGACTCGTGCAACTCGTCCGAGCCATCCGGCTCGACCCGGAAGTCCACGCTCTTCTGCGGCCTCGTCTCCGCCGGCCCGGTCGAGCTGAACGCCTCCTCGTCAAACTCCAGCCCGTAGCGCCGCGCCTGGTCGACCATCCACAGCAGGGAGATGTCGGACAGTCCCGCCTCCCTGTACCCGCCTCCGACGTCGCAGTGCACCCCGGCGAACCAGACCTGCTTCAGCTCCTGTCCCTGCTGGGCGGCGTCGGGCTGCTGGTGCCACAGCGCCGGCCGGAACGCCGAGCGCTTCTCGTCGATGGCCAGCGCGTGGAAGGCCCCCTCGACCCAGCTGCTCAGCTCGGTGTCGTGGAACGCCCAGCGGTGGTTGAACCCGTTCACCGCCCACCGAAGCGCAGCGGCGTCCGGCAGAGGTATGCCCAGAGCACCCACGGTTTCCCACACCCCGACGAAGTGGACCCGCGTCTCGCGGGCGTACGAGCGGCGGAACAACGTGGATGCCACGCCGTTCGGATGCTCGACCCGGTTGCGGTAGAGGGACCACGCCGCCTGCGCGCGGCCGGCCTGATCCCGCCGCAGGATGCCGCTGTTGCGCACCAACCCCGCCAGGCTGCGGGCGGTGAACGCGCCCCGACTGAAGCCGAAGAGGAACAGTTCGTCGCCGGGCTCGTACGTCTCGACGAGGAACCGGTAGGCGTCCGCGACATTCCGCGAAAGCCCCACACCGAAGGCGCCGCCCCGCAGCCGTTCCCCCTGCTGGGTACCGACGCCGCTGTGGTAGTAGACCCGCTGTTCCTTCCCGCCGGCGGACCCCTGACGCACGGACAGAGCGACCTTGGCAACGTTCGTCTTGCTCGGCTGGTCGGCGAAGTTCCATGTGCCGTCACAGCAGACGACCAGACGCTTGGCCATGACCATCCCTCCTCGCGAGAGCGTGGAGTGGCGTTGACACCACTTCCATGCTTCCACCACCCGTCGGGCCGCGCCATTTGTGAGGGGTGCGAGGGGACGGGGACCACTCGAGCACGCGGACTGCCCGCGCCACCTCCCCTCCTTCTGCCGTCAGGTAGCGCGGCGCCGAGGAGGCACACGGGGAGAGCGAACCCGCACCGGTCGACCGTGGTCCTGACCACCGCTCAGGGACAGATCCCCCGCTTTCTGTGATCAGCACAGATATTCATGGAAAGTGTCGATCGGGACTGCTGCACGGATAGGTGGCACACGTGGCCCAGGCACGGCGGTCGAGGACGTTCTTCCGCAGCGCCACCCGCCAGGAGCTGCGGAGCGCGATCGGCACCTGGATCGAGGCACCGCAGCACAGATCCTGGTCAACTGGTCGCATCCGGGCCGCTTCCGCTCCGAGGCCGCCTTCGCGTCCTTCGCCGGGGTCGCCCCTTCCCGGGTGGGCCGGTATTGAGTGCAGGGGGGACGGTGGTGGTCCCGCTGCCCGTGTGTCCTTGCCCGCTGTCTGGGTGTGTGTGCCGTTCGGGGTCGACGCCTCGCTCACCATGACGGTTCGCGGCACTGGGCGTAGGCGAACGGGCCTGCCGGGTGGTCCTCGAAGTGGAGGTGCGGGCCGGTGACGTTGCCGGTGCTGCCGACTTTCCCGATCCTCTGGCCCGCCTTGACCTTCTGGCCGGGGGCGACGCCGCGCTGCGAGAGGTGGCAGTGGACGTAGACCCGGCCGTTGTCGGCCTGGAGGCCTATCCAGTGGCCGTACGCGCCTCCGTTGTCGTTCGACCACCGGATGGTGCCGTCGAGGACGGCGACCACGGTGGTCCCCACCGGCGCGGCGTAGTCGTCCCCGGTGTGGTAACCGGCCGCGTAGCGCGGGTTTTTGACTCCGAAGGGGTAGGTGACGTGGTGCCCGGGCACCGGGGAGTCCGCCCGGCCGCTCGACGTGTGCGAGGGGTGGTGGCCGTCGGGACCGACCTCGAAGCCGAAACGTTCTCCGAGTTTCCTGAGTGACACCTCTCCCGGGATTCCGTCCGCCTGCGCGCCCGAGAAGCCGAGGTGGCGCTGCCATCTGGCGTACGCGTCCTGGGTGAGTCGGCCGAAGACGCCGGGGCCCGAGCTGAAGTCGAGGCCCACGGCTGCGGCCAGGGCTTTCTGGACGATCAGGACGCTGTCGTTGTGCGCGCCGGGCATGACCTGGGACAGGAGTACGGACCTGGACATGGGGGGTATTCCTTCGATGGCTGGTGATCAGTAACCGCCGGGCCGGCGCGTGGGGTCGAACTGGCGGACGCGGCCGGCGAGGTTGGAACCGTCCCGGTAGACGCCGTACCGGACCATCACGTAGTGCATGGCGGCGCAGATGTTGGCGACGCCGTCGTAGATCGCGTCCGGGGTGCCGGGGTGGTGGTAGGCGGCGAACGTGGGCGGGATGACCTGGAGGACGCCGCGCGAGCAGTTGAGCGGATGACCGTCGCTCTGTCGGGGACCGACGGCATTGCTGTCCCAGGTGTTGACCGCGTTGAAGTTGTACGACGACTCGCGCTTGGCGGCCACCAGGATGCCCGGCACCCAGTGGGTCTGCGGCACGCCGAGGAGCCGGCACGCCTCCTTGGCCGCGGCCGTGGTGCTCGCGTCCGTCACGTGGGCGAAGGTCACCTCATCGAGCGGGATCGCGGCGTGGCCCCGGGCGCTCGGTGTCCCCGGAGCCGCCGCCTCTTCGTCCGGCCGGTGCCGGCCGTCGAAGAAGTCCAGCCCGAGGACGGTGAAGCCCTGCCGGCGCCCCAGTTCGGTGAGCGAGTAGCGGCCGAACACGCCGTCCGCGTCGGAGCCGGTCAGACCCAGCTTGCGCTGGAACGCCGCGACTGCCGCCCTGGTGCGGGGCCCGAACGTCCCGGGTGCGGCGGCGTAGTCGAGCCCGACCTCCCCGGCCAGGGCGCTCTGGACGGTCCGCACCGACGTGTTGCGGGCCCCCAGTACCAGTTCCGAGGCGGTCGCCGTACGCTCCTCGACGGGCAGCGCCGTCCCGGGCCAGAGCCAGGACTCCATCGCTGTGGCGCCCCGGGGGTCGTCCGGGTCGGCCGTGGGCGGGCATCCGTCCTCGAACGCGGGCGCGAAGTAACCGACGACCTCGGAGCCCCTGCGCTCGGTCCGGTGGGAGTAGACGCCATTTCCCCGACCGGCGTCCGTGGCGTCCTCGGCCACCGTACTGCCGCCTTTGGTGCGGATGTGTGTGGCGTCGAAGCCGACGACGAGTTCGGTGTGCCTGCCCTGCGAAAGGTTGACCCACGCCCCGATCGAGGGGTACTCGGACCACTGGCCGCGCACACGCGCCCAGTCGCTGAAGGCGGTGACTCTGTCGGTCTTGGGCACGAGGTGATCCAAACTCACGTCCGCGTACATGTCCCAGTCGAACATGACGCACCACGACTGCCCGTCCTCGCCGAACTGCTTCCCGAACCGGGTCCGGTTGTTGTAGCCGGTCCCGGGCAGATTCGTCTCGTAGACACCCTCGGGAACGCTCTGGATGTGATCGACGAGTCCGCGCCACTGAGGTATTGCCATCATCGTCCTGCCTTCCGTGGATCAGCTGCCGGCATCGGCGGTGTTCGGCGGCCGCAAAGGCGGCCGGCGGCCCCCGGGGGCAGGGCCTCGTCCCGACGCTGCGGCGACGGCGGCCCGGTACCGGGAAACATGCTGTGGGCGGGCGGCACAGCGGGCCACTGGCCGCCGCCTTCGCCGGTGTCGGCGTCACCGCCGCGCGGTGAGTTCCCTCAGCCGCCGCAGCAACGCCGCGAACTCGGCAGACATGGTCGTGTCCGACTGGACCAGGACAAGGGTGCGGCCGCCCTGTTCCACCGTGATCGAGTAGCTCATCGCGTCCGCCGCGGGGCCGGCGGGCTCCCCGCTTCCTTCCGTCACCGACCCGGCGGCCGCGGACACCAGCCGGCCCAGCTCGGCAGCGGCTCCTTCGGACAGGGTGTCCGTGTCCAGGACCTGCGGCGCAAGGCCGGCGAGAACGGTGGCGGCCAGCCCGCCGTCCGTCACCAGGGTGATTCTCATGGCGCCTCACAGCCATCCGGCGCGCTCCACCGTTGCGGCGGAGCGCGCAGCGATCAGCGGCTGCCGGCCATGCGTCCCTTCAGCATGGCCACGTCGTCGCTCAGTTCCTGCACCCGGCCGGTCAGCGTCTGGACCTGCCTGGCCACTGCCACGGAGTCCTGCCGGCCCGCGTCACCGCTCTCGCCGACCGTGCGGCCCTGTTCCTTCGCCACCCCGGCCGGGATACCGGTGAGGGTGATGCCCACCTGCTGCCACGCGCCCAGTACGGCCTGCTGCGGGGTGCCGCCGTCACCGTAGAGGTCTCCCGCCTTCTGGTAGGTGGTGTCGGCGAATTCCTGGA
Organism: Streptomyces sp. B3I8; assembly: GCF_030816915.1. NCBI lineage: Bacteria > Bacillati > Actinomycetota > Actinomycetes > Kitasatosporales > Streptomycetaceae > Streptomyces > Streptomyces sp. B3I8. The sequence continues at coordinate 256,759 of NZ_JAUSYN010000001.1, read as the reverse complement.
ACCGCGTCTCACTGTTGGACGCCTTGAGCGCTTCGTACCAGATCATCCCCGGGGCCTCCCACGCGTATCCGCCGATGGCGGACGCCGTCAGGTAGAAAGCCTTGTTCGGGATCCCGGAGTTGAAGTGCACCCCGCCGTGGTCCCCCGACATGTGGACGTAATGCGACATGTGGTCGGGCTGGGGGTCCCGTGCCCAGGCGTGCCCCGGGGCCTTCATCGATCGCAGAGCGTCCTTTTGGACCTTGGGGGTGAAAACCTCACGGCCGATCAGCCAGTCCGATTGCTCGGCCGTCTGATGCAGTGTCCATTGCTCGACCAGCGTCCCGAACACGTCGGACATCGACTCGTTCAGAGCGCCCGACTGGTCCCGGTACGCGAGTCCCGCGGTGTGCTCGGTCACGCCGTGCGCCAATTCATGGGCGATCACGGAGAGCGAGCCCGTGAGATCGGAGAAGATGATCCCGTCACCGTCGCCGAAGCACATCTCACGCCCGTCCCAGAAGGCGTTGTTGTACTTCTCGTCGTAGTGGACGTAGCCGTCCAGGCGCATCCCCTGACCATCGACGGAGTTCCGGGCGAAGACCTGCTGGAAGAAGTCCCGGGTCCTGCCGAGGGCGTCGAACGCACGGTTGGCGGCGCCGTCCGTGGACGGCTGGCCGTCCTCGGACCGGGCCAGTACCGCCAGGGCGAGATCTGTGCCGTTGCGGCAGTCGAAGACGGTCCTGCGCCCGTTGCCGGGCGTGGCGGCGCCGGGGAAGGCTGCCAGAACCGTCCGCTCACCCCTCAGACGGGCAGTGGTGAGCAGGGAATTCAGGGCCGCCTGCCGCACCTCGCCGTCATCGCTCCCCAGGAGGTCCTCGAGGATGTACGGGGGAATCGCGCAGTGCATGCGAAGTTCGCTTGTCATGGAAAGGCTCCGTGGTCGAGAACGAAGGTCCGTTCGCTGACGTGCCCCTTCCCGTCCGCCTGTACCGCCCGCGGCAGGAGAACTGCCGGCCGCGCGGGGGCGTGCGGTGCGGAGGGGCCGGACTGTGACACGCGGCCGGCCAGAGCGGACCGGGCCGCCGGCCACGTCTCATGTGTCACCTTGAGAGTTCTGCCTCCCCACCAGTCTCGCAGGGTCCCGAGTGCGGTGCCACATCTCACCGCCCAGGCAAAGAAAGGGCGTTGAGCTTTCGGTTTCACCTAACTGTCCGCATGTGCCCCGCCTCTTCGGGTGGCCGCGGGTGCCGCGTCAAGGACCGGGCGTCACCCACCGGCCCCCGGGCATCCGCCTGGGAGCCCGAGCGTTGCCCGCAAGTCCCCGGCACAGGGCGACTCGGGCGGTAGAGCGGCCCGGCCGGCCGGTGTCCTCCGGTCCGTGACGCGTGCGGCCGGCCCAGGCCGTCCGGCCGCACCCGGAACGCGGTGCTCGCTTCCCAGTCCATCGTCCCGGGCCCGTTCTCACCGAGGGCGCCGGGACGGAAGCGCAGCCCGCATTTGTGGACCTGCCCGGCCATCCACGGCAGAGGAATGTCGGACAGCCCGCTCTCCCCGGTAGCCGCCGCCGGCATCGCGGTGCACCCCGGCGAACCAGACCTGCCTCAGCTCCTGCCCCGGTTCGGCCGCACCCCGCTGCTGATGCCACAGGGCCGGGCAGAGGGCCGAACGTTCCTCGTCGATGGCCAGCGCCTGGAAAGCGGCGGCGATCCAGCTGCTCGGCTCGGTGTCATGGAACGCCCAGCCCCGGTTGAACCGGTCAACCGCCGGCCGCGGCCACGCGGCGTCGGGGGCGGGGATGCCCAGGGCGCCCACGGTGTCCCACACACCGATGAAACGGATGGGGGCTCCCGGGCGTAGGTCCTGCGGAACAACGTGGCGGCGCCGACGGGCCGCTCGCTCCGGTCGCGGTACAGCGCCCAGGCCTCACGCGTGCGGTCCGCGTGGCCCCTGCGCAGAATCCCGCTGTTGCGTACGAGCCCCGCAAGGCCGCGGACGGTGAACGCGCCACGGCTGAAGCCGAAGAGGGACAGGTCGTCGGGCCCGTGGCTCGCTGTCCCGGAACGTCCTGGCCCACCGGTTCCTCGTGGATTCAGCAGACGCCGCCGGGCCGTCGGCTGCGACGAGCCGTGCCGGAGTGCCGGGCGCCGGAGGAAGGGCGCCTCCGGCCGACGGCGCTCGTCCACCTGTTCGCTCGATCGCAGGGAGTTCTCCACCGTCGTGCACGCCGGTCGACGGCGACCGCCCTTGCCGGCCGCCGTGTCGGCATGTCAGGGAAAGGTGCCTCGGACAGGCCCCGCACACGGTGAGGCGACCGCCGGTCGAGCGGGCCGCCCCGGTGCGCGGGCCCCCAGCGCTGCCGTACGCCCGGCCGAGGGCGCTGACGAGGCGGGATCCGCCGGCCCGTCCGGGCCGGCCGCCCGTGAGGGGCACCCGAGGAACACCGGGCCGGCCGCCCGGGCCGGCGCTGAGCCGGTCCGCCACCCCGTCCGGGGGACCCGGCCCGCCGGACAGCAGCCACCGGTGCTGTCCATGCCGGGCGGACCGCAGACCGAGGTCAGGCGGACGGCCCGCACACGGGGCGGCACGGGGGAGAGCTTCCGGCACCGGACGACCCCCGCACACCCGTATGCACTCTGTGTCATTATCCGAATACCGAGTGTCATTCGTGAGAGGGAGTCGCCATGCCCATGCTGCTCATCAAGGGCTCGTTCAAGGTCTCGGAGAAGGCCAAGCCTGACGGTGACACCGTCCCGTTCATCCCGGACAACGTGGCCGACTGGAAACTCGTCCCCGGGTGCGAACCGATCCTGCCCGCCGCCGACGGCCACGCCAACGTCCGGCTCGAAGGCATCGACGCGCTGGAGACCCACTACGGGGGCCCCTACGGACCCGACCAGCATCAGCCCATCGGCCTCGCACACCAGGCCGCGGACGAACTGCTGAAGTTCCTCGGCTTCACCAGCATTGTCCGTAACCCGGACGAGACCGTCACCCTCACCCCCGCCGACGTGCCCGGCTTCATCCTCACCCGGGGCACCGACCTCTACGGCCGCTGTGTGGCCCTGGTCGGCCGCGGCGGCCCGCCCGGGTGCAGCGGCTACGAGATCAACGTCGACGACGCCCTGCTGAAGAAGACCGCCAACTACCACCTGGTCTCGCTCGGCCTGGCCTACCCGACCTTCTACACCGGCTTTCCCGTCTCCCTGCGCAAGGTCCTCGCGGCCGCCGCCCAGCAGGCGCGGCAATCCACACCCCCGCTCGGCGTGTGGGCCAGGGACGTGACGCAGTCCGGAGTGAAGATCACCAAAATGGCCTCGCTCACGGCCGACGACGGAGCGGTCATCCTCCCGAAGCTGTTCCGCCGGCTGAAGGAATACCTCGACCTCAACCCCACTGACCCGTCCCTGGCCTGCCTCCCCTCCTTTCTGGGCGGAGGCGCCGACAAGTTCCACATGCCGCCGGACTCCAAGGAGATCACCGGCCTGCAACACGCCATCGAGATCACCAACGGCAACACCGTGAGGATGACCCACCAGCCCGAAGAGATCATCTTCGTCGAGAAATGAACAGGCCGCGAGAAGCCGTGCCCGCCGCCCGCCTCCTCCTGGGCCTTTCCCTCGCTGTCAGACCAGCAGCGCCGCATCGCGGGCATCGCCCTTGAACGGCCTACCTGCCCCACGTGGATGGGCGACCGCGTCGCTGCCGTGGCCGTCCGCCCGCGCCGCGAGTACGACCTCGATCCCGCCACCGTCCGGCCGCGTCTGCGGCTGTGCCTGCCCGACGCGACACGCGCTGAATCCACCGAGGCCCGCAGCGCCCGGCTCCAGTGGGCCGACAGGCCGTCCCGGACCAGGACCACCCGCTCGCCGCGGTAGGACACCTTCAGCTGTTCCAGGACCTCGATGAGGGCGGCGGTGTCGTAGCTGGGCGGGCTTGAGGTGGAAGCACGGGCGGGCCCCGCGACCGGGGTCGGCGGAGTGGTAGCCCAAGGCCCCGGCCATCGATGCGCGCTTCCGGTTCAGGCGGTGCCGCAGGAGCGGAGTCCGCCCTCGGGGGGAGTAGGTGCGGCGGATCCGAGGAAGCAGGGAGCCGCCTGATTCGTCGGGGAAGACGTTCCAGGCACGTGTGTTCACGGCCCCTTTTTGATGCGCGGCCACTCGTGCGCGATCCAGCGGGCGATCTCCGGCTCGTCCCGCTCGACCGCCCGCCGCTCGGGCCGCTGCAGGCTCCATCCGAGCCGGCTGGTCAGCAGCCGCCGTACCGACGCCCTCGACAGCACCACTCCCGTTGTCCGGGTGACGACCGCACCGACTCGTTCCAGGGTCCACAGGTCGGTCTCGAAACCGTGGGCCTGGGCACCTTGCTCCAACGCGGTCCGGACCATCTCGACCTGGGTGTCGTCCAGCTTGGGCGGGCGCCCGGTGGCGGCCCGTCGCCGCAGGCCCGAAGCACCACCTTGCTCCCACACCCGCCGCCAACGCCGCACACTTTCGGCGCACACCCCCACCGCCCCCGCGATCTCCGCATTCGAGACGCCGTCCTCAAACAACTCGACTGCCCGAACACGACGCGCCTCCGCCAACTGAGGTCGACAAAGGAGGAAGGGAGGAGCCGGCAGCCGAAGGGGAAGGTTGACACGCCACGCCGACAGCCTCCCACCCACACGCTCACCACACCCACCGAACTCACGAAAAGATCAGTAGGACGTGTTTCGAAAGTCCCACCTGTCCGGACCGCCTCAAGCATGTGCGAAGTGCGGGGGACGGGCGCACACTGGAGGGGTGGGGGCGCACTCGCCGCATCGCTGCCGGGGCGCACACGGGACCCGCGCCTTTCCGCGTGGACGTGACGCGCCGACCCCGGTGCGGGATTCACGGAACAGCATGCGGAAAAGGGGTCCTCGGCCATGGGCGGCATCGACGACGCTGCTGTCGGCACTCTGCGGGAGAGTTTGAGAGGAGCGGTGATCACGCCGCCGGACGCGGGCTACGACGAGGCCCGCAGCATCTACAACGCGATGATCGACCGTCGGCCCGCCGTGTTCGCGCAGTGCGTGGACGCGGCAGACGTGCGGACGACGATCTCCTTCGCCAAGGACACCGGCGTCGAACTGGCGGTGCGCGGCGGCGGTCACAGCGGTCCGGGCCTGTGCCTGGTCGACGGGGGACTGGTGCTCGACCTGTCGCCGATGCGCTGGGTCAGGGTCGACCCGGAGGGGGGAACCGTCCAGGTCGGGGGCGGTAGCGTGCTCGGTGACGTGGATCATGCCACGCATGCCTTCGGACGGGCCGTGCCCGCCGGGATCCAGTCGACCACGGGTATCGGCGGCCTCACCCTCGGAGGCGGGCACGGCCACCTGACGCGCAAGTACGGTCTGACGATCGACAGTCTGCTGTCGGCCGACGTCGTGCTCGCCGACGGCAGGTGTGTCACCGCGTCGGCAGACAACCACCCCGACCTGTTCTGGGCGTTGCGGGGTGGCGGCGGCAACTTCGGAGTGGTGACGTCGTTCACCTTCATGCCGCGACCGGTCGACACGGTGGGGGTCGCGGTGACGGCGTGGCCGGTGGACCGCACCCCGGACGTGCTGCGCTGGTACCGGGAATTCCTGCCCGCCGCCCCGGAGGATCTCAACGGCTTCTTCGCGGTGCTGGTCGTACCGCCCGCCCCGCCCTTCCCCGAGCCGCTCCACGGGCAGAAGGTGTGCGCGGTGGTGTGGTGCTACACGGGTGACCTCGAAGCCGGCCGGATGGAACAGGTACTGGCAGTGGTCGACGAACCGGCGCCGCCCGCCTTCCACTTCACGAGCCCCATGCCGTACCCCGCGCTCCAGTCGATGTTCGACGCGCTGATCCCCAAGGGTCTGCAGTGGTACTGGCGCGGCGCCTTCTTCGACACGATCCCCGACGCCGCCGTCGACGTGCACCACAGGTTCGGGGAGAGCATCCCCACCGACCTGTCGACCATGCACCTGTATCCGGTGGACGGGGCGGCTCACCGGGTCGGCGCCGACGACACGGCATGGGCCTACCGCGACGCCGTCTGGTCCGCGGTGATCGGCGGGATCGACCCGGACCCCGCCCGGGCCGACGTGATCCGGCAGTGGTGCGTCGACTACTGGACCGCCCTGCACCCGCACTCCATGGGCGGCTCCTACGTCAACTTCATCGGCGCACAGGAGAGCGCCGACCGCGTCCGGACCACCTACCGGGGGCACTTCGACCGACTGGCCTCGGTCAAGCGCGCCTACGACCCGGACAATCTGTTCCACGCCAACCAGAACATCCCGCCCGCCGCGGCCTGAGAGCGACGCCCCTGGGGTGCTTCTTCCGGATCTTGGTTTGGGGTCGCAGGCTGGGCAGTACGGCACGCCGACGGCACCTGGGAGAAGGTCCTCACCGGCCTGCTCGCTCGGTCCGACGCCGCCGGTGCGAGGGAGAAGGGGCGCCGGACCGGGCTGAGCCCGAGGACCATGCCCTCGGACGCTCCCGCGGCGGCCTGAGTACGAAAGTCCACCTCGCCGGCGACAACCGTGCACGGCCCTTGGGGTCGTCCGGGTCCGCATCGCGGAACGCGGATGCCTGCCATGCCGGTCTCGAAGGCAGACCCGGCCCGATGCCGTCCTGGCTGACCGCGCGTATTCATCCCGCGCGATCCGCAATCACCTCCGACGACGCGGAATCCGCGCTGTCATCCCCCAGCCGTCCGACCAGGTCGGCCACCGGCTGCGGCGAGGCCGCGACGGAGACCGTCCACCGGTCTTCGACGCCGAGGCCTACAAGCAGCGCAACGCCGTCGAACGGTGCATCAACCACCTCAAACAATGGCGTGGCCTGGCCATGCGAACGGACAAGCTCGCCATCGCCCACCAGGCCGCACTCCACCTCGCCACCATCCTCATCTGGACAGCCGCGTGACCGCCGAAGCACCTTGCCCGCGAAGATGGCCGCATGAATGGCCTTGTGGAGTTCCTCATCGCACGCATCAACGACGACAACCACGCTTACGCCTACGTGGCCGGCACCCTGGGCGGCGAGGCCCTTCTCGACAGCCACCTCCCCATGCTCGACCTGATCGAGCAACTGGCGAACGACTACAAAGCCATGGATCCCTCCGACTCCCGCTCGGCCGGCCTGGCATACGCGCTGCGAGTCCTTGGCCAGTCATACACCGAACACCCCGCCTACCAGCAGGAATGGCGCCCATAGCCTTTCAAATAGCCTTTCAAGGAGACAGCCCCTAGCTCCCACCGCGCGTTCGGCATACCGCTGCGCGCGGGGCGTACATGATGACCGCCATCCCCGCGGGGCAGACCAGGGCGCCGATGACGTCGGAGCGGGCGGGTCGATAGCCGTCGGCCACCATGCCCCGGGCGATCGACCCGGCGACGAAGATCCCCGTCCAAGGCACGCTGCCTTTCGACGTCTTCACCGAGATCCCGCATCTCCTTGGCGGCCAACCCGCGATCAGCCGAGGGCGGGTTGGCCACCCATGGCGCTGAGGGTGGCGCCGTTGACGTAGCTGGCGTCGGGGGAGGCCATGAAGGCGATGGCCTCTGCGATCTCTTCGGGGTCGGCCAGGCGTTGGAGGGCGACGGCTTGTCCGGCTGATTCGAAGGCTTCGCCGTAGGCGGCGGTGCCCTCTGTGCGGGTAGGGCCGGCGGCGACGGCGTTGACGCGGACTCCGGCGGGCCCGTATTCGGCGGCCCAGACGCGGGTGAGGGATTCCAGGGCGGCTTTGGTGGCGCCGTAGATGCCACTGCCAAGACCGGGGGTGCCGGCGGCGCCGCTGCTGACATTGATGATGGAGCCGTGTCCGCGTTCGGTCATGCCGGGGGCGAGGGCCTGGACGAGGAGGTAGGGGGCGCGCAGGTTGATGGCGATGTGGGCGTCGAACGTGGCGGGGGTGGTGTCGGCGGTGCGGGCGAAGTGAAAGATGCCTGCGTTGTTGACCAGGATGTCGACTTGCCCGGCGCGTTCGGCCAGGTCTGTCACCTGTGCGGGGTCGGACAGATCAGCCGGCGCGAAGCGTGCTGAGGCGCCGAGGGCGGTGATGCGCTTCACGGTGTCGGCTGCGCGTTCCTTGTCGCGGCCGTGGACGAGGACGGCGGCGCCGCGGGCGGCCAGGGCCAGGGCGGTGGCCCGACCGATTCCGGCGGTGGCTCCGGTGACCAGGGCGGTCTGGTGCGCGAGGTCGTGCTGCATGGTCGTACTCGTTTCTGGGTGGCGTCGCGTGCTGGTGAGGGGTGGGTCACCGGGTGTGCTGGGCGGTCAGGGCGGTGTCGTGAATGGTGATGCCCAGAACCAGGGCGCGGCGCGGCCCGATCATGGAACCGACCTTCCCGGTCAGCAGGATCAGGCCGCCGAAGGCCAGCGCGTAGGCGGTGACGACCCAGGACAGGCCCGCGCTGGAAAAGCCCAGATCACGGCCGGTGTCGGGCAGCGCCACGTTAACGATCGAGGTGTTCATGACGAACATCAACTGCGTCAGCACCAAAATCACCACCGCCGGCGCGACCGGACCGCGGCGCACCTTCACCGCGGCGCCGGGCGGCGCTGCGGCCCGCCGCACCGGCGCCACCTCACTTCCGCTGTCGTTCCGCATCGCGTCTCTCCCTCCGCCCGGCAGCCCCGGTCGGAGCGCCTGCCACCACCGTCGGCCGGTCCGGCATCACACGCAAAGATCCTTGCTGTGGTGGCAAGGTGGAGGGATGGACGAAGAGACACAGTCGACGATGGCCGCAGTCGGCCCGCGCCTCAAAGGGCTGCGGACCCAGCGCAGCCTCTCTCTGACGGCCCTGGCGGAAGCCACCGGGATCTCCCTCAGCACGCTCTCGCGACTGGAATCAGGCCAGCGCCGCCCCACCCTCGAACTGCTCCTGCCCCTGGCCCGGGAGCTGCGCGTGGACATCGGCCAGCTCATCGGCGCACCCCAGACGGGCGACCCCCGGCTGCACCTCCAGCCCATCACTCGCCACGGCATGACCATGCTCCCGCTCACCCGACGGGCAGGCAGCCTGCAAGCCTACAAATTGATCATCTCGCCGAAGCTGCGCTCGCCCGAGCCCGAGCAGGCCAGCCACGAGGGCTACGAATGGATCTACGTCCTCGACGGCCGCCTGCGCCTGGTCCTGGGCGACAACGACCTCATCATGGGCCCCGGCGAAGCCGCCGAATTCGACACCCGCACCCCCCACTGGTTCGGCAACGCCGACGACCACCCCGTCGAAATCCTCAGCCTCCTCGGCCACCAAGGAGAACGCGCACACCTCCGCGCCCGGACCACACCAAGATGAACCCCCCTCCGCCCGCTGTTCCGTCGCGTCGAGAAAAGACGACGAGCATCGACGGGCAGCCGTACGACGGGCGTTGAACCTGCCCGTGCATCGCCGCCGACCGTCGGGCCGTAGACGAGTTCCCAGCACCACGACTGCCGGATATCTGGAACCTGCGCGCTTCCGACCGCTCTGTCCAAAAGGTAAGAAAACAGGAGCAAGGGCACGAATATGCCAAAGCCAAACTCATGTCTCTTGGCGCCCTGGGCCGGCTGCAACCCGGCCCAGTGGCTACGGACGCCCGGCATGCCGCGGGAGCTCGGAACCTGCGCCATCGCGGTACGCACCAGTTCTGCGGACAGCGAGCCTTTCCGACCTGACGGTGCTGGTCGCGTGTTGGACAGCTCTGCAGAACAGCGGGGCTCCTGGTGGACGGGTTCTCGACCAAGATCGCCCGCAGTCACCAGGAGCTTCGCGTGCTTGTCCACCCGTCGTCGATCGACCTGTCCAGTCACCTTGCGGTGCCTGGCCGGACACCTCGCCGTCCGGCGAGGGGAGGTCGGGACCCGGTGGCGGCGGCGCCCGCGGCCAGCGGCGATCACCTGATCGAGACTCCCGTTCGACGAACACTCCTCAAGCTCGGAACGACAACAGCCACTCGGACTTGTCACAGGCGCACGTTCGGCAGTCTTGCTGTCACCAGGCTGGACCCGAGCCCGCTCTCGCATACACAGCCGCGCAGACGCCAACCCTTCTGCACTGCTCCGCTTCGGTCGCCGATGAGTTCTGGTGTCCCGGACGGTCCAAGCCGGCACACCTGACGTAGGGAGAACCCAATGGGCGAGACGCGCTTGCATCCGATGACTCACATCGCACGTCGCATGTTCGAGCTCCTGGAGCCGATCTGCCTGGTCACGTTCCTCGCGGACGAGTGCAACGAAGAACTGGCCGCACTCGGCCACCGCACCTATTGGGACGGCTACTTCGCCAGCCGCGCCGCACCCCTGGGGCGGGTGCCGGCCCAAGTCGTGCACGCAGCCTTCTACAACTTCGCCGACGGGGAAGCCGCACGGCACATCCCCAGCGCCTGGGAGACGATCTCGCCCGAGGCCTCCGTCGCCGCGCGGGAGCGGGGCAGCGCGGCCTCCCTACGGCGCATCCTCGGCGAGGAGCTGGCCGGGTCCCCGGGTTTCGTGCGCGCCGCGGACCTGACCACCAAGGCCGCGACGAGCGCCCCTACCGAAGGCCGGGTGATGTACGCCGGCATGCGCACCCTTGAGGTCCCCAGCGACCCCGTCGCCCGGCTGTGGCATTCCGCGACCATGCTGCGCGAGCACCGCGGCGACGGGCACATCGCCGCTCTCGTCGGCGCGCGCATCGGCGGTACCGAGGCCCACGTGCTCTCCGCTCTGGAGCAGGGCATCCACCCCCCGGAGTCGTTCGGACGCATCCATCACCTGCCGAAAGAGCGCCTGGCCGCGGTCATGGGCGGCCTGCGCGAACGCGGACTCGTCGACATCGACGGCCACTTCACCGACGCGGGCCGCGCGACCAAACAACGCATCGAGACCCTCACTGACGAACTCGCCATCCCGCCCTACGACGCCTTGTCCCCAGCCGAACTCGACGAACTGATCACCGACCTCGAACCCATCACCGCGACCCTGGTGGCCACGGGCTCGCAGTGACACACGGACATTGCCACAGATCTCGGGCCTTGTCAGCGGTCATGCATTTCCCCGGTCTCGGCCGCCTGAGCGTCACGTGATTCCCCACCTTCGCGGTCACGATTCCCCATGGGGACGGCGGACGCAGGCGGTGTTGGTGACGCGTCGACGCCAGTCCAACTTTCCCTGTTCTGGGAGGTTTGCGTATCGAGTGTCGATCTCTTCGGGTTCCTCCGGCATCCCCCTGGGCATGCCGGAGCCGGGCTGAGGGTCCTGACCCTCTCGGAGTCGTAGACGTCCCTCGACCTGCGGGCCGAGAGGCCAACGGGCGCACCGAATGGCAAGGAGAACCTTCACCGTGGTCGACATCAAGATCTACGTCCACCGGCACGCGGGGCGCGCGAAGAGCCGGCTGGCCGCCTCGCTCGGGGTGGATCGCAAGACGATCAGGAAGTACCTGGCCCCGGCGGAGGCGGCCGGGATGAGCCCGGGCGGGCCGCCGATGAGCGAGGCGGACTGGGTCAAGCTGATCAAGAGCTGGTTCCCGGAGCTCGCCGGCAGACGGCTGAACCAGATCACCTGGGGCGAGATCGAACAGCGCCGCGACTACGTCAAAGACCTGCGGGCGACCACCGCCGTCACCACGATCCACCAACGCCTGCGGGACGAGCGGAAGTTGCGGGCGTCGCTGGCGTCCTTCCGCCGCTGGGTGCACGAGAGCCTGCCGGAGATGACGGCCAGGCCGAAGGTCACCGTGCTGCGGGGCGACGTCTAGCCGGGCTCGGAGGCCCAGATCGACCAGGTTTCCTGGGGCAGTGGATCAACCCTGGCACCGGCAAGAGGCACCGGATCCGGGCGTTCGTGATGGTGTTGCCCTGCTCGCGGCACATGCTCGTCCGCGCCCCGTCGTCCACATGGACCAGCACGCCTGGACCGAAGCCCACGTCGAAGCCTTCCGCTACTTCGGCGGCATCCCGCGCCGACCGGTGCCGGACAACCTGCGCACGGGCGTCGACCGGCCCGACCTCTACGACCCGAAGATCAACAGGGCTCAAGGCCATTTGCCAGACACGGCCCAGCGAGGAGCGGCACGGACCGAGGGGCCCGGTCGGAGGGCAGCCCGGGCCCCTCGGCAGCGGCATGTGGGGGTCTGCGCGAGGCGTTCTTTGTCGCGCCGATTCGGAGCCGCTTGCTCCCCGCGAACGAATCTCTTAGTATCTAAGATGTTTAGTTGCTAAGTTACTTCCGAACCGGAGGAGCAGCCATGAGCAGCCTCCATGGCCACGTTGATCTCGGTCACACGGTTGCCGGGTGGACCGGCACGGCCATCGCGCTGATCGGCTTCACGGCCATGGGCCTCGCCGTCGTCCTCGCCTCCCCTGCGGTGGCCGTATGCGGGGGCCTCGTGATGGTGCTGTCCATCCTCGTGACGTGGATGTTGCACGTGGCCGGCTGGGGCAAGCCCACCGGACCGCGACCCGCGAGTGAGTGGTCCTGGCGAGTCCGCGACCTCGGTGCCCGTCAGGGCCACCCCCACTGTCTCGGATGCCGTCTTGCCGGCCGCACCGGCGCCCCGGCCGCCGCGATCATTCCGGCCGCCCGGCCGGCCCCGCAGCCGAACGCGGAGCCGAGCAGCCGCTGATCGATATGAGCGTGGGCCACGGCGGCCGGTCACCTCGTCGTCCGGTAGCCGTTGCTCATTCGCCGACGACGGGTTGCGGGCATTGCCGTGCGGGGGCGCGGCCCTGCCGACCGCCCGGGTCTCCCACACGTGACACGCCAAGACGCCGGGCCGACGATCACCGGTCTTGCTGCCGCAGTTCCTCTCGATAGGTAGCGGCGAGTCCCGCGGCCTTTGCGAACCACTGTGCCAGAAAGGCGGTTTCGGCGGGCGAGCAGCCGGCGAGGAGTTCGTGCAGACGGAGGTAGTAGGGCTCGTAAAGGGCGTGAACCCGGGCGACGGCATCAGGTTCCGCGGCCACGCGGACGCGTCGGCGGTCGAGGGGGTCCGGACGTCGTGTGATGTAACCCGCCCTTTCCAGGCGGTTCAGGATGCCGGTGACCGCGCCCGAGGTCACGTGGACCCGGGAGGCGAGGTCTCCGGCGCTCAGGAGGTCGTCACCCGCCTGGATGACGTAACCGAAGCACGTCAAGTCGGTGACGTTCAGGCCGAGACGCTGTGCCATCTCCTGCTGCCCGACCATGTGCGTCGCCATGAGGTCGTCCATCGCCGACAGCGCCTGCGCGGGGGTGGCCGGCGGGTAGGGGGGTGTAGCTGTCATCGCGGCCCGAGACTTCCTCTCTTCGGTCACTCGTCGATAGCGTCGTCTGCGGCTTCCCTCACCCTATAAGCGGCCACCGATGCGCCACGTGCCCCCGTGCCGACCCCACGGCTTCCGGGGAGGACCGTCGGACGGAGCGACGGTGAGCATGTGGCGAGCGGCCGGCGGTGGCTGTCCGCGACGAGCGGGTGCCGCGGGTCTGTACGAGTGCGGGCCTGTCTTCGCGGAGCGGATGCAGTGGCTCTGCCTGTCGGTTCCCGGGCAACCCGCCGCCCTACGCCGGCTGCACCCTCACGCCGTCGTCCCGGACTCCGGGCGCCACCGGGTCGGCTCCCGGTCACCGGCGCGCTCGAGCCGGTAGCGGCCCGGAGCAACACCGTGGAGACGTTTGAAGGCATTGGCGAAGGCGTACCGCGAGCCGTAGCCGACGCTGCGCGCGACGGACTCCAGTGACCTGTCACCCTCCTTGAGCAGACGGGCGGCGACACTCAGCCGCCACCAGGTCGGACAGGCCAGCGGTGGCTGCCCCACCAGGCGTGCGAACCGGCGCGCGAAGGCCGCCCGCGACAGGTCGGCCTGCCTGCCGAGCTCCTCCACCGTCCACGCGCGCGCCGGGTCCTCGTGCACGGCACCGGAGCGGCACCGACGGCGGGGCCGGCCAGCGCCGCGGACCAGCCCGTGGCACCACGGCCCCGGTCCTCGTCCAGCCAGGCCCGCAGAATGTAGACCAGCAGCAGGTCCAGCAGCGTGGACAGAGCGCAGACGGACCTCTGCCGCCGGTCGCTCAGCTCCCTGCCGAGCAGGGACACGGCACCGTGCAGTGCCGAGCGGCGCCCCGGCCGTGCGCGCAGGTGGATGACGTCCGGGAGAGCGGCCAGAAGAGGGTGCGACCGCGCCCGGTCGAGCCGGTAGGCCCCGCACAGCAGGGACGTGGCACCACCGCCCTGCGCGCCGGGAGACCCGAGGTTCCGCAACGGACAGTGCCTCACCACATACGCGATCGTCTCGCCTGCCGGAACCAACGAGCCACCGGCAGAACGAGCCTTGGCTCACACCCTGGTCGTCCCCACCGCGCGGATCTGCTGCTCCGCGGTCGCCAGGATCGTCTCCCGGACGTCTCGCGGTTTCCAGCCCAGCACCGTGCGGGCCTTGTCGTTGCTGATGACGGGGATCCGGCCGCACAGGGCGGCGGCCGCCCGAAGGGCGGGATCGGTCCGCGCCGCCTCGCGGACCTGCTCGATGGTCATTTCCGTGGCGGGCAGGAGTGCGGCCGCGGCGGGGTATCGCTCCCGCAGGATCCCCGCCATGCCGAAGAGGCTGATCGAGGGGCCCGCGACAGCGATGAACCGTTCGCCCGCCGCCCTGGGATCGCGCATGGCACGCAGATGGAGGTCGACGACGTCCCGTACGTCGACGACACCGAAGTACATGACAGGAACGACCGGCATCCGGCCGGCGAACATCGCCCGCACCAGCCCGAGGGAGGCGGAAGGCCGCTCGCCGAGTTGGGGACCGAAGATGCCGGTGGGGTTGACGACGGTCAGCTCGATGCCGCCGTGGGCGTGCGCGTACTCCCAGGCGGCCCGCTCGGCCAGCACCTTGGACCGGTGGTAGGCGGGCAGCCCTTCGGTGTCCGGGTCCGTCCAGTCCGCCTCGGAGTAGTGATCACCGGGCTTCACGGTGTACCCCACGGCGGCATAGGACGAGGTCATCACCACTCGTGGGACACCGGCACGCCGGGCCGCGGCCAGGACGCGCAGTGTCCCGTCGCGGGCCGGGCGGACGAGTTCGTCCTCGGTCTCGGGAGGGGTGGGCGGGAAGGGGGAAGCGTGGTGCAGTACATGGTCGACGCCGGTCATGGCCTGCGCCCAGCCGTCATCGGCGTCGAGGCTCGCGAGGGCGAACTCCAGCCGGCCGTCCGGGGCGACGCCGGCCTGCCGGAGCGCGGCGCGCACTTCGGCCTCCTGCCCTGTTCGCCGCACCGTCAGCCGGACCCGGTGGCCCTCGCGCAGCAACCGGGCCACCGAGTGAGCGCCGACGAAACCGGTGCCTCCCGTGACAAGCACGCGTTCGCCCTCCGGCGTCGAGGCCGCGGGGCCATGGTGTGTGTTCACGTCGTTCTGTCCTTCCGCGTGATGCGGTCCATGACGCGTGTGACGTCCTGGACCACGCGCTGCTCGGTGTCCGTGTCGCCGCGCTCCCGGGCGTCCCACAGCTCGGCCTTGAGCCGCAAGTAGGTCAGACGCAGCCGGAGCCGTCCGATCTCGTCGGCGAGCCCGTCCGCGTGCGAGGCGAACAGGTCGCGCAGCTCCGCCGCCGCGGCGTCGCCCTCGGCGAGCAGGTCCACGTAGCGGCGCATGCCGCTGACGCTCACGCCCGCCGACCGCAGACAGGCGAGTGCCTCGACCCGGTCCGCGGTCGTCGGCCCGTAGCGGCGGTGGCCACTGGACTCGTCCCGTGCGACCGGTCCCAGCAGACCGGCCTTCTCGTAGTAGCGCAGTGTGGGCTCGGTGAAGCCCGACCGCCGTGCCATCTCCTGGATGGTCAGCTCCGCGGATCGCCGCCCGGTCGCTCCTGTCATGTCGCTCAGCCTCCGACCTGTCATGTCGCTCAGCCTCCGATACTTCAAGCGCTTGAAGTCAAGCGTGGCATCCGCGCTGGTCACACATCGGTCGTCCGCACTGTCTTCCTGAACTCGAGGATCGAACGTCGACAGGAGACACACGGAGGTCCTGAACCGTGTCCGACGAGGACGCCACACACCCACTCGGCCGAGGTCACCGAGGAACGCCGGGCCGGACGCACGCCCGGCTGTCGGCAGGAGGACGAGACAGCCGGCCGGAGGGGGCGCAGGCGGACATCGAGGCCGCGCCGTGGACGCCCCCGAGGGCGGGCCCTTACGGGCTTGGGTTCGCGGTGGTCGTGCGGTCGAAGCGCCCCGGCCACCCGGCCATGAGTGTCCGGCACGGCAGGACGCCGTCCCACCTGCTGCGGCGCCGCCCGCCTCCTGCGCCGCAGCCGGCCGGGGACTGCTCGCCCCGGGGCCCCTCCCTCAGGATGCACGGCTCGTCAGCTGTTCGCGGACGTCCAGCGCCGCCCAGACCTCGCGGCCTCGGACACGGCGGCCATCAGGCCGGAATTGTGCCGCGCGTGGGCGAAGTCGGGTGCGGACCGGCCGCCCGTCCGCAGGTCGCGAACCAGACATGCGTAGAGTTCGGCGACGTTCAGCGCCGGGCTTGCGGCGGTTGCCGGCGCCGCGGGCCTGTCGGGAGCGGCGAAGGGGACGCTGGAGGCCAGGCTGAGGTCCCCGCCCTGCACTCCGTAGAGGGTGCCGCCGGTGAGCGTGAGCCATCCGTCGGTGCCGCGCAGTTCGAACCGGAAGTCCGCATCCTCGGGCGGCACACCGCCGACGACGTCGGCGGTCACGATCGCTCCTGTAGCGGTCCGAGCCAGGACGTCGACATGGTCGGGTACTTCCCGCCGTGTCCTTCCGCCTGTGTCGAGGAGTCGGGGGTGCGGCCACAGGGTCTCGGTGCGGGCGTCCACCTCGGTGATCTCGCCGAGCAGTGCCTCGACGAGGTCGAGGGTGTGACCCGCGGTGAGCGTCAGCAGGGAGGCGCCGGACTCCTCTTTCTCGAAGTACTCGTACGCTGAGATGCTCGCCGCTCCGAAGGCGGACGAGGTCGACACGACCCGCGCGTTGAGCGGTCGTCCGACACCGCCCTCGGCGATGATCCGGGCTGCGCGCCGCACCGCCGGGTTGAGGCGGCCCTGCAGACCGATGACGCTGTGCCCTGACTGGGCCGAAGCCGCGAGCATCCGCGTCTCGGCGGGGGAACTTCCCAGCGGCGCTTCGCAGTAGACGGCTTTGCCGGTTTCGAGTGCTGCGAGCACGAGCTCGCGGTGATCGGGGACCTTGACCGCCACGGTGACGATGTCGACCGCGGAGTCCTGGATCATGGCGAGCGGGTCGGTGTGCCAGGTCCGGGCCCCGAAGGCAGCCGCTGCCTCGCGTGCGCTCTCCTCCCGCCGGGTGACGACCGCTTCCAGCGTGATGCCGTCGAGTGCCTGGATCGCCGGGACGTGGGAAACCTGCGCCCAGCCCGTCCGGGCGCTCGCCCCGATGATTCCTACGCGCAACGGTGTGGGGGACATGGGGATCTCCTGGTGGTGTTGACTTAGACGTCATCTCATTTGGTTCGGTAGGTTATCGGGCGTGGTTTCGATCGTTGAGCGGCTGGTGCCGGATGAGTTGTGGGAGCTGTTCCAGCGGGTGGTTCCGGAGGCTCCGTCCCGGCCTCAGGGCGGCGGTCGGCGGCGGCATGGTGACCGGGAGGTTCTGGCTGCGATCGTGTTCGTGGCCACGTCGGGCTGCACGTGGCAGCAGTTGCCGTCCGCGTCGTTCGGCCCGTCGGGGGCGACCGCTCACCGGCGTTTTGCCGAGTGGTCGAAGGCCAGGGTGTGGGCCAGACTCCATCGCCTGGTACTTGACGAGCTCGGCTCCCGCGGCGAGTTGGACTGGTCTCGATGCGCGATCGACTCGGTGAACATGCGTGCCCTGAAAAGGGGGATCTGACAGGTCCGAATCCTGTAGACCGGGGCAAATACGGGTCGAAGATCCATCTGGTCACCGAGCGGACCGGTCTGCCCCTGTCCGTCGGGATCTCGGGGGCGAACCTCCACGACAGCCAGGCGCTGATCCCGCTGGTGAAGGGCATACCGCCGATCCGCTCTCGTCGGGGACGCCGGCGGCGCAGGCCGGCAAAGCTCCACGCCGACAAGGGATACGACTACGACTACCTGCGGCGATGGTTACGCGGGCGCGGCATCCGGCACCGCATCGCCCGCAAGGGCACCGAGTCCTCGACCCGCCTGGGCCTGCACCGCTGGACCGTAGAACGCACGATGTCCTGGCTCGCCGGATGCCGCCGACTGCACCGCCGCTACGAGCGCAAAGCGGAGCACTTCCTGGCTTTCACCAGCATCGCCTGCACCCTCATCTGCTACCGCAGACTCACCAAATGAGATGACGTCTTAGGGTCTTTCGTTTGGATCAGGCCGGCTGGGAGGCGCGGTGCGCCTTCGACCGACCCGAGCGGGGTCCGGTGCGTGCGGCTGCGAGGCGGAGGAGGGCGCCAGGGCGGAGCCCCGGCAACCGACGACAACGCCGCACAGGCGCGTACCGGACCCCGCGACGCCGGAATGATCCGAATGAGAGGCCCTAGTAGTGCTTCGTTACGTGGAGTGATCTCGGCTGATCGTGGGCAGCTTCCTGGAGTGAGGTTGGGGGAGGTGGAACGGCTCCGGGGCGAGTTGGCGGAGTTCGTTGCCGATGTGTTCGGGTCGTTTCCGCGGCGGGATCAGCGGCGGTGGGGCGAGTGCTATCTGCGAGGCTTGATGCTCGACGGCCGGCGCAAGTCCATCCAGCCGATGGCCGAGCGTCTGCCGGACGGGAACATGCAGGCCCTGCAGCAGTTCGTGAACCAGTCGCCGTGGGATCCGTTACCGGTCAGGCGGCGGATCGCCGAGTGGTTGTGCGAGGCCATCCGCCCTGAGGTGTGGGTGATCGACGACGTGTCGTTCCCCAAGTGCGGCAAGGCGTCGGTCGGGGTGGCCCGCCAGTACTGCGGAGCGGTCGGCAAGCGGGCGAACTGCCAGGTCGCGGTCAGTGTCCATGCCGCCACCGACACCGCCTCGTGCCCGTTGGAGTGGCAGTTGTATCTGCCGCGTGAGTGGACGGACGAGCCGGACCGGTGCCGCAGGGCAGGAGTCCCCGACGAGGTGGTGCACCGGGAGAAGTGGCGCCTGGCGCTCGGCCTGCTGGACACGCTCGCCCAGTGGCGGCTGAAGGCTCCGGTCGTGGTCGCCGACGCCGGCTACGGCGTCAGCACCCTGTTCCGGCTCGGCCTCCAGACGCGAGGGCTGTCCTATGTCCTGGCCCTGAACGGGAAGGAAGTCGCCCACCCCGAGGATGCCGAGCCGCACCAGCCTGCTTATGGCGGGCTCGGACCACCCACCCTTCCCCGCTACCGCACCCCACCACAAGCCGTCTGCGTCCTCGCCGCACAGGCGGGTGCGGAGCGGTTCACCGAGGTGACCTGGAGGCAGGGCAGCAAAGACGCGATGACCTCACGGTTCGCGGTCCTGACAGTACGGCCCGCGGGCAAGCAGTCCCTGGCCGCGGCTCAGGAGGCCGGCGGCGGCCGCAACCGGTGGGACGGCGTCCTGCCCGTCCAGACGCTCCTCATCGAATGGCCGGACGGCCAGGACACCCCGACGGACTACTGGATATCGAACCTGCCCGCCACCACACCCGTCACCGACCTGGTGCGGTGGGCCAAGATGCGCTGGCGGATCGAGCACGACTACCGCGAGCTCAAGCACGGCCTCGGACTGGACCACTTCGAGGGCCGCACCTGGCGCGGCTGGCACCACCACGTCACCCTCGTCACCGCCGCCCAGGCCTTCCTCACCCTCCGGCGGCACGACCCAAAAGTCCGCACACCGGCCTGACCCTCTACCAAGTCCTCGACGTTCTTCAGGACCTGCTGAGGTGCTGGACCGGTACCTGCACCACCTGCGGACGACCCCTGCCCAGCCCACGAACCCGCCGCAGACAGCCCAGAACTTAACGAAGCACTACTAGGCACTCGGCGGGGGTGCCGGCGGTCGGCTGTGGCGAGCGCGTGCCGCCGCCACATTGGTATCGCGGTGGCGTCGGTGACCGGCGCCGAGTTCGAAGTGCTCATGTCGGCGACGCTATGTTCGCCGTCCGTGGCGCAACCAGGCCGACCGGTGCCTGGTCTTCGCATGACCAGGCACCACGCACAGCGGTCTGGTCGAATGGAGTGATGCATGACCCTCACCCCACGGCAGGCCGACGCACCAGGCCGAACCCGGCTTTGGGGGCCTTTCTCCGCTCCCGCCGGGACCGTCTCACCCCCGCACAGGCCGGGATCCGCCCCTGGCCCGGCCCTCGACGTGTGCCGGGGCTGCGCAAGGAGGAGGTTGCCGGCCTGGCAGGTATCAGCCCGGACCACTACAGCCGTCTGGAACAGGGGCGCCAGCGCACGCTGAGCGACGACCTGTGCGAGGCACTGGCACGGGCCCTGAACCTCACCGACGCCGAGCGCAGACATCTGCGGTCCCTGGCCGATCCCGGATCCCGCCGCGGCGACTGGCACCGCCCGCAGCAGCCGGAACCGGGACTCCTGCGAGTGATGACCGCCCTGGAGGATCTGCCGACACTCCTGCTCGGACACCGCCTTGAGGTACTGGCCACCAACGCGCTGCTCGCGGAGGTTCTGGGCGTGAGGCTCGACCCGGGGACCTCTTTCGTGCGGTGGCTCCTGCTTGATGAAGCCGCCCGTGTGCGCATCGTCAACTGGGCGGATTACGCGAGCGCTGCTGTGGGCTCACTGCGTTACGAAGTGGGCCGGCACCCGCACGACCGTGCGCTCGCCGCGCTCATCGAGGACCTGCGCGCCAAGAAACCCCGGGTCGATCGGTGGTGGAACGACCAGGGCGTCACAGACCGCTCGTCGGTCACCAAGCGCATCGCGCACCCCGCAGGGGGCCCGCTCGAGTTCGGCGTCGAAGCGGTGACGCTTCCCCAGAGCGCCGACCAACAACTGGTGATCTACACGGTCGAGCCCGACTCACCGACTGCACACGTCCTCCCCCTGCTCCGCAGCTACGCGTTGCGCCACCCGCAGGTGAAGACAGAAAACCCTGACGAAGCCGTCGCACGTGACGGTGGGGGAGGAGGCAGATGGCGAAGCCCGGGCAGGCTCCGATGAGGTCGTCGCCGTGTCGAGGCCGCCCGGGTGGCCCTCTCACCGCGTCGACCGGCCCGGCTGTAGGCGTACACGTGGCCCTGACACGATTTCCGTGACGCGGGGCCGTGCTTCGGTGCGGTCGAGGTCGGACACCAGCCACTGCCGGCCCTCGGTGAGGGAGCGGGATGCCCTGCCCGTCGACAAGGACGTGGTGCTTGCTGCCCGGCCGTGCACGGTCGACCGGGCTGGGACCGCTTTTGGGCCACGTCGGGCCGCCCGGACATGGGAGGAGCCGATCACCGCCCGCGACCAGTCCAGCTGTTTCGCCGACCGCGGCTTCTTCAGCAGCACCAGGTGCAGTTTCTCCCACACGCCGGCCTCGTTCCAGGCGGCCAGGCGCCGCCAGCAGGTCATGCCCGAGCCGAAGCCCAGTTCGTGGCCACCCTCACCGCGGTCCACACCTGGTCCTCCGTCCAGCCGTGCGCGGCCGGACCCTGCTCGAGATACCTGGCGAGCTTTTCCAGACAGCGTGGCGACAGGCGACACCGGCCCCCGCTCGGTCCTCTCGAAAGCAGCTCGTCGGCACCGCCTCGCCGCCACAACTGCTGCCACTGGTAAGCCGACCTCAGACTCACACGCAGCTGCCGGGCCACCTCGGGCGGTTTGACCTGCTGCGCAAACAGCTCCGCCGCCCGTTCCGCACCGCTTCCCGACGCCGCCGTGCTGCAGGGGTCACCCCGCCCCCATCCGCGTATCTCACAGGCCACGGACTACCGGCAACACCACACCGGCATCGGCAAGTTCAGCAAACATCATCCTGAAGTGCCGAGATCAGTGAGGCCCACCGGTCAGATCCCGGCGGGCTTCTCGTCAAGGACGACGGTCTTGGTCTCCAGGTAGGAGCGAATGCCCTCGCGCACGCCCTCCCTTCCGATGCCGGACTCCTTGAAGCCGCCGAACGCGATGCCGAAGTCGGGCTTGAAGCCGTTGTGGCCGACGGTGCCGCAGCGCAACTCCCGTGCGGCAGCCAGTGCCCGATCTGCGTCGCGGGTGAAAACGGCGGCGTTGAGACCGTACTTGGAGTCGTTGGCCAGGCGGACTGCATCCCGTTCGTCATCCGCTGGGATAACGCTGAGGACGGGCCCGAAGATCTCCTCCTGAGCGATCGTGGAGGAGTTGTCGACGTTGGCGAAGACGGTGGGTTCGACGAACCATCCGCGGTCGAGTCCTGCGGGTCGTCCTCCGCCGGCGGCGAGTTCGGCGCCTCCATCGATGCCCTTGGCGATGTATCCTTCGACCCGCTCCCGCTGGGAGGCGCTGACGAGCGGGCCCATACCGGAGGCCGGGTCAAACGGTGAGCCGACCTTGACCTGCTTGAAGAAGTCGGCGATGGCATCAACCATCTCGTCGTGACGGGCCCGGGGAACGATGATGCGCGTCAGCGATGCACAGACCTGACCGGACTGGAAGCATTCGATACCGGCGAGGGACTGCGCGGCGCTTTGGATGTCGGCGTCGTCGAGGATGACAGCGGCGGACTTGCCCCCGAGTTCCAGTGTGACGCGGGCGATGCGATCTGCTCCCAGTACCCCGATGCGGCGGCCTGCGGCGGTGGAGCCGGTAAAGGTGATCTTGTCGACTCGCGGGTCGGTAACAAGCTGTTCGCCCACGACGCGATCAGCCGTCACCAAGTTGAAGACGCCGGCCGGCAAGCCGATCTCGTGCAGCAATTCGGTGAAAATGTAGGCCTCGCCGGGTGCCTGGGTCGGTGACTTCATGACGATTGTGCATCCGGCCAGCAGTGCGGGTGCGGCCTTGTGGACCAGATATTCGAGCGCGCCGTTCCAGGGGTAGATGGCACCGACCACTCCGACCGGCTCGCGAACGATCATGCTGTAGCCGCCCCACATGCTTTGCAGACCCGGCTCCGTGAAGGGGAACGTGTCAGCCAGGTCCGCGTATCCGTTGAGGGAGCGCTCGGCCATCGGTGCGATCTGGCCGGCGATGCCGGCAAGTACTCCGGTCTCACGGGCCCACGTGCGTGCAAACTCATCGGCACGTTCACGGACACCCGTCGCGAGCTTGCGGAGACAGCCCGCTCGTTCGGTGTGGGACATGCGGGGCCAAGGCCCCTCATCGAAGGCCCGCCGGGCAGCACGGATGGCGCGTTCCATGTCGTCGGGTTGGGCCAGAGGCACCTGCAGGAAGGGCTCCTCGGTGGCGGAGTCGGTCACCGTGACGGTGGCATCCGAGCTGGGCTGGGTCCACTCACCATCGATGTAGAAGTGGCGGTAGGACTTGACGGGTTCCGACGTCGCGGACATGTGCTTTCTCCTGATGTCAAGATGATCAAACGGTGCGAAGTGCCGGATGGCCTACGCGTGGCCTGAAGGATGGCTCGGCGTGCGGACCGGGTGCAGTTCCTACGCCCGGTCTGGCGCGCGCGGACGCACCGGGTTACGCATGTGGCGGTGGTGCGGGTTTACAGTCGGGGCACGGCGACCGACTGATCAGAAATGCTCAAGCCTGGAGATCGAGTCGGGGCGCGGGAGTGTCGAACGCGTTGAGCATGACGGCCTGCGCCACGTACATGGCGACGAGGTGGACCAGGTCGATCACTCCGTCGCGCCCGAAAGCGTGCAACGCCTGGTCGTACGTGGCATCGCTGATGCGGTGGGTGGTGAGCAGTTCCGTGGTGAAGCGGTGGGTCAGTTCGTGGGTGCCCTCCAGTGCGTCGGTGTTGCCGGCAAGGAGGCTGCGGATGGTGGCTTCGGAGAGGCCGACCGATCGGGCGAAGACAACATGGGCATACGTTTCGTAATCGCATTTCCAGTGCGCGCCAACGGTGAGGATGGCGACTTCACGGGTGGCCCGGGAGAGGCAGGAGCCGTGGTAGTCGGAAGCCACCCACTGTTGGAAGGCCAGTCCTGGCCTGGGCCTCAGCACGGTTGCGATGAACGGCCCGATGAGGCCGCCGGCGGCGTCGGTGGCAGCAAAGCCGAAACTGTCTGCCCAATCGCGCAGTTGCGCTGCGGCGGCCTGCTGCTCCGGATCGAGTTCGGTGGACTCGACGCGAGGGAGGCGACCTCCCCAGGCTTTCTCATCGGCTGCTGGACGGCGCATGGAAGCTCCTGAGTGATGCGGTCGGTGGGGTCGGAGGTCGTTGAACGCGTCGGCTGTGGTGGGGAGGGGCCGCGCAGGGCTATCGAGCGGTGTCGGCTGTTCCGAAGGGTGGCTTCGCCGCTTGCCGGTGTGCGCGGGAGATCTCCTCCGGGCTCAGTGAGAACCGATACCAACGAGTTCAGCACTGCGGGTCCACAGGGTTTCGACAAGGGCGTCGTTGTTGACTTGCTTGTTGGTCTGACGCGGCTTCGCGGGCTCGGTCTGCGCGTAGAAGCGTCCGTGGCCCCAGTCGATGCCGGGGCGGCCGGTCAGGAAGTAGGCGAGGTTCGCTCCGCCCTTCTCGGGCGAGATCAGCGCGATCCGGGACAGCGGTGTCCGATACAGAAGTCGGGTGAGGAAGTCGTTATTCTCGGCGCCGAAGCCCGTTCGCACATTGCCCGGGTCGACGGCCGCCGCGTTGATCCCTTGAGCGCCGTATCGTGCGTGGAGTCCCCGGGTGAAGAGGATGGTGGCTAGTTTCGCGTCGCCGTACGCGCGCATCGGGGCGTAGCTTCTGGTGTGGTTGAGGTCTTCAACGTCGATCTTTCCGACGATCCTGGCGGATACGCTGGAAGTGTTGATCACGCCGCCTTCGCCGGCCTGCAGCAGGTCGAGCAGGAGGTTTGTGAGCAGAAAGGGCGCGAGGAAGTTCACCTGCAGGGTCTTCTCGTTGCCGTCCGCCGTTACGGTGCGTTCGCCGAAAATGCCTCCGGCGTTGTTGGCGAGCACGTCGATACGATCGACCGAGCGCCGGAGGTCGGCCGCCAATTCACGCACCTCGTCGAGACGCGTGTAATCCGCTATGTAGGACTCCGCACCGACCTCGCGTGCCACCGCCGCCGTCTTGTCCCGTGAACGCCCCACGAGGATGAGCCGCTGCCCTGGTTCCTGCCGGGCGATCCGACGTGCCGCCTGGGCACCGATGCCGTCCGAACCACCTGTGACCACAACGATCCGCTCGCTCATACGCATGCCCCTGCCTTCCAGAGCTGACCCTCTAGGGTCATTAATGACACTTGAGTGTCACCTTTGGCTCCACGGTAGCATGGAGCTGTGAGTGAGGATGCTGAGCTGAATCTGCGGGAGCGGACCCGTCGCGCCGTCCGGTCCGAGATCGTTGCGGCGGCAATGGATGTCTTCGGCCGCCAAGGTTTCGAGAGCACAACCGTGGAGGAGATCGCGAGAGCCGCAGGCATCTCGCGCCGTAGCTACTTCCGTTACTTCCCCACCAAGGACGCCGCACTGGCTGAAGGGCTGGCCGTGGTCGGCCGGGCGGTCGTCGGGGCACTGGCCCAGCGTCCCGACGACGAGAGCCCTTGGGACGCACTCAGACGGGCGTTCGACCCGCTGCTCGATCAGGCCGAGACCGAACCGGGCGCCAGAGCCCTGGGCGGCCTCATGCTCGAAAGGCCGGCCCTCCGGTACGACAAGGACACCGCATGGCAGGAAGCCATCACGGCCGCCCTGGAGACCCGCATGGCAGGCCACGCTGGTGACGTGCGGTTTCGGGCCGGGGTCCTCGCATCAGCAGCCTTGGCATGCCTCCACGCCGCGCAAGCGCGCTGGCTCCATACAGACGACCTCCGCCTCGCAGACCTGCTCGACACCGCCATGAGCACAGTCCACCCCTTGTCCACCTGCTGACACGGTCGCCCTGAAGTCCACGCTTATCGCCCAGGACGTGCGAGGGCTCAACCCGGCCAAGCCCGCAGCCTTACCCGGCGCACGTTCGGTCGCGCTGCTCATTGGTCATCGCCCTTGCGGACAGCTCGTGTTGAGATCTCGCTGCGAGCCCCCACAAGCGAACCCGGCCCTACCGGCCACAGACCAATGGCAAGGGTGCAGGCGCCGGTCCAGGCGGCGAGAAGTGTCTGGAGTTCTCGGACGACTTGGTAGAGGCTCGGACCTGCGCCGCGTCTTTTGGGTCTTGTGCCAGTCGTTGCAGGGTGCAGAAGGCGTGGGTGGCGGAGACGAGGGTGACGTGGTGGTGCCAGCCGCCCCAGGTGCGGCCTTCGAAGTGGGCCAGACCCAGGGCCTGTTTCATCTCGCGGTAGTCGTGTTCGATGCGCCAGCGCAGCTTGAACGCCGGCTGCTGGCCGAATGGCCGGCCACCGAACCCCAGTGGCCGGCGAGGGCGGCGACGGAGGCGGGCGCGGGCCGCGCCCGCCTGTGCGGAGTGTGCCGGGAGTCCTGTATCCGCCGTGCGGCCGCCGCTCACCGGCGATACTGGACGCATGGATGCCACGACCACCGCCCCCCGCGCCGAGGTGCTGCGGGACCGTTACCGCGGCCGGCTGCCCGAGCTGCTGCAGGAGCTGGCCGGCCCCGTCACGGGCACCGTCGACCTGCCGCTGCACATCGTCTGGTCCGGGCGGACCAGCTACAGCCTGGACCGCCCGAAGTCCCGCATGACGCTCTACCGCACCGTCCTCGCCGAGGGCCTGCGCGAGGACCTGGCCGCCTTCCTGCACCACCGGCTGCTGACCGAGCAGTGGCCCGTCCTGCGGCGCCTGGTCAGCCCCTACATCCGTGAGGTCTGGGAGGACGCCTTCCCCGAGCTGTCGCGCACCGCCGCGGGCGACGCGACGGCCGCGTGAAGCTGACCCCGCTCCACGAGCGACTCCTCGTCGACATCCTCGACCTCGGCTCCCCCTACCCCCTGGTCCTCACCGGCGGATACGCCGTGCAGGCCCACGGCCTGGTCGAACGCTTCAGCCGCGACCTCGACGTCGCCACCGAGAACCCGGCTCCGATGGAGGAGATCATCGCCTCCCTCACCGCCGGCCTCACCGCGCGCGGCTGGCGGACCACGCACGTTCAGAGCGACCCGCTCAGCGGCCGGTTCCTCGTCACCGCCCCGGACACCGGCGAGGAGTGCGAGGTCGACGTCCTCAAGGAGGCGTTCTGGGCCCCGCCCGCCCAGACCCCCTACGGGCCCGTCCTCTCCCTCGACGACGTGATCGGCACCAAGGTCCGCGCCCTCGCCGACCGCGGCACGGTCCGCGACCTCATCGACGTCCAGGCCGCCTCCCGCCACCGCTCCACCGCCGACCTCGAATCCCTCGGCCGCCGCCGGACCCAGGACGAGTTCAGCCTCGAGGACCTCCGCGACCGGCTCACCGGCGCGGAATGGTACGAGGACGAGGACTACGCCGCGTACGGACTCAACCCCCGGCAGATCGACGAGCTCAAGGCATGGGCGCTCGCGTGGGCGACGGACCTGGGGGAACGGATCCACGACGAGAACGCCTGACGAAAAGCCAGATCATCGCGAGCCGGGTACCGGAGGGCGAAGCGCGTGATCGCTTGCACCACCTCGCGGGACGCGACCCTTGGACGAGGTCCTGGACGCCTGCTTCGAGGACGACGGACCGGAGACGGCGTCGGAGCCAGAGCCCGAGCCCGAGACGGACGCGAAGTCGGACGACGCCGCCAAGGGACGACAACAAGGGGGACGAAAAAGCCCGACGAAGGCACCGACGAGAAGACCGACGAAGGCACCGACGAGAAGGTCGACGAAGGGGCCGACAAGGGCGCCGCCGCCCGCGCCGAGTAAGCGCATCGGGTGAAGATCCGCGTACGCCCTCTTGTCCCACTGCCCGCCATGGGCTTTCTTGGCCCTCATGGCGGACACCACGGGCAACACCACCGGCGCAGGCGTATCGGTCGGGGCCGGTCCGGCTCCTCGTAAGTCCAGTTGGCGCTACATCGGCCCCGGCATCGTCGTCGCGGCGACCGGGGTGGGCGCCGGCGACCTCGTCGCCACCCTCATCGCGGGCAGCAACTTCGGCTACACCCTGTTGTGGGCGGCCGTCATCGGCTGCCTGGTGAAGATCTCCCTTGCCGAGGCGTGCGGCCGCTGGCACCTGGCCACCGGCCGCACGTTGTTCGACGGCTGGGCGAGCCTCGGCCGCTGGACGATGTGGTTCTTCGCGATCTACGCCGCGATCTGGGGCTTCGTCTACGGCGCGGCGGCGATGTCGTCCAGCGCCCTGCCCCTCCAGGCCCTCTTCCCGGACGTGATGGGCCTCGAATGGTGGGGCATCGCCTCAGGTCTGGTGGGCCTGGTCTTCGTCTGGTTCAACAAGTACAACGTCTTCGAGAAGGTCATGACGATCCTGGTGGGCGTCATGTTCGTCGTGACCGTCTACCTGGCCATCCGCGTCACCCCGAACCTCGGCGACGCCTTCGCCGGCCTACTCCCGGTCCTCCCGGACGAGAAGGACTCGGTCCTCAACACCCTGGGCCTGATCGGCGGCGTGGGCGGCACCATCACGCTGGCCGCGTACGGCTACTGGGTCAACGCCAAGGGCTGGACCAACACCGGCTGGATGAAGGTCATGCGCCTGGACAACCGGGTCGCCTACGCGACGACCGGCATCTTCGTGATCGCCATGCTCCTCGTGGGCGCGGAGATGCTGCACTCGGCGAACATCGCGATCGCGAGCGGCGACAAGGGTCTGATCCAGCTCGGGGACATCCTGGAGCAGCAGTACGGCACGGCCACCGGCAAGCTCTTCCTGATCGGGTTCTTCGCCACCTCCTTCACCTCCCTGATCGGCGTCTGGCACGGCGTGAGCCTGATGTTCGCCGACTTCCTGGCCCGGCAGCGCGGCGAACGCGAGGCACGCGGCGACGAACTGGCCTCGGGCCGCCGCGAGAGGTCCTGGACCTTCCGCGCCTACCTGCTCTGGCTGACCTTCCCGCCCATGATCCTGCTCTTCCAGGACGAGCCTTTCCGCCTGATCATCATCTACGGCGTCCTGGGCGCCGCCTTCATGCCCTTCCTCGCGCTGACCCTGATGTGGCTCCTCAACTCCTCCCGCACACCCCGCGAATGGCGCAACGGCGGCCTCAGCAACGGCATGCTCGTGATCGCGGGGCTGCTGTTCCTGGTCCTGTGCGTGAAGCAGATCTGGGACCAGCCGTGGTCGGAGTTCTTCTAGCCACTGTCCGGCCGATCAGGTGACTGTCGCTGATCTGCTCGTTGGTCCCGTTATGGGGCGGGGGAGAACGCGGCGATCCGTCGGACGCCGAATGGGAACGGCTGCGGCCGTTCCTGCCGGTGAGCAATGAGCCTCTTCAGCGTTGGCGCTCCACGCGGTCCGCGTCGAATCACAGCACCACCGGAGAGCAGTGCGTGACCTGGGAAAACAGACATCATGTTCGGCAGTCACGCAGGCGCGCATCGTGACACAACAAAGAACACGTTTCGATGGTGTTCGAAAGGATGGCTGGTATCCACGGCCGGCACTACGGTACGACGCAAAGAGATCGACCACAGCAGGCGGCATCGGTCGACCGAGTGGCAGGTTCTCACGGGTGTCTGCTCGAACTGGCGTCGCAGTGGGGCCCCGGACAGGGAGACTTCTGAATGCAGTTGCTCAAAAAGCATGTGACTCGGACAGCTCTGGTTCTCGCCCTTGGCGCTGGCATTCTCATCGGCAGCTCCAGCAATGCTTCAGCTGCGTACTTGAGCTACAAGTGCGATGACGGGCGGGCCTGCGTGTACGATACTTTGGGGCAAGTCTGGAATATGGAACACTGTGGAAATAACCCAATCTACGGCCGATTCAACTATGCCAAGGCCCACGGCAACACCTTCAGGGTGTGGTACCAGAACAACACGTGGGATTTCGTCACGGCATGGACTGAGCGCAGCCTGGACGGCGGAAATATGGTCACGCAAGTAGACGTGTACTGCTGAGCACTGGCAACAGAAGAGGCCCTCTCCAATCGTCTGCTCGAACCGGCGTCACAGTGGGCCCCAAACAAGGAGGCTTCTGGATGCAGTTACTCAAGAAACACGTGACCCGTATTGCTGTGGCTCTCGCCCTCGGTACTGGCACGCTCATCGGCGGCTCCAGCACTGCTTCAGCTGCCGACGTCCATCCCCAGTACTGGAACTATAAATGTGATTACGGACGGGCCTGCATATACTCGATTTCCGGGCAGGTCTGGAATGCAGACCAATGTGGAGTGAACCCTGTCAACGGCGTCTACAACTATGCCAAGGCCCATGGCAACAGCTTCAGGGTGTGGTATCAGGACTGGACGTGGGATGTGGTCACGGCCTGGAGTGAGCGGACCCTGGACGGCGGCAATGTGGTCACGGAAGTGCAAGTGTATTGCTGAGCGTTGACGACGAAGCAGCCCTCCAGCTTCAGACGTCATCTCATGTGGGTCAGCAGCCTGTCGGTCGATTGTGTTTCGCGATCGTCGAGCGGCTGGTGCGGGATGGGTCAGGTGGCCTCGGAGGCTCCGTCGCGGCCTCAGGGCGGCGGCCGGCGTCGGCACGGTGATCGGCAGGTGCTGGCCGCAATCGTGTGCGCGGCCACGGCGAGCTGCGCGTGGCCGCAGCTTCCGTCCGCATCGTTCGGGCCCTCCAGGGCGACGGCTCACCGGCGCTTTTCCAAGTGATCGAGGGTTCGGGTGTGAACCAAGCTCCATCGCCCGGTCCTTGATGAGCGCGGTGCCCGGGGGGAGCTGGACTGGTCGATTGTCCAGCATCGCCCTCGATCCTCATCGTCAACGGGCCCTAATGGAGCGCGCCTCACTGCTGATCGGGGGCTTGCCTCCGAGCGCGGTGTGGCAGCGATGGTAGTTGTAGGTGTGCGGGAAGGTGCCGAGGGCTGCCGTTCGCTGTTCGTTGCTGTTGTAGGGCCGTTGGTAGGCCCTTTCGTCGAGCAGGGTGCGGTGGAAGCGATCGACTTTGCCATCGGTCTGCGCCCGGTAGGCGCGGGTGGGTTTGCCGGTCGCGCCGAGTTTGTCGAGGGCGGCTTTCCGGGCCAGGCCCTTGCGGTAGGCCCAGGCGTTGTCGGTCAGGACCCGCTCGATGCGGGGGATGCCGTGTGCGTGGAAGAACGCGGCCGCGCGGGTGAGGAAGACTGCGCAGGTCGCGACCCCCGACGCCCCCTCGCCCAGCTCGGCCTCGCATGAACACAAGACGTACGTCACCCGGCTTTGCCAAAACCCTGCCCCGGTGACCTACTTGGTGTCGGCGACGACGACGATCTGACGGATGTGGGTGTCTTCCACGGCGGAGCGGAGGAGGAAGTCGGCGACGTTCTCACGAGCGGTTGAGGGGAAGAGCGACAGCTTCTTGAGATCCTCGAGCACGGTCGCGGAGTAGCGGGTGTTGCTTCGGTTGCTCAACGGACCGGGGTATTCGACGGTCCATTTCAGGTCACTGGCCTTCAGGAGCGCTTCCGCCGCGACCTTGTCCTCGTATTTCTTCCGGAGCATGCTGCTCACAATGGCGTGTACGAGGAACGAGGTTTTGGGGAGGGAGTCGCCGACTCCGAAGGCGGACACGATGAGGAATCGGTCAACGCCGGAGATTTTCGCCGAGGCGATGACCGCGCGGACGGTGTCGGTGATCAGCGTCGGGGCTTCGCTGGCGTTTCCGAGCGTGCTGATGACAGCGTCGTGGCCCTCGGCCGCCGCCGCGATCACGGCGGCATCAGTGATGGCTCCGCTGATGACCTGGGCACGCGGGTCAACCTTGGCGTCGGCCCTCCGAACGAGGGCGGTCACCTGGTGTCCCTGATCGAGTGCCTTTTTGACGAAGTGGACGCCGGTACGACCGGTTGCTCCTAGGACAAGAAACTTCATGACGTTCGCTCTCTGTCGAGGCTGAGTCGAACCTCCTCAGGTCGCTGCCGATGCCGGCGCGCCGTTTGCGGTGAAGGTCCGATCGCCAACGTTAGTCATGAAAACTGACTAAAGTCAAGGCGACGCCGGGGCATGCCGACACCCGCTGAGCCAGGTGAACCGGGCGGGCGTGAGCCGGTTGCGGGCGCGGTTCGGTGCGGCTGGGATCAACCCGCGTACGGGTCGGTGATCTCGCGGAGCTGGTCCAGGATCTGGTGCAGCAGGGCGAAGTTGCGGGTGCCCAGATACGCTTTCCACTCGGCGAGGATTTCGTCGAGTGTGGCTGCGGTCACCTCGATGGCCCGCCGGCCGCGTTCCTCGATCACGATCAGCCGGGCGCGGCCGTCAGTGGGGTCCGGCACCCGGCGGACGTAGCCCAGGCGTTCCAGTTGGTCGACCAGTACACCGGCGCTCTGCTTGGTCACTTGTGCCTGGTCAGCGAGGTCCGTGAGGCGTGAACGGTCCGAGGTGATGCACTGGAAGACCCGGCACTGGGTGAGTGTCCAGTCGTCGAATCCGACGTCCTGGAGGGCCTGGAACATCCGGCTCTCGGCGTACCGATAGGGGATGAACAACAGCACCCCAAGCTTCACCCGCTGCTCGTCGTCCATGCCGCCTTTGGCTCCGTCGCTCTCCTGATCCCACGATGTCCATGCCCCGCGTCGGCACCGCCGTGCCGGTTCGCCGTCGGCCCGGCCCCGGCGGCGCGAGCACAGTTTCCGCCCTCCGCGCGCGCCGTCCGCCCCCTCTCCGGAACCTCGCCCCCCAGGGCGTTGCCGCGTCGTACGATACTAAGAATAGCTGACTAATGTGGCGGCCGGTGAATCGATAGGGCGCTGCCGCCGCCACCGGACGGCGACTCGTGCGCCGGCCGTGCGACGGACCGCCATGCGCGCCCGCTGATCCGGTGCGCTCCGGAAACGGCATGCGCGTCAGCGTGATCCTCTGCCGCATGGAGTGTCCATGGGCCGGGTCGGCCCGCACGAGGGTCTGTGACGGAGAGTGACGGAGCTGCGATGAGTGAACACCCGGGACGCGACGTACGAGGTGAAACCCGCCTACCGGGCACCGGGTTTTTCAGGACTCATACCGAAGGCTTGCCGACTTTCCTGACGCTCCGTCAGCGACATGTCAGCGGTGGGGCGGCGGGGTGGCGTATCCGCCCCGGCCGTGAGGCAGGGCAGCCTCGGACAGGTCGCGGCCGGGGCGGAGCTCAGGGCGGTCTGCTCGGATGCCGGTTCCGCCGGCCCGGTGGCTGTCCCTGATCACCGGGCCGGCGGAAGTTCTCATTCGGGCAGGCCGGCCGGTTCCGGGATGTGGAGCGGGGCTGCCGTGGCAACGGCCACGTCCTGGGGTGTGATGCCGGGGGCTGTTTCGACCAGGAGGAGTCCGTGGTCGGTCACGTCCAGGACGGCGAGGTCGGTGATGATGCGGTGCACGCAGGCCCGGCCGGTCAGCGGCAGCGTGCACTCGGGAACGATCTTCGGGCTGCCGTCCTTGGCGGTGTGTTCCATGAGGACGATGACGCGCCGGGCGCCGTGGACGAGGTCCATCGCTCCGCCCATGCCCTTGACCATCTTCTCGGGGATCATCCAGTTGGCCAGGTCACCGTTGGCGGAGACCTGCATGGCTCCGAGGATCGCGGTGTCGAGGTGGCCGCCGCGGACCATGCCGAAGGAGAGGGCGGAGTCGAAGAACGCGGCACCGGGCAGGACCGTCACGGTTTCCTTTCCCGCGTTGATCAGGGACGGGTCGACGGCGTCGTCGGAGGGGTAGGGGCCGGTGCCCAGGATGCCGTTCTCCGAGTGCAGCACCACATGGACGCCGGCCGGGATGAAGCCGGGGACGAGGGTGGGCAGTCCGATGCCGAGGTTGACGTAATCGCCGTCGTTCAGTTCGCCGGCGGCCCGGGCCGCCATCTCGTTGCGGGTCCAGGGCATCAGCCGGTCACCGTCCTCTTCTCGATCTGCTTGTCGGCCGCCTGCTGTGCGGTCAGGGCCACGATTCGCTGGACGAACACGCCCGGCAGGTGGATGGCGTCCGGGTCCAGGTCGCCCGGTTCGACGAGTTCCTCGACCTCGGCGATGGTGATGCGGCCGGCCATGGCGGCCAGGGGGTTGAAGTTGCGGGCGGACTTGTCGAAGACGAGGTTGCCGTGCCGGTCGCCGCGTGCTGCCCTGACCAGCGCGAAGTCGCAGGTGAGAGCCGTTTCGAGGACGAACTCCCGGTCGTCGAAGATGCGGGTCTCCTTGGCCGGTGAGGCGACGGCGACACCTCCGTCGGGATGGTGACGCCAGGGAATGCCGCCGTCGGCCAGCGGGGTGCCGACGCCGGCCGGGGTGTAGAAGGCGGGGATGCCGCAGCCTCCGGCGCGCAGGCGTTCGGCCAGGGTTCCCTGGGGGACGAGTTCGACTTCGAGTTCGCCGCTCAGGTACTGGCGGGCGAACTCCTTGTTCTCCCCCACGTAGGAACCGGTGACACGGGCGATGCGGCCTGCGCCCAACAGAACGCCCAGGCCGTGGTCGTCGGTTCCGCAGTTGTTGGACACCACCCGAAGCCGGCTCGCTCCGTGGATGTACAGGGCGTCGATGAGGGTGCTCGGGATGCCGCACAGGCCGAAGCCGCCGACGGCCAGCGAGGCGCCGTCACCGATGTCGGCCACGGCATCGGCCGCGCAGGAGAAGGTCTTGTCCATCAATGGTCCTTCCGAGGAATCCGGGCAGACGCGCGCGGGCGTCCGGGCCGTGCGGCAGCGGTGGCAGGGCCCGGACGCCGTGTGGTGCCCCCGGTTTCCGGCCGGGGACACCGCGGCGTACGGGACCATGCGGTGTCCGTGCGCCGCGGTCGGTGCGTGCGCTGGCGCTGGTGGGCGGGGAGTACCCGGCTACTGTTCGGCGGCAGCGAGCAAGCGCTGGGGCACGGGAACCGCCGGGGCCGCGGGCTGCCGCAGCTGCTCGCGCAACTGCCCGATCAGCTCGTGGAGCCCGTCGCCGTCGGTGGCTGCGCCGAAGAGGTGGAAGCCGGGGCGGACGATCGCGGCGACGTGTCCGTGCGCGCGCGGGTGGGGCAGGCAGCCGCCGGGGGCGTCGATGTGGCCCGAGGGTGGTGCTGTGCCCTCGTACAGGGCGACGATGTGGGCGCCGATGCCGGTGAGGAAGGCGCGGTCGGTCTCGTCGAGGGCGGTCAGCGGGGCATGGCCGTCGGTCAGGACGTCGAAGCCGCCGGTGAGTTCGTCCGGCAGGGCGGTGCGGCCCTGGTGGGTGAGCCGGTACTCGGGGGTGGGGTGCCCGACGTGCGGGGCGCGGGCGCCGTCGGGGCCGCGTTGCAGGATGCCGTCGCCCAGGACCGGCGGTGGGATGGGCGGTAGCGCGTGCCGGGGGCCGACGCCCGCGGCGATCATGCGGGCGTCGCGTGCGGCGGCCTCGTCGGGGTCGAGGACGCAGATGACCTCGCGCATCGCGGCGGACGTGTCTGTCATGGTGCTCTACCTCGTCGGGCTGTGGGTGCCGGTCATCAAGGCGCCGAGATCGTCGGGGGCGAGGAAGGACGGCGGGGGCGGGGGGCCCCAGTTGAACAGGCCTCTGGCGCCTTCGAGGATCTCCGGTGTCCAGAGCTGGTCGTCGACGACGCAGTCCATGTCGGAGTAGTACTCGCTGAAGTTGCCGGCCGGGTCCTTGAGGTACCAGAAGAAGTTGGAGCCGGCGTGGTGGCGGCCCAGGCCCCAGATGTGCCGCTCGGGGTGGTTCTGGAGCATGGCGGCGGCGCCGCGGCCGACCTCGTCGATGTCGTCGACCTGCCATGCGGAGTGGTGCAGGAAGGTGACCGGCGCGGTGAGGACCAGGATGTTGTGGTGGTCGGTGGAGCAGCGCAGGAACGCTCCGTGGTCCTTGATGTAGTCGGACGCCTTGAAACCCAGCCCGTCGCGGAAGAAGGCGGTGGTGGCGTCGAAGTCGGTCGTGCCGACGACGGCGTGCCCGAGCTTGCGGGGCCGTACCCGGCCGGTGCGCAGCACACCCGGGGCGCGGGAACCGGTGCGCTCGGCGCGGCCGGGCCCGTTGTAGACGGTGGCCGGCACCGGGTCCTGGGTGAGGCGGGGGGTGACTTCCAGGACGGCGCGGACGGTGGTGGCCATGTCGTACGCGGACAGGGTTCCGTTCGTGGCGAGGGCCTCGATGCCGAGCCGCTCCAGGCGCGAGGCGGCCGCGGCCAGGTCGTCGGAGGTGTCGACGCCGATGCGTACCTCCACCAGGCGGCGGGTCGGCGCGTGGACGATGCGCAGCTGGCGGCCGGCGTCCTGGGTCGTGAACCAGCCGTCGCCGTCCGGAACGAGGCCGAAGTCCGTGTAGTAGGCCGCCGTTTCGGCGACGTCGGGGACCCCCACGGTGAGGGAGGTCAGACGGTGCAGTGCCATGGGGACTCCTCGACTCCTCTGTCCGGCGGGTTCGGCTCGACTCAGGCGACGAAGGTCTGGCGCAGCTCGCCGATGCCCTCGATGGTGCTGACGAGTTCGTCACCGGCCGCCAGCCAGCGCTGCGGGTCGCGGCCGAGACCGACGCCGGCGGGGGTGCCGGTGAAGAGGACGTCCCCGGGAAGCAGCGGCAGCACCGCGGACAGCTTGGAGATCAGCGCGGGCAAGGAGAAGATCAGGTCGCGGGTACGGCCCTTCTGGACCTCTTCGCCGTTGATCGCGCAGCGCAGTTCGAGATCGTCGGGGTTGTCGAACTCGTCCGGCGTGACCAGCCACGGCCCGATGGGGGTGAAGCCGGGACGGGACTTCCCGAGGCTGAACTGAGGTACGGGACCGGCCAGCTGGGACACCCGCTCGGAGATGTCCTGGCCCACCGTCAACCCGGCGACGTGGCTCCAGGCGTCCGCCTCCGACACTCCCTCGGCACGGCGGCCGATGACGGCCACCAGCTCGACCTCCCAGTCGGTGTTGCCGCCCTCGGGCAACTTCACCTCGGTGACGGGACCGCTGATGCTGGTGACGAACTTGGTGAAGACCGGCGGCAGCCCTTCCGGCACCTCGAACCCGGACTCGGAAGCGTGATCCCGGTAGTTCAGGCCGATCGCCAGCGTCTGCCGGGGAGCCGGGACCGGCGAGCCCAGCTCGGCCGGGTCGAACACCACGCCTTCGGGCAGGTCGGCGGCAGCGGCCCAGGCACAGAACACTTCCCAGTGCTCATACACGGCCTGCGGGTCGGCGGAGAAGCTGCCGCCACTGGCCTCTTCGACGTCGACGGCCTTGCCGTCGACAACGAGGGCCAGCCGACCGCGGAGGTTGGCGATACGCACGAGGTGTCTCCCGAGGAGGAAAAGGAAGGGCCGCCCGAAGCAGCGTGAGGGAGCGGGCCGCTCGATCCGCCGGCAGTGACGGAAGGCCGACTGCCGCAGGCAACGGCGCCCTTGCTCACCCAGCAATTCAGCATGATGATTACCCTGATATTGCGCCGACGCTGCCGGAGCGTCAAGAGGGTGGAGAAAAAAATCAGCATGATGATTATGAGTCTGGAGGAGTCGTCTTGACCGTCACACCCAAGCGCCCCGCACCCGCGAATGCCGGTTCTTCCCCCACGGGGACCCGTCCTGAGCAGCTGCGGAGCACTTCCGGGGCACCGTCCTCGGGTGCGCTCCACGGGGGCCGGGGCTCTGACGGCGCCGGCCGCGGTGCGGCCTCCGGCCGGGCCGAACGAGCCGCCGAACGGGTCACGGAAATCGCCGCGATCAGCCCGAACGCCCTGCTCGGCTCGCTCTGCACCAGCCTGCTCGGACTCATCGAAGACCACACCCTGTCCGTTCCGCCCACTGTCGAGCAGCCGCTCGCCGAGTACATCGCCCAGCGCCTGGAGCTGCACCGCGCACTCGTCGACGCACTCGAGCAACGCGACCGGGACGAAGCACTCCGGCTGATCCACGAGCACAACACCAGCCCCGCCGCACAGCACTGACCTGCCCACCTGACCGCAGAGGTGGCGGGAGCCCCCTGCGGGGGAGCGTGGCTCTCAGTATTCGAGTTCCTGACGCACGGTGGCCGCGATGCGGGTGAGCGCGGTTCCGAGATGGCGACGCTGGGCGGCGGTGAGCGGGTCGAAGACGAGCCGCCTGACCTGTGCGACGTGTTCGGGTGCGGTCTCGACGAGTTTTTGCCGGCCTGTGTCGGTCAGGGTGGCCAGCGTGTATCGACCGTCTTCCGGGTCGGGTCGGCGGCCGACCCAGTCGCGGGCTTCGAAGCGGTCCATCACCTTGGACAGGCGGGGTTGGGTGCTGTCGCAGTCCCGGGCCAGATCACTGAGGCGCATCGTGTGCTCGTCGGCCATGGACAGTCGCGCCAGCACCCCGTACTCGAAGTTCGAGATGTTCGAGGTTCGCTGCAGCTGGCGGTCGAGGGCTGCGGGGAGGGCGATGACGACGGTCAGGAGCGCCTGCCACAGGGCCTGCTGGTCATCGTCGAGCCAGGGTGACTGGGTGTTCATGAGACTCATCGTACTTGCCCAGGCACATCACATGACTTGCCTGGGCAAGCCTTTACGGGTTAGCGTTTCACTTGCCCAAGCAAGTCATGGAGCTTGCCTGGGCAAGTAAAGGAGTCGAAGTCGATGACCCGCATGCCTAGCCCGGCCTCCACGGACGGCCCGGCTTCCGCTGTTTCCTCAGCCACTCCCGCCGGGGCCTACGACGACCTGTTGGCGCGGGTTCTGCCGCAGGCACGCCGGCAGCGGACGTGGGATCCGTCGGACGGTCCTCTGCCTGGCCTTTTCGTCAGTCACGGGGCGCCGTTCACGCTCGATGACCCGCAGTGGCTGGGTGAGCTCTTCGACTGGGCGCAGTCGATGCCGAAGCCCCGGGCGATCGTGGTGATCTCGGCCCACTGGGAGCAGGCGCCGGTCGCGCTGTCCGGCGCTGCGGCCGGTACCCCGCTCTTCTACGACTTCAGTGGCTTCCATCCCCG
Source organism: Streptomyces sp. B3I8 (assembly GCF_030816915.1). Taxonomy (NCBI): domain Bacteria; kingdom Bacillati; phylum Actinomycetota; class Actinomycetes; order Kitasatosporales; family Streptomycetaceae; genus Streptomyces; species Streptomyces sp. B3I8. The sequence continues at coordinate 218,012 of NZ_JAUSYN010000001.1, read as the reverse complement.
CTACAAGACCCTGCCCTACGCCACACCGGACGCCACTGACCTGGCACGGCGGGTGTCGGGCCTGCTGGGCCGGGCACCGGTGCACGAGTTCGCCGACCGCGGCCTCGACCACGGCGCCTTCATCCCGCTGATGGCCATGTATCCGGCAGCGGACATCCCGGTCGTGCAGCTGTCGATGCCCGGTCTGGAGCCCGACGCTCTGCTCGATCTGGGGGCGCGCCTGCGGGGTCTGCGTGACGAAGGCATTCTCGTTCTCGGCTCGGGCTTCATGACGCACAGCTTCGCCGTCTTCCGGCGACCGGAACTCGCCGCGGCCACGGCGGCCTTCGACACGTGGGCTGTCGACGCCCTGGCCCGGGGCGACGCGGACGCTCTGGCCGACTACCGCACCAAGGCACCCGGCGCCGCCATCGCCCATCCGACGGCCGAGCACTTCGTCCCACTGCTGGTCGCCGTCGGCGCCGCCGACGACCCGGCCAGTGCCACGAGCGGCATCGATCGCATGGTGATGGGCAACTCCATCCGGTCCGTGCAACTGACCTGAGCACCCTGGCGTGCTTCCCGTTCCCGCCCGATCGCCTCGATCCCATGGCGACGGCATCCGTCAGATCCTGGAGGAAAATGCCATGAAGGCCATACGTTTCCACGAGTTCGGCAGCAGTGACGTCCTGCGCTACGAGGACATCGACCGTCCCGTTCCCGGCACCGGACAGGTGCTGGTGCGGGTGGCGGCCACCTCGTTCAACCCGGTCGACGACCACATCCGCGCCGGTGTCCTGGCCGAGATGATCCCGATCTCGCTCCCGTACGTGCCGGGGATCGACCTGGCGGGCACGGTCGAGGAACTGGGCGCGGGCGTGACGGGCTTCCAGGTGGGCGATCAGGTGGTGGCGATGCTGCCTCTCGATTCCGCCGGTGGCGCCGCGGAGTATGCCGCCGTTGCGGCCGAGTCCCTGGCCCCGGCGCCCCGGACGATCGAGCTGGCCGACGCCGCGGCCCTGCCGCTGACCGGCCTGGCGGCCTGGCAGACGGCGTTCGAGCTTGCCGAGCTGAAGTCCGGCCAGTCCGTCCTGGTCAACGGAGCGGGAGGCGGGGTGGGCAGCCTGGTGGTACAGCTCGCTGTCGACGCGGGAGCGAAGGTGACCGCGGTGGACGGGCCGCAGCATGCCGAGCGCCTCCGCGGCTACGGCGCACACCGGGTCCTCGGCCCCCTCGACCTTGCCGCCGGACCGGCCGCCGTGGGCGGTCCGTTCCAGGTCGTGGTGAACCACGTGCGTGTCTCCCCCGACGAGCTGGCGCGGTTGACGGCCTACGTCGCCGACGGCGGTGTCGCCGCGAGCACGGCCGGACCGGTTCCCGAGGATGCCTCCCGGGGTGTGCGCAGTGCGAGCCTGTGGGTCCGCAGTGACGGAGCGCAGCTGGCCGAGCTGGTCGGCAAGGTGGACGCCGGCACGGTCCGGACCCACGTCGCAACCCGCCGCTGGCTGGCCGAGCTGGCCGCCGTGCATGCGGATGCCGGAGCCGGGCGGCTGTCCGGCAAGACGGTCCTGCTCGCTCCCTGACCGAGCCCGGCCGCCGGCCATGTGCGGCACCCCGCTGCGGGGGATCGCAGGGCAGCCGGCGGCCACGTCCCAGCCGTCACTCCGCGGCGGGGACAGCCTGTTCGGCTCCGTCGTCGGCCTTCGCTCCGACGCACGTGCCGCAGACCGTCGGTATATGGGGCAGCCCGCCGGAGTGTCCGAGGAGGGACGGCGTGAGCAGGACCAGTCGGCCGAGACGGGCCTGGCTCGCGCGGCTGGGCCCGCGGGGCGAGGTCGATCTCGGCCGAGCGGCCTCCCCGCGCACCGTGATCGAGGACGCCGTCGCGCGACTCGGCCGGGCTCCCGTGTGCTGGGCGATCGAGCTGAGCACCGTGGTCGTGCAACGGATCGTCGCCGAGGTACCGCACCTCGGGGGCAGCCCGGCCGCGATCGAACTGCTGCGTCGCGGCAATGAGGCGACCACCGTGCAGGCGCTGTCCACCCTGGCGGACAGCCCTGTCGCCGTCCTGCCTGTCGGTGAGGCGACGCTGGAAGGCATCCGCGAGTTCGTCCACCGGGCCATCCCGCTGGAGCGCGTGTTGCAGGGTGTCCGGATCGGACATGCGGCAACCACCGAGGCGTTCCTGCGGGCCTGTGCCGAGCTGGTCGATCCGGATGTGGCGGTCGACGAGGTCACGGCCGTCTCCCGGGACCTGTTCTCCTACGTCGACGACCTCTCCGACGCGATGATCCGCGCCTACCTCGCGGAGCACGAGGTGTGGAGCACCAGCGCGGCCGCGGCACGGGCCGGCCTCGTGCGTTCCCTGCTCAGCGATGCCCCGGCAGTGGACATCGACGAGGCGTCCCGAGTCCTCGGCTACAACCTGCGGCGCACGCATCAGGCGGTGGTGGTGTGGTCCCACTCGCCGGACGTCGGCTCCGCCCTGCAGGCGGCGGCGATCGAGGTGCTCCGGGCCCACGGGGGCACGGCGACACTGGTCGTTCCCGTGGCCGCGGGGCGAGTGTGGGCATGGGGCGCCGTGCCCGCGGACGGCACACGCGAGGACGGTCCGCGGGAGACCCTCGCACAGGACCTGTCGCGCCGGCAGGTGCAGGCGGCCTTCGGGACCCCGGGCGCCGGTGTCGCGGGCTTCGTCCGCTCGCACCGTGAGGCCCAGCGCGCGGAGCGGGTCGAACGGCTGCGGCGTGAGGCGGGCCGGAGTGCGCGGCCGGCCACCGCCTATGCCGACGTCGCCGCCCTCGCGCTCCTGGCCACCGATCTCGAGGCGGCCGCCGACTTCGTACAACGGGAGCTCGGCGCGCTCGCCGGCCCCGGCGCGGCGATGGAGGCACTGCGGACCACGCTGTACCACTACCTCGGCGCCGAACGCAGCCTCCTGGAGGTCGCCCGACGCGTTCACGTGGCCAGAGCGACCGTGACCTACCGGGTGAAGCGGGCCCAGGAGGTATTGGGTCACGACCTCGACAACCGCCGCTTCGCCCTCCACACCGCCCTGGCCCTCGCCGAGGAGCTGGGCGACGCGGTCCTCCTGCCCCGCACGCCTCACCGGTGAGTGGGGGTGTGCGCGTCGCCGGCCGACACCTCGGTCCGGCAGACCGGCGGGGGACCAGAATTCTCGGCCGGCGGACCAAGCTCCCGCCTGAGCAGCGGAGTTGACTTCGTTGTGCCGTATCCGCCGGTGCACGGGACGCGCGTCGCGGCACCGATTCCAGCCCACCAGGAGGCACGGGATGATCGACCAGGAAACCTTCGTCGAGCTGATGAGCGGGGTCTGTGCCCCGGTCACCGTCGTGACGGCGACAGCCGTGGACGGGCGACCGCACGGCAGTACCGTGTCGAGCTTCACCTCGCTCTCCCTGGCTCCTCCGCTCGTGAGTTTCGCCCTGGACCGCTCCTCCGGGCTGCTGCCCCATCTCCCACCGGGAGCCCCGGTGGGAGTGAACATCCTCGGCGCCCACCAGCAGGACCTGGCCGCGACGTTCGCCCGCCGCTCCCAGGGGCCGGGCTCGAAGTTCGACAACGTCACGTGGACTGTCCGCGCCGGGCTTCCCCACCTGCCCGAGTCCGCCGGCTGGACCGCGGGACACGTCGAGCGCCACGTGGACGGCGGCGACCACATCCTCCTCGTCGTCAGCGTCGAGGAGGCCGAATCGACCCCCACGGCCCCGCTGGTCTACGCCCGCCGCACTTTCGGCACCCACTCCGGCCTCGCCGTCGCCGGCTGAGCACCGTCCCACCGACCGACACGGAAGTGACGATGATGAGTACCACCACGCACGCCCCGCGCACCGCCGACACCATGCGCACCCTGCGGGCCGAACTCGTCGAACGCGCCGCCGCCCTGCGCCCCTTGATCTCCGGCAACGCCGAGGAGACCGACCGCGCACGCATGGTGCCCGCCGAGAACATCGACGCCCTCGCCCGGGCGGGACTGCTCTCGCTGATGCGGCCCGTCCGCCACGGCGGTCTGCAGACCGATTTCCGCACCCTGCTGGAGGTCAGCCGTGAGGTCGGACGCGCCTGCGGCTCCACCGCCTGGCTGACCTCGTTGCTCAACGCCAACGCGTGGTTCGTCGGACTCTTCCCCGCCCGGGCCCAGGACGACGTCTGGGCCGACACCCCGGCCGCCCGGGTCGCCGGCGTCGTCACACCGATGGGCACAGCGGAGGTGGTCGAGGGCGGGTACCGGGTGAGCGGACGCTGGTCCCCCGCCTCCGGGTGTGCGCACGCCGACTGGGCGATCCTCGGGGTCAGGCGTCCGGACGCGGAGGGCACGGCGGACGGCGTCGGCATCGTACTGGTGCCGATGCCGGAACTGACCGTGGAGGACACCTGGTTCGTGACGGGCATGCGGGGGACGGCGTCGAACACCCTGGTCGGCGAGGACGTGTTCGTGCCCGCGCACCGCTTCCACTCCGTACCCGACGCCGTGGAAGGCCGCTACGCCACGCCCTTCACCGACGAGGCGTTGTACCGGGCGCCGTTCGTGCCGGTCACCGCGCTGGTCCTGACCGGGCCTCAGCTCGGACTGGCCACGGCCGCCGTCGACATCCTTCTCGACAGAGCGCCGCAGCGGGGCCTGACCCTGACGAGCTACAGCATCCAGGCCGAGGCCCCCACCATCCAACTCGCCGCCGCGCACGCGGCCTCGCTCGCCGACTCCGCTCACCTGCACGCCTTCCGCGCGGCCGCCGACATCGACGAGGCCGAGGGCTTCCCGGCATACGACGCCCGGGCCCGGATGCGGATGGACACCGGACGGGTGGCGGTGCTCGCCCGGGAGGCGGTCGGCATCGTGTGCTCGGCCCAGGGGGCCTCGAGCTTCGGCGAGTCGAATCCGCTGCAGCGCGTCTGGCGTGATGTCGAGGCCGCCGGCCGGCATGCCGTCCTCAACCCGGACGTGGCTGCCGAGATCTACGGCAAGTCGCTGTTCGGGATCCGCGGCACGGTTTCCGCACTGGTGTGAGGCAGTCCCGCCGGCGGCCGGTTCACCGCGCCGCCCACACGGCCGGCCCGGTCGATCGATGCGCCCGGGACGCGTGACCGCTCGCGGGTCGGCCGCGATCAAGCTCATACGGTCCATGCGATGTCGAAGGAGAGGCTGATGACCATCGCCGCAGTCACAGGAGCCGCCGTTGTCGACGAGGTGTCGGCGCGTGACCCGGACCTGACCTCGGCCGGCGGCAGCCGGACCTGGTCGGTGTGCGGCCGCAACTTCGTCGTCGCGATCACCGAACTGGCAGCGGGCGACCGCCTCACCGAGGACGGCCTGCCCGACGAGTACCTGCTGCTCGTCCAGGACGACGCGGTGGTGGGCGTGGAGCATGGCGGCCGGCCACCGGTGGCCGTGGCCTCACCCGCACTCGTCGTCGTACCGGCAGGCACCAGCACGCTGTATGCGGCGGCGCCCACGACGGTGACCCGGGTGTTCACCGCACGCTGCGCCGAGCAGATGCGGCGGGCCTTCAACCACACGGCCGGGGCCGACCCGCGGACCGCGCCACTGCCCGAGCCCACCGAGAACGGTGGCGACCGGGTCCGGGTTCATCACCTGCGCGACATACCTGCCGAGGAGGGGCGCTTCGGCCGGATCTTCCGCACGGCGTCGCTGATGGTCAACTGGTTCCCGGTGCAGGACGGGCCACGCGACACCGAACGTCTCTCGCCGCACTCCCACGAGAGCTTCGAGCAGATGTCGGTGACCCTCGCCGGGAACTACGTCCACCATCTCCGGGTCCCGTGGACGGCGCGGATGAGCGAGTGGCGCGACGATGAACACGTCCGGGTCGGCAGTCCCTCGATGACACTGATCCCACCGACCGTCGTACACACCACGCGCGCCGTCGGTGCGGGCCCGCACACGCTCATCGACGTCTTCGCCCCACCGCGTGAGGACTTCCTCGCCAAGGGCTGGGTCCTGAACTCCGGCGACTATCAGGGAATCCGGCCGTGACGGGCGACGAGCTTCCCCGGCTCGGAGCCTGGGTCAAGCTCCCCGCGCCGGAGAGCGTCGAGCTGCTCGCCCTTGCCGGGTTCGATTTCGCCGTGATCGACGCCGAGCACGGTGCGATCGACCTGCGCACCATGTCGACCATGATCGGATTGGCCCGCGGCTGCGGCATCGCGCCGTTCGTCCGGGTCGCCGGCACCACGCCCCGTGACGTGCAGGTTCCCCTCGATGCGGGGGCGGCCGGCCTGTTCGTCCCGCAGATCAACTCCGTCGCCCAGGCACAGGACGCCGTCCGGGCCGTGCGGTTCCCCCCGCTCGGCCGACGCGGGGCCAGCACCTCCGGACGGGCCGGCCAGTGGGGACGCGCGCCCCTCGGCGACTACCTGCGAGCCGGCAACGACGACGTCCGCCTCATCGCCCAGACCGAGAACGTCACCGCCCTCTCGGCCATCGCCGATATCGGCGCGGTCGCCGGCGTCGACGCGGTCTTCATCGGGCCGATGGATCTCACGGTCTCAGGCCGGTTCCAGGAGGGAAGCCCCGAGATGACGAACCTGATCACAGCGGCCGAGCAGAGCTGCGCCGACCACCACATCCCCCTGGGGACCGTGGCCTCGGCCGACGCCGCCGAACTGCTCCAGCGCCGTGGATACGACTTCCTCGTCCTGGGCGCCGACACCACCATCCTGCGTCAGGGCGCACACGCACTCGTGAACAGCGTACGGACCGCCACACCCGGAGCCGGGCGATGACCCGCGAGGCCGGCATCATCGCCGGCCCGACGCTCGCCACACTGCTGCACACCGAGCTGTCGATGCTGGTGACGGCGCTGTGGTACGAGATCGACCACGGTGACGGCTCGGCGGCCGCCGGCTTCTTCACCCCCGACGCCGAGCTGACGTTCTCACGTCGGAGCTTCCACGGCACCGACCAGATCAGCGGCGTCTACCGCGACCGCACCGCCCGTGGCCCCAGGGTCTCGCGACACCTGATGTCCAACTTCCACGTCCTGCGGCACGGACACGGCCATGTCGAGGCCGTGTCCGCCCTGGTGCTCTACGCACAGGACGGAGAACCTCCCCTGCCCACGACCGTGCCGGTACTGATCGCCGACGTGTACGACCGCTTCGTCCGCACCGGCGACACGGATGCGCACACCGGCCGGTGGCGCATCGCCTCCCGGCGTATCGAGAACCGCTTCCTGATGCCCGGCGACGTCCTGGCTGTTCCCACCGAGTAGAAGGAGACGACGATGTCCTCTCAGCGACAACAGCCGGACGAGTTCCCGCTGCCGGACGGCCGGGGCGATCTGCCGATCGTCGACTCCCATCTCTTCGATGAACTGCTCCCCGCGGAGGCGGCCTTCGAGCTGACCGCAGGCCTGCGCAAATATCGCGAGCCGTTCATCGGCATCACCGAGGACGGCACCCCCCGCCCGGGCCTGTACCGCCTCAATGACGCGGGTGCCTCCCCCAAGGCCGCGGTCGCGGCGGCTCGGGCGTACCTCGACGGGCTCGCACCTCACCAGCAAGCGGTCGGCAACCTGCCGATGGACGCCGCGGAGTGGCGGCTGTGGACCAACGCGATCCCGACCTGGCATCCCAAGGGCATGCGTCTGGAACGGCTCGCCGGACCCGACCGCGACCGCGCACTGGCCGTCGTCGAGGCGAGTCTCAGCCCGGCCGGCTACACCCAGGTACGCGTGGCGATGGCGCTCAACCAGAATCTGGGCGAACTCATCGACGACTACCGCGACACCCTCACCGAATACGCCTACTGGTTCACCGTCTTCGGCACGCCCTCGCCCGACGCTCCGTGGGGATGGCAACTGATGGGACACCACGTGGACCTGCACTGCGTCTTCGTCGCAGGACAGGTGGTACTCGCCCCGGTGTTCCTCGGCGCCGAGCCCACCGTCGGTACGGGACGCTTCGAAGGCATCCACGCCTTCCGCGACGAAACCGACGTCGCCCTGCGATTCCGCCGCACGCTCGACCCCGACCGTGAGGAGGAGTTCCTCATGGGGACATCGCTGCGCACCGCGGACCTGCCGCCCGACCTCGCCGGACCGTGGAACGGACGACATCTCGCCGGCGCGGGCAGCGACAACCTCGTCCTGCCTCCCGAAGGCATCGTCGCCGCGAGTCTGCCCGCAGATCGGCGTGACGGCCTGGTCGAGTTGATCCGGGTCTATCTCGACCGCCTCCCGTCGCCACAGGCCGAACGCACTCTGGCACTCGTCCGCGAGCACTTCGACGAAACCCGGTTCGCCTGGCGCGGCGGCCACGACGACGTCTGCGCCTTCTACTACCGGATCCACTCCCCTGTACTGCTCATCGAATACGACAACCACCCGGGCGTCTTCCTCGCCAACCCCGAACCCGCCCGCTACCACGTCCACACCATCGTGCGCGCCCCCCACGGAGGCGACTACGGACGTGACCTCCTCGCCCGGCACTACCGGCTCCACCACGGCGGTGTGTGACGTGTTCCAGCACCCGCGGGGCGTGCACTTCCGTGCTTCTGGCACGGGAAGCGATCCAGATCGCCTTCCGACGCGGGCGGTCACCATCCGGACCGGAGTGCCGGACCAACGGCATGCGCGGATCCTGAACCGTCAGACCAAGAAGCCGCTCCGGGGATCGGCGTTCACTTCGTGTTGTCGGACGCTCTTGCCGAGGCACCGCGTTCGGCGGACGACTGAAGCCTGCCAGGAGGTAAATGATGATCGACCGAGACACCTTCGTCGAGCTGATGAGCGGGGTGTGCTCCCCGGTCACCGTGATCACGGCCACCGGTGCCGACCGGCGACCTCACGGCAGCACCGTGTCGAGCTTCGCCTCGCTCTCTCTCGACCCTCCGCTGGCGAGTCTGGCCCTGGGCCGTGCTTCCGGATTGCTCCCCCACCTCCAGCCGGGCGACCGGATAGGAGTGAACATCCTCGGTGTCCACCAGCAGGAACTGGCCTCGGTTTTCGCACGGAGGAGTCAGGAAGGCTCCAAGTTCGACGGCGTCACCTGGACCTTCCGTGCCGGGCTGCCCCACCTGCCCGAGTCCGTCGGCTGGACGGCAGGCATCGTCGAACGTCACGTGAACGGCGGTGACCACATCCTGATCGTCGTGCGCCTCGAGGAAGCCGAGACCAGCCCTACCCCTCCACTCACCTACGCCCGCCGGGCCTTCGGCACTCATACCCCCCTGACCGCCGCGAGCCGACCCGCATCGGCACGAATCCCGACATCGAAGTGACGGCAATGACCACGGACGCGGTCTCCTCCCGCGCCACCGATGCGGCACGGGAGGTGCTTGTCGACATGTCCACAATGTCCGATGATCGGGTCATGAGCACACATACGGTCCGGCGGCCCGCCCCACTCGCGACGACCTCACGGTGACTGGTCATGGAGCCTGGACGAAAGTGGCTCGCGAAGTTGGCCCCCTCCGGGCCGTACAGCCTCGCGATGTCCTCGTGCGCACCGGCCGCTCTCGCCGACGCCACAGCGAGGATCGGCCTGGATCCGGTGTGCTGGGCCATCGAACAGGGCCAGGTCACCGCCGCGCGCATCGCGGAGGAGGTGCCCCTGGTCGACGGTGCCGGGTTGGCGATCGAGGTACTGCGCCGCGGCAGCGAGGCCGCCACACTGCACTCGCTGTTGCGGCTGGCCGATCCGTCGGCGGCATTCCCCCCGGTCGGCGAGGGGTCGTTGGACGGAGTCCAGGACTACGTGCATCGTGCCGTTCCGCTGCACCATGTGCTGCGGGCGATCCGGGTCGGGCACGCATCCCTGGCCCGGGCGTTCCTGCGCGCCTGCGAACAATTGGTTGAGCCGGCTGAGCTCACTCGTGAGATGAAAGCCGTCAACGACGAGTTGTTCGCCTACGTCGACGCGTTCACCGACGCGATGACCCGCGAGTACCTGGCCGAACACGATCGCTGGGCCACCAGCGCGGCCGCAGCCCGGGTGGCGACGGTGCATGCGCTGCTCGCCAACTCTGTGGGCGACGTCAAAGACGCCGCACGCACACTGGGCTACGACATCGACCGCACTCATGTCGGCGTGATCGTGTGGGCCGACTCTCCCGCCGAGGACTCCCGACTGCCGTCGGCGGCGACGAGCCTGTTGACGGGGTTGGGAGCCACGGCAACCGTGGTCGTGCCGGTCGGCTCGGGGCGGATCTGGGGCTGGGGAGCGGTGCCGAAGCAACGGCCGCAGCAGATGTCCGCCGCGAGGGTGGGAGCTGGGCTGCGCGCAGCCGTAGGCACGCCGGCCCCGGGGCTGGCGGGATTCCGCCGGACGCATCAAGAGGCGATCCGTGTCGAGCGGCTGCGCGGCCTGTCCGTCAGGAGAACCCCCCGCGTGACCTTGTACCGCGACGTGGTGCTCACCGTGCTGCTGTCCGATGATCTCGGAGCAGCCGGGGAGTTCGTGCGAAGCGAGCTGGGTGAACTGGGGGGCCGCGGCGAGGGCGCGCACGCTCTGCGTACCACCCTGCTGCACTATCTCGAAGCCGAGCGGAGCCTTGTGCGGGTCGCCGAGGAGCTGCACATCGCGCGAGGCACGGTCGCCTACCGGGTCAAGCGGGCGCAGGAGGTGCTCGGCCATGACATCGGCGCTCGCCGATCGACCCTGCATGCCGCGCTGCTGCTGGCCGAGGAACTCGGCGACTCGGTTCTCGAGCCGACTCGGCCGACGACCTGACCGGGCGTTCAAATACCTCCCTCGATGTTGGATCCCCGGAACAAGCGGGCCCAGCGGTCGAGGCTGTTCTCTGGAGCACGTGAGCCCGCGCTGTTGTCGGTGCATCGACGGCGCGGCACCGATCCATAAGGAGCTGACCAATGACGATCGCCCTCGACCGCCCTGGAGCCACCACCGCCGACCGGGAACTGCGCGCCGATGTGGTGGGGCGCATCACGAAGCTGCTTCCGCGGCTGGCCGACCAGGCCGAGCGAAGTGACCGGGAACGATCGGTGCCGGCGGAGAACATCGAGGCGCTCGCCGAGGCCGGGGCGCTGTCCATTCTGCAGCCCGCGCGCTACGGCGGTCTGCAGACCGACATACGGACCTGTCTCGAGGTTTCGCGGGAGGTCGCGCGCGCCTGCGGGTCGACGGCGTGGACGACGACGCTGCTCAATGTGTGCTCGTGGTATGTCGGGCTCTACCCGGCCCAGGCCCAGAAGGACGTCTGGGCCGACGACCCGACCGCCCGGGTGGCGGGCGTTCTCGCGCCTACGGCGACCGCCCGTGAGGTCGACGGCGGCTTCGTCGTCTCCGGCCGCTGGTCGCCGGCGTCGGGCCAGGCCCATGCCCAGTGGGCAATCGTCGGCGTGCTCCGTGGCAATGGTCCCGAGCGGGGGATGGTCCTGGTTCCGATGGCGGAACTGACCGTCGAGGACACCTGGTTCGTGACCGGTATGCGGGGCACCGCGTCCAACACCCTCATCGCTGACGAGGTTTTCGTTCCGAGCCACCGCTACCTGTCGTCGCCGGACGCTGCGGCGGGTCGGTACGCCACTCCTCACACTGAGGAGGCCCTCTACCGTTCGGCCTTCGTCCCGGTGTCGGCACTGGTACTTGCCGGACCGCAGCTCGGGCTGGCTCAAGCCGCACTCGACCTGGTGGTGCGGAAGGCCCCGAACCGGACCATGACCTACACCTTCTACGACAACCAGGCCGTCGCACCCACCACGCAACTGGCTGTCGCGCAGGCCGCATCGCTGATCGACTCGGCACACCTGCACGCTTACCGGGCCGCGGCCGAGATCGACGAGGCTGCCGCGCAGGGCATCTACCCCGACTACGACACCCGTGCCCGCGCGCGGATGGACACCGGAGTCGCCGCCGTCAATGCGCGCGAGGCCATCCGGATCCTGGTCTCCGCGCACGGAGCGGGCAGCTTCGCCGAGGTCAACCCGTTGCAGCGCATCTGGCGCGACAGCGAGGCCGGCAGTCGGCACGCGATCGTGAACCCCGAGGTGAGCACGGAAATCTACGGGAAGTCGCTGCTCGGTATCCGAGGTGACGTCACTGATCTCGTCTGACATCTCTGTCTCCCCTCCGCGGTCCCAAGCGGGCCGACCAGCCCTCTCGTGAACTCCGCGAGGCAGCCGGCGCACATCGTCCTGCAGCCCGCCCGGCACTTGTCCTCGACCGGTCCCTGAGGCGGTCGAACCGTGGTCGGTGTCGATATCGATCTCGGCTGATCAGCACAGCTTCGAGATGCCGGCGCGCCGCACCCCTCGGGGGTGCGGCGCCCGTCCGCGCGCGGGTGTCACGCGGACGGTGCCGGGGTCGGGACGTACTCGAACCAGTCGAAGGCGACCTGGCCCTCGGTGGCGTACATGCCGATCACCCGACCGGTGAAGCCGCCTGCGACCTCGGTGGACAGGTGGCCTCCGTCCAGTTCGGCGAGTGGCCGGGCCTCGCGGGTGGCGGGGGTGCCGGGGACATCGGGGGTGCCGGGGTCGCCCAGCCAGAAGGCGGGGGTGTCGGGGCCCGTGGTACCGCCGTCGGTGGGTTCGGGCGACGCGGGCACGAGGTCCGTCGTGCGGATCGTCACGGTGAGGCGCAGCGGCCCGGCGGGGGCGGGCCGGCGGGGGCGGGCCGGCGGGCCACGGTCCGGCGCAGCGGTCCGATGCGGGCGACGACGGAGACCTCCCCGCCCCCGGCCTCCAGTTCGTAGTGGTGGGCCTCGTCCAGGCGCACGCAGAGGCCGCCGCGTCCGGTGCCCGGGTCGATCTCGACGGTGACGCGGCAGTCGTGGTGCTGCTGGCGGCGGCCGGCGAAGGTGCAGCCGGGGCTGTCGAGGGTGGGGCCGGTGGTGCGCAGGACCAGCCGGCCGGGGCGCTCGGTGAGCGACCAGGAGCCGTCCGGGCGGGCGAAGGGCGAGATCCAGTGGGGCGCGAGGGCGGGCGCGTCGAAGTCGTCGCGGGCGGGCGGCCGGTACGGGGTGCCAGGCGCCGCCCGGGGCCGCGTGGCTCTCGGGGACGGGCGCGACGACGGGCCAGCCGTCCTCGTCCCACCGCACGGGGGTCAGGAACGCCTCGCGGCCGAGCACGTGCACGTCGGGCGTGAAGCCGCGGGGGCGGACCCCGAGCAGCACCATCCACCAATCCCTGTCGGGGGCCCGCACCAGGTCGGCGTGGCCGGTGTTCTGGATCGGGCGGTAGGTGCCGCTGTGGGACGGCAGGGGGGTTGGCGGGTGCGCCCTCCCAGGGGCCGCGCGGCGAACGACTGCGGGCCACGGACACGCTGTGGCCGCGTTCGGTGCCGCCCTCGGCGATCAGCAGGTACCACCAGTCGCCGATGCGATACAGGTGCGGCGCCTCGGGGAACTTCGGGCCGGTGCCCGACCAGGTGGGGAAGGGGCCTTCCAGCACCTCGCCCGCGGCACCTGCTGGTGCGCTTTCTCCGGCCCCGCCGGCACTGATCCGCTACTCCACGAAGAGGGACATGACCCGCGTGCCCCGGGCGTGCGTCATGCTGCGAAGGAGTCGGGTTGATCAGCTTCTTTGACAAATGGGGTCAATGGAACTATGTCACGGCGGCGTCGGCGCAGGTCTGCGGGGCGCGGGCGGTCCGGGATGAAGGGGAGCGGGGTGCGGACGATTCGCTGCCGCCGGGACTAGCGGGCGTACGGGTCGGTGATCTCGCGGAGCTGGTCCAGGATCTGGTGCAGCAGGGCGAAGTTGCGGGTGCCCAGATATGCTTTCCACTCGGCGAGGATTTCGTCGAGTGTGGCTGCGGCCACCTCGATGGCCCGCCGGCCGCGTTCCTCGAACACGATCAGCCGGGCGCGGCCGTCAGTGGGGTCCGGCACCCGGCGGACGTAGCCCAGGCGTTCCAGTTGGTCGACCAGTACGCCGGCGCTCTGCTTGGTCATTTGTGCCTGGTCAGCGAGGTCCGTGAGGCGTGAACCATCCGGGGCGATCCGCTGGAAGACCCGGCACTGGGCGAGCGTCCAGTCGTCGAACCCGGCGCCCTGGAGAGCCCGGAACATCCGGTCCTCGGAGTACCGATAGGGGATGAACAACAGCACCCCAAGATTCACCTGCTGCTCGTCGTCCATGCCTCTCTCGGCCCCGTCGCTCACCTGATCCCACGAGGTTCACACCCTACGCCAACACCGCTTGGCCAGGCCGCCGCCGACCCCGTCGCGGCAGCGCGCGGACACCGCCGCGCGCGCCGCCTTCCGCGCACCGTGTTCCCTGCGCACCCTCCGTCCCTCGGCCACCTCGTACCTTCCCTCTTGTCAAGCGCGCCGCTATGTACCTCTTGTGATAAAGAATCCTGACTGGAATGGCTGCCGAGAGGGCACGCGTAGGACGACGACATCGGCATCAAGCCCGACAGGGGAGCGGCCCGGTCACCGGCAGGTGAGCGGTTCGCCCTCGGCGACGAGGGTCCGCGCGCCGCGTGCCGGCGTGCCGACGCGCCGGCACGCCGACGGCTGAAGGCGACGCACCGTGGCCCGCGCGGAGGTTCGGGGTGCGGTGTGGGATCGCCCGACGGTCAGCGGCGGATCGTAGCGGTTTCGCGGGTGAACTGGCGGTGGCCGATCAGCTTGTAGGCCAAGCGAGCCGGCGCCGGCACGACCTGCAGAAACGTCTGCCGTTCCGCGTCATCGGCTTCCTCGGTGATGTGGCCGAGCATGACCAGCCGCCGCGTGAGCGGAATAGCGCTCATCCCGTGCTTGCCGAGCGCGTCCCATTCGCTCTGCGTCACCGTGACGGAGACGATCGGGAGCAGTTTCTGCTCCTCCTCAGCCAGGTGATCGATCAGCGTCGGCATCATGGCCTCGATGAGGGCCGCCATCCGCTCGCCGGCGGCGGCGTCCGCGCTCGCCGTCCATCCGGGCAGCTCCGCGCTGATGCCCGTGACGGCATTGTCGACCTGCTCGTGCTGGGCGTCCATCCGGTCCATCAACTCCGGGTCGAGCGCGGCCCGTTCGCGGAGCAGCGGGAAGAGCAGCTCGTCCTCGCCGGAGTGGTGCGTGTGCAGGAAGTCCACCATCTCCCGGGCGTGCGCGCCGATGACCTTGGACCGTGCGCGGTCACCGGCCGCGGAGCGCAGCAGTCGGGGCAGCTGACCGAACTCGCGCCGGATGACACGGTGGATCAGGACCATCTCGTGGGTGTCGACGCCGGGTCCGGAGGTGCTCACTGTGCCTCCTCGATAGTGGCGACGGCGTTCCGTACGGCTGCGCGCGCGGTGGCTGCCAGCCGGCCGACCACGGCCCGCCTGCCCGTCGGGCTTGATGGCGACGTCATAGCGCTACCTCTTTCTTTCCGTCTTCTCTGTACGTGAACAGTGCTTGGGTCGCGCCGCGACGTGGCGCGCTTGCCGACGGCCGCGTCAGGTGACCCTGGAACGACGCAATTGGTCAGCGACTCTTACTATCATACATTGCGGCAATGGCGGACGGGCGTGAGGTCGCAAGAGGGCTGAGTGGTACGGAAGGAACGCGGCACGCGCGGCGCAGTGTGCAGAGTCACCGTGGTTGAAGGGGATCATGTGTCGCCGGACTTCCCCTCGTCGCGGCCTGTCGGCGCCCTGTGGGCACTCTCGGCGCCGCCTTGACGAAGTCAGTTGCGTTGACTAATCTCATCAATGATCCTGACGATCTGGTGATGGGTGATCGCGCAGCGACGCGCCTTCCGTAGTGGACGAGCGTCCGTGTACGGACCGGTCCGTACGCCGATCAGGGCCGTGGCGCAGTGGCGCGGTCCGGCAACTTCTCTCTCGGCGCCCGGCGAGTCCGGCCGGCTGCGTCCCCTCCCCGTTCGCCCCGGAACCCCGTATCAAGCAAAGGACCACAGGCCATGATTTTGATCACCGGAGCCACCGGCACCATCGGTTCGGAAGTCGTCAAAGCGCTTCTCCCCGCCCAGGCGGATCGCCTCCGGGTCCTCACCCGCAATCCCGACGCGGTTTTCCCCGAAGGCACCGAGAAGGTCGTGGCCGATCTCGGTAACGGCGATCTGGCACGCGCGCTGGACGGTGTACGCACCGTGTTCTCGCTGACCGAAGGGCTCAACATAGCCGCGCACGGCCAGCGGCTCATCGACGCGGCGCAGCAGGCGGGCGTCGAGCGGATCGTCAAGCTGTCCGTACGCAACGTCGCTCACGGCGCCACCGACCCGATCACCAGCCTGCACCGGGCCGACGAGGACGCCATTCGCGGCAGCGGTATCGGCTGGACGTTCCTGCGGCCCACCGGCTTCATGTCCAACGCGCTCAACTGGGTGGGAATGATCACGGGCGACCAGGTCGTGCACGCCCCGTTCGCCGCCGGCCGGGGTGCCTTCGTCGACCCGGCAGACATCGCCGCGGTCGCCGCGGCCTGCCTCACCCAGGACGGCCACAACCACCGGATCTACGAGCTCACGGGTCCCGATCCGCTCAGCCCCGCCGACCAGGTCGCCATCCTCAGCAAGGTGCTGGGCCGCGACCTGCAGTACGCCGAGGCCGACCCGACCGGCTGGGTCGCGCAGATGGTGTCCTATGGCATGCCCGAGGAGCACGCGAACGCCATCGGGGAGCAATTCCGCTCCACCCTGGAACCGTGGAGCTCCGAGCCGACCAGCGACGTCACCGCCGTCACGAACCGCCCGGCTCGAAGCTTCATCGACTGGGCCGAGGCCCACCGCAACGAGCTGCTCACCCCGGCCAGTTGGTGAAGTGATCCCGGCGACGGCCTACGCCTGCTTGGCCCGGATGACACCCGGGCGGTGATTGCCGGAGGTACGGCCACCGTTCGTCGCTCGTCCGGCTCTTGACGGCCCGCCGGGTCCAACTGCGCGGTGTGGCGACCGAATCCGCCGCTGATTGTCGATCCCCTCGGATCGTGGAGTCCTTCCTATGCCGCCGGCCTCACTGTGAGGCCGGCTCGGTGGTCGTTCTCGTGGTTGATCGGGCTTGTGAACTCGCACACGCTGTGTAGTCGGCGGGTGTGGTAGAAGTCGGTGATCCAGGTGGCGATCCTGAGTCGGGCCGCTGCGCGGGTGCGGAAGGTGTGACGGTGGACGTACTCGACCTTGTTCTCCTTCTTCAAGGCCGCGTTCTCCGCCGTCAGCCGGGCGATCAACGCGTCCTGGCCCTCCGGTGCGGCCTTCTCGGCTCGCTTCGCCCGCGAGACCCAGCTCGCCGGAGTCGTCCCGTTGATCCCCAGGTCCTCCGCGACCTCGGGGACCGGCTTCCCAGTGCCCGTCACGATGCGTACCGCCCCCTCATGAAACTCCGCCGTGAACTTGCGACGCTTCTCCGCCACGACAACCAACATCCCCTGCTGTCACGGACTCCACGCTACGAGGGGAGCCTCGGCGAACGATCTCCCCTACTGCGGGACAGCCCTTGGCCGGTCGGCCCTCGCGGTACGGCCTGCCCCCAGAGGGCCCGTCCCTCGCCGTGCGGGCCGACCGGCCCGCACGCCATCGGCCCGTCCCGGACAGGCGCCGTGCCCGAAAGCCGGGCCGCGCACGGTCCGCCGGGCCGGCCGTGTCACCCGGCCCGGCGTCATGGCGCGAGCCGCCCCGCGACCACCCTCGCGCGTTCCGGGCGCACCACCCCATCGCGTTCCCCCGGTGCGGAACGCCAGGAGAAAGTGAGATGGCCGCGTCTCGTGATGGATCCACCGGGGCGCCCACGCCTGTCGAGCCGCGTCCGCACTCCGCCCGTGCGGATGCAGCGGAGTGGAGCACCAGCACTTGTGCCGCGCTGGGCAGAGCCGGGGTGACGACCGCCGAACGGGCCGCTCGGCATGTCCGTATCCGTGGGATGGCCGTCCGTATCGCCATGGCGCGGCGGGGGCCGCCGGCGCCACGCTGAAGGTGGCGTCACCGAGTGGACGGTGACCGCACACCAGGAAGGCTGACACCATGGGAATTAACGACGCCGGGGTGGCGGACGTGGAGGTGCCCGGGACGAAACTGGCCCGCGAGGCAACGGAGCTGATCCGGGACACCACGAGCGAGCTCATCTACCACCACTCACGCCGGGTGTACTTCTTCGGCAGCCTGCAGGGACGCAACCGCGGCCTCGACTTCGACCCGGAACTGCTCTACATCGGCGCCATGTTCCACGATGTGGGCCTCGGCGAGGCCTTCCACGGCAGTGGCCGCCGCTTCGAGGTGGACAGCGCGGAGGAGGCGAAGCGGTTCCTGGCGGCGCGCGGGATCCCGGAAGACAGCATTCGCCGTGTCTGGACGGCGATCGCCCTGCACACCACGCCCGGGATCCCGCAGTTCATGGAGCCGGAGGTGGCCCTGGTCACCGCCGGGGTGGAGTACGACGTCCTGGGCATCGGCTACGGTGAGATCCCGGAAGCCGACCGGGCCGGGATCGTGGCCCTGCACCCGCGCCCCGCCTTCAAGCGCCGGATCCTCAAGGCGTTCACCGACGGCATCCGCCCGAAGCCGGACACGACGTTCGGCAACGTGAAGGCGGACGTCCTGGAGCACTTCGTCCCCGGCTTCCAGCGCGGCGATTTCGTTCGTACGATCCTTGAGTCCCCGTGGAAGGAGTAGGTCCCCCGGTGTCCCACCCCCGTCACACGGTGGCCGTCGTCGTCTTCGACGCCGTCCAGCTTCTCGACGTCACCGGCCCGGTCGAGGTCTTCACGACCGCCAATCGCTACGGCGCGCACTACGACGTCCGCGTCGTCTCACCCACCGGTGCCGACATCACCACCTCCTCGGGACTGGTGGTCGGCGTCAACGGTCCGCTCTCCTCGCTTCCCCGCCGGATCGGCACTCTGCTGGTGCCCGGACGCAGCGACTGGCGGGCCGCTGTCGGCGACACAGATCTGGTGGAGAACATCACGCGCCTGACCGGCCGGGCCGCGCGCGTCGCCTCCGTGTGCGCGGGAGCGTTCGTCCTGGCCGCGAGCGGCACGCTGGACGGCCGGCGCGCCACGACGCACTGGGAGCTCGCACCGGAGCTGGCGGCCGCCTTCCCCCAGGTCCGGGTGGAAAGTGATCCGGTCTTCGTCCGGGACGGCCACGTGGTCACGTCGGCCGGCGTCACGGCGGGCATCGACCTCGCGCTGGCCCTGGTCGAGGAGGACCGGGGGGCCGAGGTGGCGCGCAGCGTGGCCCGACAACTGGTCGTCTTCATGGCCAGGCCCGGCGGGCAGGCGCAGTTCAGCGCCCGCATGGCTCCCCGCCACCCCCGGCACCTGGCGGTGCGACGGGTGATGGACCATGTGGGCGCCGACCCTGCGGCCGAGCACACCCTCGATTCGCTGGCCGCCGTCGGTGGGGTGAGCACCCGGCATCTGGGACGGCTCTTCCGCACCGAGATCGGCATGCCGCCCGGGCAGTACGTCGAATCCATCAGGGTGGAGGCCGCTCAGGCCCTTCTGGAGAACGGCAGCAGCACGGTGGAAGAAGTGGCGCAGCAGGCGGGGTTCGGTTCCTCGGAGTCCCTGCGCCGGGTCTTCCAGCACACCCTCGGCGTCTCACCGACGGCCTACCGTGCCCGCTTCCGGAGCACCGCGGGCAGTCGCCGCATCGTCGCGGCCTGAGGATGGGCGGATCAAACGGACACTCCTCAGTTTGCCTTCCAAACCGAATAGCGTGGCAGTATGGGGGCGTGGTTGCCCGACGTGATCCCCAGACCGTTGCCGGCCGGCCGTGCGCCGTCGCGGCGTCCGTGCAGCTGATCGGCGACCGCTGGTCGATGCTGGTGATCCGGGAAGTGATCTTCGGTAATCACCAGTTCAGCCAGATCGCCCGCAACACGGGCGCCCCGCGTGACCGGCTGACAGCACGGCTCCGCGACCTGGTCGAGGCGGGGGTGCTCGAACGGCGCCCCGTGAGCGAGGGCGCCCGCCACGAGGGCTACTACCTCACCGAGGCCGGCGAGGACCTTCGCCACGTCGTGCGGGCACTGCTCGCCTGGGGTGACAAGTGGGCTGTGACCACCCCTCCGATGCGCCTGACCCACCACGATCACCCGCTGGAGCCGGAGAGCCACTGCTCCGCCTGCGGCGAGAAGGTCGACGACGCCGATCTCACCGAGGAAATGCTCGTGCCCGGGTGGGACATGCGAGGACGGCTGGACGAGGTGGTGGCCGAGGCGTGAGGGTGGCGCCGACGGCGCGGGCACGGCGGCCTCGCCCATCAGCCCGGGCGGGGCTCGCGATCCCGCCCGCGAGGCGAGGGGTCTGTTGCCGTTGCAGCGCTTCCCCGGCCATGCACAGCGGATCTGCCGCCCATGCGCGGCCGACCGGTCGGAAGGGCCCGAGGGGCACCTAACGCCGGGTCGACCGCACCGTGACCTCTTCGGGTTTCACCTCATGCCCCGCGGCGCACATCAGCCGCGCGGCCACCGGCTCGCCGCAGTCCGTGTGGTGCAGGGTCAGCGGGGGCCCGGAGGGTCGGGGCACGTGCTGGTCGCCCCACTGCATGAGCGCGACCAGAACCGGCTGGAAGTCCACGCCGGCCGGAGTCAGCACGTATTCATGACGGGTGCGCTGTCCGGGCTCCTGATAGGGGCGGCGTTCCAGAAGCCCCGCGGCCACCAGTTCCCGCAGGCGTGCCGCGGCGACGGCCTCCGTGATGCCGACGCGTTGTACGAAGTCGTCGTACCGGGTGGTCCCGTAATGCGCCTCACGCATGATGAGCATGGCGGACCGGGTTCCCAGAACGCGCATCGTCCCGTCGATGGAGCAGTCGTCGGCAGTCCACGTCGTCCGGTCGGCCAGTTCACCCACCAAGGTCATGTGCGTCGATTCCATGACCACCTCCTCTGGCTGCAATTTTACATAGCCAGCGGGGAAGGGTACCGTCCTGGCTATGGCATTCTCAAGTCAGGTGGTTGTGGAGTCGACACCCGGCCGGGGGCGACAGCGACCGGGCATCGTCCTTACCGTGCTGTGTGCGTCCGGCTTCATGGCGGGTCTGGACGTGTTCATCGTGAACGTGGCTCTCGACGACATCGGCCATGACTTCCCCGGCGCCTCCCTGGCGGACACGAGCTGGATCCTGAACGCCTATGCCATCGCCTACGCCGCGCTGCTGGTGCCGCTGGGAAGCCTGGCCGACCGCTACGGCGCCAAGCGCGGCTTCCTGCTGGGCCTGGCGTTGTTCACCTCGGCCAGTGCCGCGTGTGCGGCCGGCCCCTCACTGTGGGCCCTGGTCCTCTTCCGCGGCCTGCAGGCCGCAGGAGCGGCGGCGCTGACCCCGGCCGGCCTGGGCCTGCTGCTCGCGGCCACGGCTCCCGAACGGCGCACCAGGGCGCTGCGGATCTGGTCCGCCTCCGGCGCCCTGGCCGCAGCCGCCGGACCGGGTCTGGGCGGGCTGCTGGTGCAGTCGTCCTGGCGGTGGATCTTCCTGGTCAACCTGCCGGTGGGCGTGCTGGCACTCGTTGCCGGTGCCCGCTTCCTCCCCGAGGTCCGCAAGACCGCGACGGGCAGGATCCCGGACGTCTTCGCGGGCATGGTCCTCGCGCTGTCGATCGGCTCGCTCAGTCTGGCCCTCGTCAAGGGCCCCGACTGGGGCTGGGCATCGCCCGCGACCGCGGAATGCCTCCTGCTGGCCGCCGCGGGAGCCGCCGTGTTCGCCCATCGCACGGCACGCCACCCTGCGCCCCTGGTCGAGCCCGCCCTGCTCCGGGTGAAGGCGTTCGCCTGGTCCAACGCCACGGCACTGCTGTTCTCCGTCGCCTTCGGCGCCAACCTGCTGGCCATCGTCTTGTGGACGCAACAGGTGTGGCACTACAGCGCGGTCAGGACGGGACTGGCCGTCGCCCCGGGACCGCTCATGGTGCCGCTGTTCGCCGCGCTCGCGCAGTACGTGACGCGCCGGGTGCCGGCCGGTGTGATTGCCACCGTCGGCAGCCTGCTGTACGGGCTCGCCGCCGCGCTGCTGGCGCTACGGGTCGAGACGCATCCCCACTACGCCACCGGCCTGCTGCCCAGCATGCTCCTCTCGGGAGCAGGCGTAGGGCTCACCATGCCGACCATCCTCGCCTGCGCCACCGCCGACCTGCGCCCCGCCCAGGGCGCCACGGGATCGGCCATGGTCAACATGAGCCAGCAGGTCGGCAACAGCCTCGGCATCGCGGCCCTGGTCGCCACCCTCACGGCCACCACCGCCTCCGGCGACGCCGCACGCCCCTCCCCGCACGGCTGGTGGCTCGTGTCGGGCGCCGCGCTCCTCGCGGCGCTGTGCGCCCTGGGCATGACCCCGCGCCGCAAGACGGCCGACGCCACCTTCGTGGAGGCACCCTCTCGGGCCGCCTCCGCAGCACCATGACGGGCTGAATATTTCCCGCCTTCGGGCAGGGACAGCCCCATCGCGGGGGATCTGCGGCTTTCCTGCGAGACGCTGCGCGTGGCCGATGACCCGCGCCCGGCTCTGCTGGTCTGTTCCGCATCCGGCAGTTCTTCGGCGGACGCTCTCCGGCTGCTTCTGGCCTGGACGCCCAATTCCCCGCACGACGCGGTGAGTCCCCGATGAATCAATCGCCTTGAAGGGGCCGCGGTCTGCGCGTCTGTTCCCGAGGGCCGCCTCCCGGTGCACCGGCGACGCTTCTGAGAGCAACAGGCCCATCGTCGAGGTGGTGCGCGAGATCGCCGGCCGCACGGGCATCACCCCGGGACAGCCGGCTCTCGCCTGGGTCCTCGCCCAGGGAAAGGAGATCGTCACGCTCCCCGGCACCAAGAGGGTCGTCCACCTGGAGGAGAACGTCGCCGCGGGCTGACGTCCGGCCGGCGGACTTCGAACTCGCCGATCCTTGGATCTCCTGCCGAAGGTCGTGGAGACAGACGCGATCCCTCTTGGATGGCAACCGTCAACATGTGACCCGGCACCCGCTGCCACATGGCGCGATCCAGCAGCCGGGGCCCACGGACTCCAGGCCTGGCGAGCCGGGCGCCGAGGACGTCCCAGAGGTTCCCAATGAAGCCGTGCCCACCGAGCAGGACCGAGGCGGCAGCGGCTGGCTCACCGTCGCGGGCGAACCGGTTCACACTTCTTCCTGCATGCCCCCGACGTTGACAGTTTGGCTTCCAAACTGACACAGCTACCGTCGCCCCGTCAGCAGGTTCTTCGCACTCAGGGGGACGCCATGTCCGCACCGGAACCCGCCACCTCGCTGTCCCGGCACGGCGATCCGCCGCGGCCCGTACGGACCGCGGGGCACAGCCCGTCGCGCATCCTCGCGCTCAGCAGCTTCGGCGTGTTCGCCGTCTTCCTGGACACCACGATCGTCAACGTGGCCTTCGAGACGATCAGCCGCAGTTTTGACACCACCACGAGCAAGCTGGCGTGGGTCCTCAACGCCTACAGCCTGGCCTTCGCAGCGATCCTCGTCCCCGCCGGCCGTCTGGCGGACCGCTACGGCCGCAAGAAGATCTTCCTGATCGGTCTCGGCGGGTTCGCCCTCATGAGCGCGCTGTGCGGGCTCGCCCCACGCCCGGTGTGCTCATCGCCGGCCGGGCGCTCCAGGCGGTGTTCGCGGCCCTTGTCGTCCCCACGTCGTTGGCTCTGGTCCTGCCGGAGTTTCCCGGAGCCAGGCGGCATGTCGCGGTCGGCACCTGGGGGGGGCAATGGGTGCCGCCGCTGCGGCCTGCGGGCCGACGCTCGGCGCACTGCTGACGCAGTACGCGTCCTGGCGCTGGTTCTTCCTGGTCAACGTGCCGATCTGCGCGGCCGTGATCGTTTTCGGTGTGCGGATCCTGTGCGAGTCCCGCGATCCGCATGCCGGGGGATCCCTGATCCGGTGGCCGTGGTGCTGGTGGCCGCGGTTCCCGCTGCTTTGAGCTACGCCGTCATCAAGGGCCCCACCCGGGGCTGGAGTTCGGCTGTCGTCATCGCCGCGTTCGCGGGGGCCGTCGTGCTGACCCCGCTGCTGTTGTGGCGCTCGGCGACGGCGGCCCGGCCGGTGATCGATCTGTCGCTGTTCCGCGACCGGCAGTTCAGCCTGATGAACCTGGCGATGCTGCTGTTCTCCGTGTCTTTCTTCGGGATGTTGCTGAACAACGTCATCTTCTTGCAGCAGGTCTGGGGGTATTCGGTTCTGCGGGCTGCTCTGGCCGGCGCCCCGGGGCCGCTGCTCGTGGCGTTCATCTCCCGTCCGACCAGCGGCCTGGCGGCGCGGATCGGGTTCCGGCCCGTTCTTCTTCTCGGTGGTGTGACCTGGATGGCCGGGGCCGCGCTTCTCGCGGTCGGAGTCGGCGCCTCGCCCCACTGGGCCACGCACTGGCTGGCCGCCGTGCTGCTGACCGGTGCCGGTATCGGTCTGACGCTGCCTGTCCAGGCCGGCGTCGCGGTCGCGTCACTGCCCGACCACAGGAGCGGGACGGGTTCCGCCGTGAGTCAGAGTTTCCGGCAACTGGGTGCCGTGCTAGGTATCAGTCTGTTCGTGGCCGTCGTCGGGGATTCCGGGCCGGCGCAGGCTGTCGGTGCTTTCCCGCACGTGTGGTGGGTGTTCGGCGCGGTGGGCCTGGTCAGCGGGCTGATCGTCTGCCTTCCGGTACAGGCTCGAGGTACCGGCGGACCGGAGCCGGTCGGGGCCGTCGGCGCGGCGGCCGACCTCTCGCGTTGAATCGCTCGGAGCCACCGCCCGCCCCGCGACGCCCCTGCTTGGCCGTCTTGCTGCCGCCTGTGCAGGCGGCGGAGATCCGGGCGGGTGGCCGGTCTCTGCTGAGGCCGGCCACCCGCCCGGATCCTGTTTCTGCCGCCGCCCCTGGAGCAGCGGGTGCATGCGTACCTGGTGTCCGCTGTTCACGAAGGGACGTTGTCCGACCCCTGGTCGGCCGTACTGGAGCCCTGGGCGTCACCCTCCCGCCCGTGGCAGGGGCGGAAGCCGCTCAGAGGCCCAGCGTGCGGCGCACCCAGTTGGTGCGGGCCTCACGGGACGCGACGCCGATGGCCGTGTCCGCGGCGACGAGCTCGTAGAGGTGGAAACCGCCGGCCCAGATGTGCAGTTCGGCCGAACCACCGGCCGCCCAGATCGACGAGGCGTACGCGGCGCTCTCGTCACGGAAGACCTCCGCGCTGCCGACCTCGATGTAGGTGGGCGGCAGGTTGGAGAGGTCGGTGGCCCGGCTCGGAGACTCGTAGGGGGAGACGTCGTCGGTGCCGCGGCGGTCCCCCAGGACGGCGTTCCAGCCGGTGAGGTTGCTGTTGCGGTCCCAGACGCCGATGCCGTCGATCTGGTGGCTGGAGACCGTGTCGTTGCGGTCGTCGAGCATCGGGTACATGAGCAGCTGGCCGGCCAGGGAAGGGCCGTTCTTGTCCCGGGCCAGGAGCGTGACGGCGGCCGCCACGCCACCGCCCGCGCTGCCGCCGACCGCGATCAGCTTGTCCGCGGCGAAGCCGAGCTCCTCGGCGTGCTCCGCGGTCCACTTCAGAGCGGCGTAGGAGTCCTCGACCTGGGCGGGAGCCGGGTTCTCCGGGGCCAGCCGGTACTCCACCGTGACGACGACGGCGTCCAGCTGCTCGACGTAGTCGACGATCGGTGCGATCCCGACGAAGCGGTCGCCGAAGATCAGCCCGCCGACGTGGGTGAAGAAGAAGCCCGGGCCGGGGGTGCGGTGGTCGGTGCGGCGGAAGACGGAGACAAGCAGGTCCGGGGCACCCTCGGGACCGGGGATCGTGCGCTCGAAGTGCTCGATCGGACGGTCCTTGATGAGCTCCTCGACGCCGGGCGTGAAGCCGCCGGAACGCAGTGCCGGGATGTCCTCGGGGTACAGCGACGAGTTGAAGGACTGCAGAACGACATCGAGGACGGGCTTGAGCTCGCGGTCGAACGGCGGGGCGGGGTACTTCGCGTGGGACATGGTGACCTCAGGGACAGGCCGCACGAGAGGGCGGCGGCTTCGACACCTGCTGACTTGCAGGTTGTGAAGTCAGCTTACCAGTGACTGACCGGCAGTCATTCGCGCGGTTCTGGAAGGTGCTGTGATGCGCGTCCCAGTGATGCCCCGGCCGTGGGGATCGGCAGGCGCACGGCGGGCCGAACGCCTGCGGGGGCGGCCGGCAGACGACTGCCGGCCGCCCCCGCAGGTGAGGAGCCGATTACATCCCTGGTGCCGGGTGCGAGGTTATCCGCGCCCGGTTTCCTTGAGCCCGAACACGGCACGGGTCATGTGACCCGAGGCCGTCACCACTTCCTCGTGGGAGAGGGGCGCGAAGCCGGTGATCGCGTCCGTGACGGCCCCGCAGAACCCGTGGAAAAGTGCCCGGGCCATCATGTCCGGCTGCCGGCAGGTGACTTCGCCGCTCTGGACGCCCTCCTGTGCGGCGGCCGCGATCATGCCGATCAGACGTTCGTTGGCGGCTGCGTGCACTTCCTGGGCGCCCGCCCCGTCGTACAGGACCTGGTGGAGGTCGGCGTGGTCGAGCGCGAACCGGCAGAGGGATTCCAGGACGTCCACGAGCCGGCTGCCCAGGGGCACGTCCATATCGCCGAGGATCTTCGCGCCGACGCCGGCGAAGTCGTCCATGTGGCGTTCCCACAGGGCGGCGGCCGCCTCGTCCTTGGTCTTGAAGTAGAGGTAGAATGTGCCTTTGGAGACCTCGGCGAGGGTCGTGATCTCCTCGATCCTGGCGTCGGCGATGCCCTTACGGGCGAACACCTCGGCCGCGGCGTCGAGGATGTCCTTGCGGCGCTCCTCCGGCGGCTTGGCGACCCGTTTCCTCTTGGCGGTGGCGGTGGCGGGGGTTCCCATCGGCGCTCCTTTGTCGTCGCGCCTGTCCGCACGACCGAATGACTGACGTCAAGTCAATCGTACGCTCCTGGCAAAAAGCGCTCGTATCCGGTCGTGCGGACATGGTGGCGGTCTGACCGCCGCCCGCGCATGCGGCGGTCAGACCGCCTTGTGCTGGCCGCCGTCGACCAGGTAGTCGGCACCCGTGATGCTGGCCGCGGCGTCGGACAGGAGGAAGGCGACGGCGGACGCGATCTCCTCGGGCTCGACGAACCGGCCAGTGGTGATGCCCAGCGCTCCGGGCGCCTGCCTGAGGAAGGTGGGGATGTCCATGTCGAAGGCCGCCGCGATCCGGCCGCCGAACTTCTCCGGGCCGTCGTAGATGGAACTGCGGACGAAGCCGGGGGAGACGGTGTTGACGCGGACGCCCTGCGGGCCGAACTCCTCCGCGAGGGACTTGCCGAGCGCGGTGACCGCGGCCTTGGCGGCGGCATAGGCCACCGGGCCGAGGCTCGGCAGACGAGCGGCGACCGTGGACACGTTCACGATGGCGCCCCTGCGCGACACGAGGCTGGGCAGGGCGCCCCGGGTGACCCGGACCGTGCTGAGCAGGTTGATGTCGAGGATGGACGTCCACTTCTCGTCGTCGGTGCCGAGGAAGCCCTGGACAGCCAGGTCGTCGCCGCCGCCGACATTGTTGACGAGCAGATCGATTCCGCCCAGTTCTGCCAGCGCCTGCTCGACCAGGGTGTGTGCACCCTCCGCGGTGGAGAGGTCGGCGGCCACTCCGATGGCGCCGGTTTCCTTGAGTTCGGTGGTGATCGTGCGGGAGGCGCCGATGACGCGGACGCCCTCGGCGATGAGTGTCTTGACCGTGGCCAGTCCGATGCCGCGGCTGGCGCCGGTGACGACGGCAGTCTTGGAGGCGAGCTTCAGATCCAT
Source organism: Streptomyces sp. B3I8 (assembly GCF_030816915.1). Classification (NCBI taxonomy): domain Bacteria; kingdom Bacillati; phylum Actinomycetota; class Actinomycetes; order Kitasatosporales; family Streptomycetaceae; genus Streptomyces; species Streptomyces sp. B3I8. The sequence continues at coordinate 190,420 of NZ_JAUSYN010000001.1, read as the reverse complement.
GAAGACATCCTTTTCTTGAAAGCGGTACAAAATTTTGGGTGTGGGTGCACCTGTCCCGGCCGTTGTCGCGCGAGTGCGGTCAGAGCAGGCCGATGGTGGTGTCGATCACTCACGCGAGCGGGTCGGGCCCCGGATCGACACGGCCCATGGAGCCGCATGCCGGCCACCGTGTTGAGCAGCAGGCCGGCCAGCGCCTTCGCATCACGTGTGGTGCTGATCTCTCCCGCGCGCCGGCCTTGTTCCAGCAGGGCCTGGAAGGCGTCCTCCGTGCGGTCGGGCATGCCCCGGACCTGGGTCGTCACGGATTCATCTGTGACCCCGAACCGGCGGCGCCGTTCATAGCCGGGCAGCCGCGGCGGGGCCTTCCCGCTCGTACCTGAGCGTCCGGCCCACGGGTGTCGCCCCCGCCTGGCTTTAAGAAGCAAAAGCTAGCCCTGGATGGTCTGACTGTCAATCATGGAAGCCAGAGGGTCTGCCGGTCATGGTGCCCGTCCGGGCGGTAGGCCGCGGTCGGCCGTCGGTCCGGTGTTCCGCGACGCCTCTGCGCCGGTTCCGGGCTCCACCGCGGATCCCGGCCCATGAGGGCCAGGGCGTGGTCGGACACCGAGATGCCGTCGGCCGGGCGAGCGGGGTGGCCAACAGGCCCAGGCCGTGCATCCTGGGGCCTGTCCGGTGCAGATGTCCGTGGAGGTGTCGGTCGGCCGGTCCGGGATGCTCGGCTTCCCGTGGCCGCGGCACCCGAGGCTTCACGCGCCGAGGCCCACGGGGTTCGACTGCTCGCCCGAACCCCCGACCTGGCCCGGCTCCTGATCAGCGGACGGTGATCTGTGTCAGGTCGATGGCGACGAGAACCGGCGTCGGTACGGAGAGGCCGTCCTTGCGGACGGGGACGACACGGCGGCGGGTGGGGAAGACCAGACCGGAGACCTCCTTGTGGGCATCGCCGTAGTGCGCGGCCGGTGCAGCACCGAGAACCTCCGCGGCGTAGTCGTGCCGACGGAGCAGACCGGTGGAGTCGAAGTGGAAGACCTGCTCCCTGCTGTGCGTGGCGATGTCATCGGGGAACACCGCGCGCAGCCGGCGCCATCTCTCACCGGCCTCCTCCCACGGCTCCAGCTCCTCCACCTGCACACCGGGCATGGTCAACAGGAAGGGGGTGGTCAGGTAGTTCCACATGGCATAGCCCCCGAAGTACAGGGCGTGCAGTTGGTCCCACGGAGAGTTTGGGCCGTGTCCGGTGAAGGCCATGCGCGGGGAACGGCGCTGCGTGAGCACGTTGCGCGCGCGATCCTCGATCGACACCCGGCCGGGAGTGAACACCCCGCGCAGTCCGGGCCCGGTGAAATCGTGGTAGACGAGGTGCTGGCGCCGTACGTCGAGGGTGAAGTCGGCGGTGGCGAAGATCCCTTCCTGTCCGCGCGAGCCCCACAGGAGCCCGCCCACGGAGCCCCGTACGTGAATCGACCCAACTTGTCGCCAGCGGTCGAGACCGCCGTGAGCATGCAGGGCGTGATCCAGAAGATCGGACATGTCGGATTCCTCTTCGTGTTCATGCGTTCACGGCGGCGGACGCCGGCTTCGGTCAGGCCGTTGTAGGGTTAGTTTGAGAATCAAACCATATTTGCCTTACTCGCCCTTGACTCGGGGTACCGCGCCTGCCTAGCGTCCTAGGGAGACACAACGTTCTCCCTCTTGGAGTCCGACATGATCAACGATGCCCACGACGCCCCGGCGGTGGTGCTCATCCACGGATTGTGGGTGACTCCTCGCAGCTGGGAGCACTGGGTCGCGCACTACACCGCCCAGGGGCTCCGGGTACTGGCTCCGGCCTGGCCCGGAGTGGAGGGGGAGGTCGAGGACTTGAGACTGGACCCCTCGCCCATGGCCGGCATCGGCCTGGAGGAGGTGGTGAACCACTACGAGGCCATCGTGCGCAACCTGGACCGACCCGCCCTCCTGATCGGTCATTCCTTCGGCGGGGCCATCGTCCAGCTGCTCCTCGACCGCGGCCTGGGCGCCGCAGGCGTGGCCATCGACTCGGCGGCGGTCAAGGGGGTGCTGCCCCTGCCGCTGTCCACGCTCCGCTCCACCTGGCCGGTACTGCGGAGCCCGGCCAACAAGGGCAAGGCGATGGGGCTTTCCCCCCGGCAGTTCCACTACGCGTTCGCCAACACCCTCAGCGAAGAGGAGTCACTGGCCGCCTACGACCGCTACCACGTGCCCGGTTCGGCCCGGGTGCTCTTCCAGGGCGCCTTCGCGAACTTCACTCCGCGGGCGGTCACCCGTGTCGACTTCCGCAACGACAGGCGCGCACCGCTGCTGTTCATCGCGGGCGGCGCGGACCACATTGTGCCGCCCCAGGTGAACCGGGCCAACGCCCGCCTGTATCGCAAGTCCGCGGCACTCACCGACTACCAGGAGTTCGCCGGCCGGTCCCACCTCACGATCGGCCAGGACGGCTGGCGGGAGGTCGCCGACTACGCCATGGACTGGGCCCTCAACCGCGCACTGCTCCTCAAAACGCCGCTCACCTGACAGCCCCGGCGTTTCCCGGCACAGAGGCCGGAGTTGCCCGGCCTCTGCCCTCAATCACACAAGGAAGTACTCACGTCATGAACCGTCGTTCCTTCACCATCGCGGCGGCCGCGACTGCGGCAGCGGGCCTTGCGGCCACCGGGGTGCTCACCCAGACGGCCGACGCCACCACCCCGCAGACACCCAAGCCGACGGTGGTCCTCGTGCACGGCGCCTGGGCCGACGCCTCCAGTTGGAAGGGCGTGGCGAAGCGGCTGCAGAACGACGGCTACCCGGTCGCCGCTCCCGCGGTCCCGCTGCGCGGCCTGTCGAGCGACGCCGCCTACCTCGCCGACTACCTGAAGACCGTCAACGGCCCGATCGTGCTCGTCGGCCACTCCTACGGCGGCTCGTTGATCACCCAGGCCGCCGCCGGTAACTCGCACGTCACCGCCCTCGTCTACCTGGCGGCCTTCGCCCCCGACAAGGACGAGACCGCCTCCGCGCTGACCGCGAAGTTCCCCGGCAGCCACCTCAGCGACGACCCGAACGCCTCCATCCCGACGGCGCTGAACCCGGTGCCCTTCGCGCAGAACGGCGCCACGAACGTCGACCTCTACATCAAGCCGGACAAGTTCCGCGACGTCTTCCTCAGCAACGGCCGCAGCACTCAGGAGGCCGCCGTGCTCGCCGCGACCCAGCGGCCCGTCACCCCCCAGGCGCTCGGCGAGCCCTCCGGCACTCCGGCGTGGAAGACCATCCCCTCCTGGTACCTCGTGGCCGGCGACGACCACCTGATCCCGCCGGCCGCGGAGCGCTTCATGGCGCGGCGCGCCCACTCGCACACGAGTGAGGTCGACGCGCCGCACGACGTCCTGCTCACCAACCCCGGCACGGTCACCCACGTGATCGAGGACGCGGCACACACCACCGTCCACTGATCACCGGGCCCGTCACAGCCTCCCGGCCGCCCCTCCCGGGCAGCGTCCCGGGAGGCCGTGACGGGGCGGGTACGGCCTCCGGTGACCTGGCGGTCGCCCGAGCCCGAAGGAGGGTTCCTACGACATGAGCGTGCCGGCCGAACGCGGCGAGAGCGGAGCGTGCCGGCAGCCACCGGGGCCCCGTGGCCGCCCTGAACGGCATGCTCAACGTGGCTGCTCGTCCCGATGCCGCCGGGATCGCTGAACTGGCCGCCCTGACGGCCAGGGAACTGACCACCGTCCCGTGGAGTATCCAGATACGCGGCGAGCCGACCACCGTCATGGTGGAGGTCGCCGAGCACCACGGGCTGACTGTCCGGTCGCAACAGCCGTTCATGCTCAGACCGTTCACCAGCAACGAGCCGACGCCGACGCGCGGGGCTTCAGCGGGGGTGCGGCGCGCCCGGGCAAGCGATCACAAGGTGTTCAGCGCGACGCTTGCCGCCGGTTTCGGAGTGCCGCAGCACGTGTTCACCGAGGTCGCCTCGCCCACCCTGATGGCAGCTTCCGCTCTTCCGCAGACGCGGCTACGCGCGGGTGATGACCGAGCGGATGCTGAGGGAAGGGCGGGTCATGGGCGCGGGCCGCGTACCTCCACACCACCGAGGCGGGCCGACGTCTGTACGAGTGCCTGGGCTTCCGTACAGTCGGTCAGTGGGCCACCTTCTCCGCCCCGTAAAAGGGCCGGCGCTGCCCCGTTTCTCTCAGGTCGACCGGCCCTCCCACCGCACGGTGCGAAAAGCGGACTGATGCGTGGTTGACCTCACTCAGGACGGAGAAAGGCCCAAGGACCAGCCCTCCGCGTGCCTCCCCCCGATCGGCCCCGGCCGGCCCACCCCCGAGCCGGCCGGGGGCCCGCCATCCGAGGGACGCCCCCTCACTGGGCTGCTGATCGACGTGGGCCCACCGTGCCCATCATCTCGGCTCATCGCCAGGACCTCATTGGATTCAGGGGCTGTCTCCTTGAAAGGCTATTTGAAAGGCTATGGGCGCCATTCCTGCTGGTAGGCGGGGTGTTCGGTGTATGACTGGCCAAGGACTCGCAGCGCGTATGCCAGGCCGGCCGAGCGGGAGTCGGAGGGGTCCATGGCTTTGTAGTCGTTCGCCAGTTGCTCGATCAGGTCGAGCATGGGGAGGTGGCTGTCGAGAAGGGCCTCGCCGCCCAGGGTGCCGGCCACGTAGGCGTAGGCGTGGTTGTCGTCGTTGATGCGTGCGATGAGGAACTCCACAAGGCCATTCATGCGGCCATCTTCGCGGGCAAGGTGCTTCGGCGGTCACGCGGCTGTCCAGATGAGGATGGTGGCGAGGTGGAGTGCGGCCTGGTGGGCGATGGCGAGCTTGTCCGTTCGCATGGCCAGGCCGCGCCGTTGTTTGAGGTGGTTGATGCACCGTTCGACGGCGTTGCGCTGCTTGTAGGCCTCGGCGTCGAAGGCCGGTGGGCGGTCTCCGTCGCGGCCTCGCCGCAGCCGGTGGCCGACCTGGTCGGACGGCTGGGGGATGACAGCGCGGATTCCGCGTCGTCGGAGGTGATTGCGGATCGCGCGGGATGAATACGCGCGGTCAGCCAGGACGGCATCGGGCCGGGTTCGGGGTCGTCCGGGTCCGCTTCGCGGAACGCGGATGCCTGCCATGACGGTCTCGAAGGCAGGGGCGTCGCCCGCCTGGCCTGCGGTGACACGAATGGCCAAGGGCCGTGCACGGTTGTCGCCGGCGAGGTGGACTCTCGTGCTCAGGCCGCCGCGGGAGCGTCCGAGGGCGTGATCCTCGGGCTCAGCCCGGTCCGGCGCCCCTTCTCCCTCGCACCGGCGGCATGCTGATGAGCCCGGCAGACGGTGGAGTCCACCGAGATGGTCCAGCCGATGTCGGCATCAGCGTCGGCTGCTGCCAGAACTGCGGCGAGGATGCGTTCCCAGGTGCCGTCCAGGGCGACCTGATCAGCCGTTTATGAGCAGTCTGGAACGGGCCGAGCTCGTCCGGAAGGTCCCGCCAGGGCGAGCAGGTGCGGTACTTCCACGCGATGGCTTCCAGGGTTCGGCGGTGATCGGCCCATTGCCGACCGCGGACCGGATCAGCCGGCATCAGTGGCTCGATCCGGTCCCACATCGCATCAGTGATCACTAATCGGACAGACACATCCGATCAACTGACCAACCGATCAAAAGAGACACGCCCTGGTCCCGGGGAGATGGGACGTCATGAGCACCAGCCCTCTGCTTGCGCGGCCACCCGCAGCCACGGGTATGACGTCAGCCATCTGCCCGATGGCTGCCACCGACGCCGCGGTGCCCGCCATGCGCGCGTTCACCAGAAGAACAGTGCACGCCTGGCGCCAGGGAGGACCGGCGGCTGAAGCCCTCGCGCTCATCGTCACAGAACTCGTGACGAACGCCTGCCCACACAGCGGAAGCCCGCAGGTGACCGTGCATCTGTTCGCCGGCGAACACCACGACGGTCGGCGCGCCGCGCCCGTCGGCCGCAACCGTTGCCGCTCTCCGCGGCGCATCGGAGGCCGGGGACCCGAGGACCTCGGCGTCCCCTTTGGTCCCCGGCCGTCGATGCGGCCTGCGGGAAACCCCGAAGGCCAGGCCTCAGGGGCAGCCTTCAGCTCGTCTTGATGGGAACGAAGTGCGAGCCGTTCTGTGCGAAGGCGTCCTTGCGGCCGGTGACGAACTCCTCGACGGTCAGGGGAGTGCGGTTGCCGATGACCTCGATGAGGTTGTTCGTGCCCTGGAAGATCCCGTTGCGGTAGTCGATCGCGATGCTGCTCAGGTGCTGGATCAGGTGGGCCGGCTTGCCCAGGGAGGCCAGTCCCTCCGCGAACTCCTCCACCTCGGTGGGTTCGTAGGTGACCGGAATGCCCAGAGCGCGGGACATCGCCTCGGCGATCTCGTGGTGGTCCATCTCCACCGGCCCGTGCAGGGAGTAGGCCTGCCGGTCGTGCGGCGCGGGGTTCTCGAGGACTGCGGCGATGACGTGCGCCTGGTCCACGCCGGCGACGGGGGCGTGCCGACCGGCACCGAGCGGAAGCCGCAGCACGCCCTCGTCGTCCTGCCGCCCCCACCACCAGCTGATCCACTCGGCGAAGAGGGTCGGCCGCAGGTGTGTGGTGAGCAGCGGGGTGCGGTCGAGCAGACGCTCTGCGAGCCAGTGCTGGCGTGCCGCGTCGCTGACGGCTTCGCGGCGGGCGGAGATCTGGGACATGTTGACCACGGACGTGACGCCGGCCTCGGTGGCGGCCTGGGCGAAGACGACGGTGGCGTCCAGGAGGCCGGGATGGATCGGGTAGCAGAAGTACGCTCCGCTGACCCCGCGCATCGCTGCGCTCACATCGTGGAAGTCGAGCAGGTCGCCTACGACGATCTCGGCGCCCGCGGCCGCGAACACGTGGGAGCGGTCATCCTCCCGGTGTACGAGGGCACGTACCTGGTGCCCCTGCTCCAGCAGGAGCCGCACGGTCTCGGCTCCGGTCGTGCCGGTGGCTCCGGTGATGAGGAAGAGTCGGTCGTCCTGGGTGGTCATTGCGATGTCCCTTCTGAGTGCCATTGGCTCTCGCGATCGTGGGGGGCAGGGATGCGGAAGTGGGGAACCGGGAGCCTGATGCGAGAGCTCGTGCATCAGTGGGGCGGCCGCGAGGGATGAGGCCGTGGCTCCTGAGGGTGCGGTGCTGTCGGACGTGAAAAAGTCCTGCGTTCCGGCACCCCCTGCTAGCTTCTGTTTCCCATAGTCAGCAATGTACACGCCAGATCTGACTGTGCAAAACAAAAGTCAGATCGGTTAGGGTGTGGGAGTGTGACGGTGGCCGGCGCGGTGGCCCGGCCCGTCCGCGGACGTCGCCTCCCATCGTTGCGGGCGGCTTTTCCGAAAGGGAAAATCGATCATGGTATCCGCAGATTCGCGTCCCGCTGACGCCGCGGGGATCCTCCGACTCGGAGGGGATCTCCCTGTCAACCGGCTCGGCTTCGGCGCTATGCAGCTGACCGGCCCCGGCGTGTGTGTGGGAACCCCGGACCCGCAGGAAGCCGTCCGTGTGCTGCGTCGAGCCGTTGACCTGGGTGTCAACTTCATCGACACCGCGGACTCCTACGGTCCGTTCGTCAGTGAGCAGTTGATCCGCAAGGCGCTTCACCCCTACCCCGGGGGGCTGGTCATCGCGACCAAGAGCGGCCTGAGCCGATCGGGCCCGGACGGCTGGAGGCCGCTGGGACGTCCCGAGTACCTGCGGCAGCAGGCCGAACTGAGTCTGCGTCACCTCGGCGTCGAACGCATCGACCTCTACCAACTGCACCGCGTCCACCCGCAGGTGCCGTTGGCCGATCAGGTCGGGGAGCTCGCGCGGCTTCGGAAGGAGGGGAAGATCCGGCACATCGGCCTGTCGGAGGTGAGTGTCGAGCAGCTCGAGCAGGCCCGGCGCATCGCGCCTGTCGTCTCCGTGCAGAACCACTACAACCTCGCCAACCGCGCGGCCGAGGGCGTGGTGCAGTACGCCGAGCGGGAGAACCTCGCATTCATCCCGTGGTTTCCGATCGCCACGGGGAGGCTCGCACGTCCGGGCGGACCGCTGGACGGGATGGCGAAGGAGCACGGGGTCAGCCCGTCCCAGCTGGCGCTGGCGTGGCTGCTGAGGGCATCGCCCGTCATGGTGCCGATCCCCGGCACCTCGAAGGTCGCTCACGTGGAGGAGAACGCCGCCGCGGCTCTGGTGACGTTGACCGATGCCGTGTTCGAGGCCCTGAGCCGCGCCGTATGAGGCGTCGTGGGCGAGCTCCCGGCCGGCCGCTGCGTCCGGGCCGGCCGCGGATACCCACCGGCATGACCAACCCCGCCCATCGATGGAAGCGAGTGAGAAGTGATGTCCGCCAGCAGACACGAAGCCAACAAGGCGATGGTCCTGGAAGCGCTCGACGTGCTGTTCAACCAACGTGACTTCGCGGCCGCCGAGACGTTCTGGGCCCCGGACTACATCCAGCACAGTGCGATCATCGCGCCCGGCCGGGACGGACTGTTCAACCTGGTCAAGGCACTTCCGCGGCTGAGGCACGAAGCGGGATTCATCTGCGCCGACGGCGACCTGGTCATGCTGCACAGCCGCTACTCCGGGAATGAGCAGCCCACGGCCTCGGTGGCTGTCGACATCTTCCGCATCAGGAACGGACGCCTCCAGGAGCACTGGGATGTACTGCAGGACGAAGCCACCCGTGGGACATCCCTGAGCGGGATGCCCATGTTCGGCGATGCCTTCCCCGGCGAACGCTGACGTCGGGTCCCGGCGGGCGGATCGGTGCACCGGGCGCGGGAGCGCCGAGCCATGGACCCGCCCGCCCGCCCGGTCGGTCGCGTGCAACAGGCCGCAAATCCGGCGAGAGGGGCTGTGCGCGTCTCAGGCACGAGGAGATGGGAATTGGCCGGTCACAGCCAGCGCACGGTCATCGTGACCGCCTCGGTGGACCGGTTCCATGCCAAGGGCTACCACGCGACCGGCGTCAATGACATCGCTGTCGCCGCCGGTGGCCCCCAGAGGCTCTTGCCGCAACCACTTCGCGAGCAAGGAGGAGCCGGCGGCCATCGTGCTGCGGCAGTACGGCCAGACGCGCCGGCTGGTGGAGCTGAGCGATCCGGCGTGGCGCCCCTGGGGCGGCTGCCTCGGTACTTCGAGTTTCTGCGTGACGAACAGGTGGAGCATCACATCACCCGTGGTTGCCTCTCCGGCGGCTTCGGGAGCGAGATGGCAGACCACAGTAAGGTGCCGCGCGGTGGAGTTGAACACTGCCTGGGGGCGATGGCGGGCGGCGCCGACCGAGGTCCTTGCCGAAGCGGTGCGCAGCGGAGCGGTGCGTGCGGGGCTCGATCCCGAGTCGGCCGCTCTCTTCATCCCGTGTGCCTGGGAGGGCGCTCTCGTCGCCGCGCGGTGTGGTCGCCCCGGACGAGGCGTTCAGCACGTTCTTCCGCATGGTCTTCGGCAGTTTGCTCCAGCCCGGCCAGGACAACGCTCCGCTCTGAGCCGTCGCGAGCCGGGCCGTGGGTCCCGCTGTACGGCCGCTCTCGGCGGCCCGTGCGCGAATCGACTTCTGCGACAGCGGCGGGACCCGCCTCAGTGCCGGAGGCCCGGCTGCTCAGGGGTGCGCCGGCGGGCGCGGTAGGCGCGAAGATTCGCGGGGTGACCGCACTTGCGTACGTCGTGCCAGACACCGCTGTTGTTTCGTGACCGATCGAAGAACGTCACTCGGCACCGCTCGCTGCGGCAGACCTTCAGCCGCCGCCAGGTGCCGGCCCGCTGGGCATGGAGCATCTCGATCAGGACCAGTGAGACCACCACCTGCCAGCCGCTGCCGGCCGGCTCCACCTGGACGGTGCCGTCAGGGTCGAGCCGGAGGGCCGCGTCGAACGGAACCTGCGGGAGCGGGCTGTGCTCGCCGGCCGGCTTTTCCCCGGCCTTGGTGAGCCAGTCGCGCAGCCCGTCGCGGAAGGTGTGCAGGCGCTGTACATCGTCGCTGTCGAGCTGGATCGGCGACTGGTCCCGCATCGGGTTACGGTCGCGCCAGACCGTGTCCAGCCAGGCCTGGGCGTCCTCGCGGTCCAGCAGGAGATCTGCCTTCCGGGGTTTGTCGGCCGACAAGGTGTTGAGCAGGTCCTGGACCAGGGCGAGCCCGTCGGGGGCGGGCTCGATGTCGTACCGGTCGGTGGCGGCCCATGTCATGAGGAATACGACTCCAGCAGCGGCTGAACGTGAGGCGGAAATAGGCGTAGCTCTCTCACAAATTACCTCACTTGCCCTTCGGGGATTGCGAGGGCTGCGGTGGCGTTCGGGACGGGGTGCGGCGGCGGGGGCTCCGGCTTCGTCCGGCGGTCCGCGCCGGGGCCCTGGTGGGGCGGCGGTGGTGGCCGGCCTTGCGTGAAGACGTGCGCACAAGTACAAAGTAATAAGCAAAAGCAGTTTGACTATAACGCTCTTGCTCGATCGTCTGGCGCTCTTTGCTGCCCGGCCGCCTTCCCCGCCTCCGACCGAACAAGGGAGCTCCCATGCCGCACGGCCAACTGACGTACGAGGTCTTCGTCGCCCCGGGGATCCCCACGACGGTCACGGATCTGCCGCCCGACCTGGACCGCCGGATGTGGTCGCCGATCTCCTCGACCCTCATCCAGGGAGAACGGGACGCCGTGCTCGTCGACCCGCTCATGACGATCGCCCAGGCCGACGCGCTGAGCGAGTGGGTGGCGGCCCGGGGCAAGCGGCTCACGGCGGTGTACATCACTCACGCACACGGCGACCACTGGTTCGGACTCGCGAAGATCCTCCAGAAGTTCCCGAAGGCCCGTGCACTGGCCCTGCCGCATGTGGTCGGACGCATGCGGACGCAAGCGAACCCCGACTTCGTGAAGTCCTTCTGGAACGCCCGATTCCCCGGCCAGATCCCCGAGAACCTCGTGCTGGCCCAGCCCATGGACGAGCCATTCATCGAGCTCGAGGGACACCGGCTCGAAGCCGTCCCGCTCGGGCACACGGACACCGACGACACCACGTGTCTGCACATACCCTCCCTGCAACTGGTGGTGGCCGGGGACGCCGTGTACAACAACGTCCACCTGTACCTCGCCGAGTCCGCCCAGGAGGGCAGGCGCGAATGGCTCGCGGCGCTCGACCGTATCGAGGCCCTTGACCCGCGGCTGGTCGTGGCCGGCCACAAGGACCCCCAGGCGCCGGACACGGCGGCCGCCATCGAGGAAACGCGGGCCTACATCCACGACTTCGCGGGCCTGGAGCAGGACGCGGAGTCCGTCCTGGAGCTCTACGAGGCGATGCTCAAGATCCACCCGGGCCGGATCAACCGCGGAGCGTTGTGGGGGTCGGCGCGGTTCGCTCTCGGGTGAGCGGTACATGCGCGCGAGGACTGAGCGCCGCGAACTCCGCCGGCAGTGCTGACGGGGCGCTGAAGAGCCCGGCCCACCGCGGGCCGGGCCTTCGTCGCGTCCGCGCCGTGCATACCGGCGGACGGTGCAAGCGCCGCACCGCGGCGAGGCACGAGCGGCCGGAGCCGAGGCAGGCGATGCCGTGAGGGGCCGCGCGCGACAGCGTGGCCGGAGCGATCCGCCGGGCGGTGCGCTCCGGCCATGTCGTGGTGCCGGGACTGACAGCCGGGCCAGTGCCGGACGCCGACCGGGGCAGAGAGCGGCGCCGGCCCGCGGCACGCGTCAGTCCTGGGCGGCAGCCCGGACCTCTTCATGGCTGACCGCGACGACCGCTTCCTGCGCCGTCGCACGACGCGCGGACAGGGCCATGAATCCGAGAGCGAGGACGCAGGCGATCGTGCTCGCGACGGTTCCGAGCACGGCCGAGCTGCGGACGCCGGAGGTGTTGACGGCGACGCCGCTCAGCAGCGAGCCGCTCGCGACAGCCACCTGCACCACGGTCGTGAAGGTCGCGTTGACGGACTCGGCAGAGAACTTGTCCTGCCCGTAGGTGTGGAGCCAGTGCTGCAGGGCCACGGGTGCGTTGCCCCAGGCCAGCCCCCACAGGGCAAGCCCCGTGCAGACGAGCGCCGTCACCGTTCCGCCCGCGCTCAGCGCCAGGAGACCGCCGACGCCGAGGACGAGGGTGGCGATCACGGTGCGGCGGATGCTGCGCCCCAGGAGCGCGCCACCGCCGAAGTTGCCGACGATCGTCAGAACGCCGTACCCCAGCAGCAGGCCGCTGGCCGGCCCGGCGGCGAGGCCTGTGACGTCATGCAGGTAGGACACGACGAAGGTGTAGGCACTGAACTGGGCGAACACGACGAGGAAGACGACGGCGAGGATGACGTTCGCGGGCACCGACCGCAGGAGTGGACGGAAGTCGGCCGTCGTCACCCGGTCCGCGGCCGGTATCTTCGGGACCGCCAGCGCCTGGACGAGGGCGGCGATGACCGCGACCGCCGCGGCCGCGACGAACGTGATCCGCCAGCTGGCGTGGGTGGCGATGAGACTGCTGCTCGGCACGCTGACCACGGACCCCACCGCGATGGCACCGAAGACGACCGACGACGCGGTGTGCACGATCCGTGCGGGAACGAGCCGGGCCGCCGCGGAGACGGAAGTGGCCCAGACCCCGCCGATGCTGATGCCGAGGATCAGCCGGGACACGAGCATCATCGTGAAGCCGGTTGCCGCGGCGGACAGGACGCACGATACGGCGATCAGTACGGTGAGCCCGATGATGGCGAGCCGCCGGTCGAGACGCCGCATGAGGACGGTCGCGGCCGGTGCGGCGACGGCGCCGGAGAGAGCGGGCAGGGTCACCATCATGCCCGCGGTGCCTTCGCTGATGCCCATTCCGTCGCTGATCTGGGGAAGCGCGCCGACCGGCATGAACTCCGAGACGACCACGGAGAAGGCGCCCAGGGCGATGGCCGCCACCGGTATCAAAGGGTGCCTGGAGCGGGTGCGGGCGTGTGAGGCGGAGGGCGATGAGGACATGACAGTTGCCTTTCTCGGGACAGATCATTTGAGACCGAACGGTGCGGAAAGTGGGTGTGCGAACGGCGGGGCCGGGCAAGGGGGGTGGGGTGGGCGGCGGCCGCGGAGTGGGTCAGCGCAGAGGCGACAGCAGATCGTCTGCGGCCGCGTCGAGCTCCGGGTCCGGCGATCCCAGCCGTGCCTGCACGCGAAGGCCGAGCCAGCCGTTGTGGATTGCCTGCGCCGCGCGGTCGAGCCGCTCCCTCCGGGTACCCGCCCACTGGTCCTCCTGGCGGAGGAGCCAGGCGATCCGGTCGGTGGAACGAGTGAAGTACCCATGGACGGCTGCATGCACGTCCGGGTCGTCCGGGCGCTCCGTCGCGGCGTTCACTGCGAAGCAGCCCGAGGGGCAGCCGGGGAGGGCCACACGGGACCGCAGCAGTGCGCGCACGCCGGCGAGTCCTCCGCCCGGTGCGGCCTCGACCGCTTGTGTGTGGGACTCCTCCGCGTGCGCGATGTAGGTCGTCAGCGTGCGCAGGTAGAGGTCGTGTTTGGTGCCGAAGGTGTCGTACAGGCTGCGCTTGCCGATTCCCATGGCGGCGGTCAGGGCGTCGGTGGAGGTGCGCTCGTAACCGTCCCGCCAGAACTCGAACAGCGCCTGCTGGAGCGCGAAAGCCGGTTCGAAGCTTTTGGTCCGTGCCATGAGAACCCTCCTGACGAGAACAATAGGAAATGAGACCGATCGGTGCAATATGTGGGCGCGAGACGGGCGCCACATGCTCCCGCCGCCGGTCACCGGCCCGCTCCTCGGTACACAGGAGCCTGAGTGCGCGGTGGCCGCCTCCTCGCGCCCTGCCTCCGACGGAGCGGCCGGTCCCCGGGGGAAACCGTCAGGACGGGTGGCGGCAGCGCGGGCCACCGGTGTCCGCGGCTCCGTGACTCTCACAATTCGATGCCGACCTTGCCCAGATGTGCGCCGGAGGTGAAGTAGCGGAGCGCTTCGCCCAGCTCTTCGAGGGGGAACTTCCGGTCGATCACGGGACGCAGGCCGGATCCCTCGATCGCGCGGACCAGGTCGCCCAGCTGCTGGTGGTTGCCGACGAGAACGCCGTTCAGCCTGACCTGCTTCATGTTGATGGCTCCGGTCGGAATGTCCCCGGACAGTCCGGTCAGTACGCCGATCACGGAGATGCGGCCACCGACGCGGACCGCCTGGATGGACTGGGGCAGGGTCGACGGGCCGCCCACGTCGAGCACGAGATCCGCGCCGCTGCCCTTCGTCAGTTCTCGGACCCGCTCACCCCACTCGGGCTGGGACCGGTAGTTGATGACGTGGTCGGCTCCGAGCGCGCGAGCGCGCTTGAGTTTCTCTTCGGACGAGGAGGTGACGATCGTGGTGGCGCCGGCGAGTTTCGCGAGCTGCAGGGCGAAGACGGAAACGCCGCCGGTGCCCTGGAGCACGATCGTGTCGCCCGACTTGACGCCGCCGTTGTCGTGCAGGGCGGCCCACGCCGTGAGCCCGGCCACGGTCAGGGTGGCGGCTTCGAGGTGGGAGTAGCCGCGCGGGGCCCGCTCGAACTGCACGGCGGGTGCGACGACGACCTCTCGTGCGTAGCCGGGCACACCGATGCCAGGGGTGGTGCCGAAGTGGTCGATCACCGGGCCGCCCGCCAGCCAGCCCGGGAAGAAGCGCGCGAAGACCGCGTCGCCGGTGGCCAGGTGCGTGACGGACTCGCCCACGGCCTCGACCACCCCCGCCCCGTCCGCGAGCGGCACATGGCCCACCGGGGTGTCGGGGCTGCCCATGACCATGTTGTCGTGATAGTTCAGGGCGCTCGCGTGAATGCGTACCCGCACCTCACCCGGCCCGGGACGGCCCGGATCCGGAAGATCGGTGACCTCCAGTACGTCCTTTTCACCGGGATGCCTGACGATTACGGCCTTCATGTCGCTTCTCCTTCACGTGGTGAGGGGTGGGCCGGCCCGGCCACGTGGTGTGGGTGCGGCGACCCCTCGGCCAAAAATAGATTACATGCACTATCTATTCTGAACGTGCCGGGGGACCCGGGAGTTGGCCCGGTGCTGCGGAGGGTGACTGCCGGCGGCCGGGTGCCGAGACCGTGGTGCGGGCCGTTGCCGGAAGGCGCTCCGACAGGGATGAACCCGCCGTCGCGCGGGCGAGCACCAGCGCTCCGACCATGGTGCAGAGCGTCGCGAGGGCGTCGTCGGGCACTGCCGGGTCGTCGGCCTCTTCTGCGGGAGGGTGCGCCGCTGTGTCCGGTGCCGCGTTTCCGAGCCGGCCGGCCGGCTCGCGGACTCCGCGGATGTACTGCTCCTTGGCCCGGGAGTCCGGAGGTTGCCGGGAGACGTCCGCGCTCAGGACGGAAGCGGGGCATCCGGTCGCCGTGATGTCGCGGTGCTCGGGCGAGAAGTGGTAGCCGATCAGTGCCTCCCGGGCCGCGGTCCGATCATCGTCGCCCGCCGCCTCGAACCCGGCCAGGAGCGCCCGCAGTTCCCCGAAGGCGCGTTCCGTGGCCTCGCCGGGAAGGGCCTCCTTGGAGTGGAACTGCCGGTAGAGGGCGCCGGTCGTCAGTCCGACCGCATCGGTCGGTTCCGCGAGGCTGACCTCGAAGCCTCTTTCCCGGAACATCCTCGAAGCGGTGGCGACGATCTGCTCCCGGTGTCCGGCCGCCTGTGCGCGTGATGCCCGGCACGTGGTGCCACCCCTTTCCCGGCGTTGACCGCCTCTGATCCTGCGGCGATGGCCTCCGTCGGTTCGCCGGCCGCCAGCGGCTCCTCGTACCGGCGGGGCCGCGCACGAGGAGCCCGCGAGCGGGTGTCACAGGTCGCGGGCCGGGGCGGGTGCCGTGTCGGACACTGCCCCCGACCTTGCGTGAAATAGCCGTAGCTCATACAGTTATTTCACACTCCGTGGGTGAGCGCGAAGTGCCCCGCCAGTTCCCCCGCAACGGCGTCGGCAGGCCGCAGCTGCGCCGCAGCGCAGGCCAAGGACACGAACCAGGAAAGGGCACCCCGGAGGTCCCGTGGGCCAGTCAGGGCTGTGCGGGAATCAGCGTGAAAGGTGCACAGATGTTCGTCGATGCCGCAGATCTGGATGCCAAGTCGGCCTACAAACTCCTCATCGGGGGGATCATTCCCCGCGCGATCGCCTGGGTGAGCACGGAATCCGCCGACGGCGTGGGAAACCTCGCACCGGTGTCCTTCTTCACGGCCGTGGGCCGCAAGCCGCCCATGCTGTCGATCTCCCTGCAGCCCCGGGCGGACGGCGTCACGCTCAAGGACACGTTCATCAACATCCGCGACACGGGTGAGTTCGTGGTCAACACGGCCACTCTGCCTCTAGCCGGCCATCTGCACCGTTCGGCCTTCGAGTTCGAGAGCGACGTCGACGAGTTCAGTGCGTTGGAGCTGGAGACCGAGGCCTCGCAGGAGGTACGTCCGCGCCGGGTGAAGGACACGCCCATCGCCTTCGAGTGCCGGCTGCGGCGCATCCTGCCCGTCGAGGGGAGCCTCGATCACGTGGTGTGGGGCGAAGTGGTGCGCTTCTACATCCGCGACGACCTCTACCTGCCGGGCGGACGCGTCGACACGGCCGCCATTCCGTCCGTCGGCCGCCTGGCGGCGGAGTACACGCTGGTCAACACCGTCTTCACCACACCACTCGACGACGACCTCGTCGCCAGGCATGCACAGACACGCATGCACCGCCTCGACGAACACGCCTCCGACTGGTCGCCCATCGACACCGACGCGTGGTCCGCGTCCGGCTCCACCCTCACCGAAGGGCCCAAGGCATGACCCGGACAGCGGGTTTGACGAGAACGGAGCGGGTGGCGGCCACCGACATCCGCTTCAGGCGCCGGGGCACCGGTGACACAGCTCTCGTGTTCGTTCACGGCTTCCTGGACGACCAGTACGTCTGGGACGGGGTGATCGACGCGCTGGCCGCACCCGGCTTCGAGTACGTCCAACTCGATCTCGCCGGCAGCGGGGACCGCACCGCCTCCGGCGGGCCGTTCGACCTGACCCGCTTCTCGCGGGACGTCGGAGCGGTCGTGGAGGCGCTGGACAAACCGTTCGTCCTCGTGGGCCAGAGCATGGGGACCCTCGTCGCCGAACTGGTGGCAGCGGGCCACTCCTGCCCCGCGCTCGGCCTGGTACTGCTCTCGCCCGTGCCGCTGGCCGGTGTCGGCCTCCCCGCAGAGGCGGCCGAGCAGTTCCGCTCGCTGGGCGGCGACGCCGACGGCCAGCGCACGGTACGCCGGCAGCTGTCCGTCGCTCTGGCGGAGGCGGAACTCGACCGGCTGGTCGTGACCGGCACCCGGATCCCGCAACCCGTCGTCCGTGATCTGGTCGACTGCTGGAACGACGGAGACCCGCGCGGGCAGACGCCGAGCGAGTACCAGGGACCCGTCCTGGTGGGCCGCGGCGCCGCCGACGGCTTCGTCACCGACGAACTGGTGAAGGCCCACGTGCTGCCCCGCTTCAGGGCACCGGAGTTCTTCGCCGTCCAGGGCGCGGGCCACTGGGCCCATGTGGAGGCACCCGCGGAGGTCGCCGCCCGGATCGAGGCATTCGTCACCGGTCTTCCCACGGCGGCCGGCAGCACGCCGCAGGCGCCCGGCCGGGGCTGGCGGAACGCCTTCGCAGGCAAGGCCGACACCGCGTTCGCCGCCGCGTTCGCCGAGGACATCGTCCTGGAGGCGAGCGTGCTGGCCATCCCCGTCCAAGGACGCGACCAGGTCAAGGCCACGATGAGCGCGGCGAGCCGGATCTACGAGTCCCTTCAGTTCATCCGGGAGACCACTGCCGGGCCGCGCACCTACCTGGAGTGGGAGGCGACCGCCTTCGGCGGCCACGAGATCTTCGGCGTCACGGTCCTCACCAAGGACGACGAGGACCGCATCAGCCATGTGGCCATCCACCACCGGCCCCTGGAGGCGGCTTTGAGATTCTCCGCCGAGCTCGGCGAGCGCCTCGCCGCAACCGTCGACCCCGGCCACTTCCACCACGCCCACTGACGATTCTCGGAACGGAAAATACGCCATGGCCACACGCGAAGACGTGGAATTCGAGGCCGAGCCGGGACTGACCCTGCGCGGATGGTTCTACCTGCCCGGCGGACCAGGCCCCCATCCGGCGATCACGATGGCGCACGGCTTCGCCGGGGTCAAAGAACAGCGTCTGGCGCAGTTCGCCGAGGTGTTCGCACAGGCCGGGTTCGCCGTCCTGGTCCACGACCACCGCAACTTCGGCGCCAGCGACGGCACACCGCGCCACGACATCGACCCCTGGCAGCAGATCAAGGACTGGCGCCGGGCCGTCTCCTACCTGGAGAGCCGACCGGAGGTCGATGCGCAGCGCATCGGCGTGTGGGGGACCAGCTACTCCGGCGGCCACGCACTGGTTCTGGGCGCCACCGACCGGCGGCTGCGCTGCGTGGTCGCTCAGGTGCCCACCATCAGCGGATACGAGCAGGGGCTGCGCCGGGTGGCTCCGGACGCCGTCGCCCAGCTGAACGAGGTCTTCTCCGCCGACGAACGCGCGCAGTTCCGCGGCGAGGAGCCCCGCACCCAGGCGGTCGTCAGCTCCGATCAGTCGGTGCCGGCCTCCTACCGGGCTCCCGATGCCGTCGACTTCTACCTGAGCACCGCCCCAGACGGCTGGGAGAACAAGATCACTCTCCGGTCCAATATGGCAGCCCGCATGTACGAGCCCGGGTCGTGGATCTCCCGGATCTCGCCGACACCCCTGCTGCTGATCGTCGCGAAGAACGACCCGATCACCCTCACGGATCTGATGCTCTCCGCCTACGAGCGCGCCCTCGAACCCAAGCGACTGCAGCTCGTCGACGGGGGCCACTTCGCGTCCTACCTCTCCGAATTCCCCACGACGAGCGCCGCCGCCCGCGACTGGTTCACCCTCCACCTGGGCTGACACGCCGGCCGGTTCCGCTTCTTCATCCCCTCGCACGCCCGGCCGCCGACAGCCGGCTCATTCCCCTGGAAGGACCTCATGCCCCGTCTCACATACACGATCGACGACCGTCTGGCGACCGTGGTGCTGCGAAACCCGCCCCAGAACCGCCTGGACAAGCCCCTTGTGGAGGAACTCGCCGAAGCGCTGGCCGCCATAGCGTCCAGTGACGCCCGAGCCCTCCTCCTGCGCGCCGACGGGCCGGACTTCAGCTTCGGCGGCGACATCATGGACTGGCCCGACATGAACGTACGCGAGCTGCGCACGCTGTTCGAGCGGTACATGAACGTCTTCAACGAGTTCGAACGGCTGCCCATCCCGGTCGTCGCCGCCGTGCAGGGCCTGTGCGCCGGAGGCGGTTTCGAACTCGCGCTGCGCGCCGACGTCATCTTCGCCGCCCAGAGCGCGCGGTTCGGCCACCCCGAGCAGTCGCTCGGTCTCGTCACCCTGCTCGGCGGCATCTACCGGGCCGCCCAGCGCGCGGGGCAGGCCCGCGCCTCCGAGTGGGCCCTGACGTCGGAGCAGATCTCGGCCACGGCCATGGCCGAGGCGGGTGTGGTGAACCGGGTCCTTGAAGACTCCGCGCTGGAAAAGGAGGCGAAGGCGTTCGCGCACCGGCTCACCAGCGGCCCCACCCGGGCCTACGCCGTACACAAGGCATTGCTGCGGGCCTGGCGCGTGGGCGGAACCGCTGCGGCCGACGAGGCGATGTTCGACATCGCCCTGCCCCTGTTCGAGACCGAGGACGCCCAGGCCGGTCTGGCATCGGCCGTGAACGCACTCAAGGCCGGACAGCCACGCCCGGTGCTGGACTTCGGCGGGCGCTGACGTCGGTCGCCGGGAGAGGATGAGGCGGCGGACAGCAGGTGCCGCCGCCGAGGGGCCGACCGTCAGGCGGGGCGGCTGTCAGGCCTGTGCCCCACCCGGCACGGCGAGATCCGACTGGTGCACGTCGCGGTCCGCCGTGATGACGGACGAGGGGCCCAGAACCTCACCACACGCGCCGCAGCGGGTCTCCGGATGCAGTACGGCACCGCAGCTGTGGCGGAAGGCGACGATGTTCTCCGGGTCTGTCCGGACGTACCGGTCACCCCAGTCGCGGATGGTGTGCAGGATCGTGATCAACTGCTCGCCCGCCTCGGACAGGCCGTACTCGTAGCGGGCGGGGCTGGTCTCGTACTGCTGTCTGGTGATGACCCCGGCAGCCTCGAGCGACTTGAGCCGGCCGGCGAGGATGTTCCGGGCGGCACCGGTGTTGAAGACGATGTCGTCGAAGCGGCGGACGCCGAAGACGATCTCACGCAAGGCCAGCAGGGCCCACTTCTCGCCCAGGATGCGCATCGCCGCGTCGATGGAACACACACGGGGGTCTGGTGTCCTGGCTCTTCTCACGCCACGAGGGTAGCCACACCCTACTGGGTAGTCAAATGCTACTCAGCAGGTCATCGGCTTGACGAAAGGGGGAGTCCGGTCTTAACTGGAGTGGATAGCAAAATAAAACCCACTAGGAGTGCCTTCATGGCCTACATCTCCGACACCGCGGACACCCTTCACGTCGAGGGCCGTCTGGCCCGGTATGCCTACCGGGACTTCGGCAAAGCCGCGCCAGTACCCCCGCTGGTCCTGTTGCAGCGCTTCCGCGGCACCCTCGACCACTGGGACCCGGCCTTCCTCGAAGTCCTCGCCCAGGACCGGCGGGTCATCATCTTCGACAACGCCGGCGTCAGCGAGAGCACCGGCGAGGTACCGACGACCATGGAGGGCATGGCGGAGTCGGCGTTCGACTTCCTGACAGCCCTGGGCCTCGACGAGGTCGACCTGCTCGGCTGGTCGGTCGGCGGCTTCGTGGCGCAGCTCGTGACGCTCGACCACCCCGAGCTGGTCCGGAAGCTGATCGTGGCCGGCAGTGGTCCGGGCGGCGTGCCCGGCACGCCGGAGCTGGAGCAGCGCGTCGTGGAGTACATGACCTCACCGGTCCCCTCCCAGGAGGCGTTCCTGTACCTCTTCTTCGGGCTCACCGACGAGGGCGTGCGGCTCGGCAAGGAGTCGCTCGCCCGGCTCGAAACCCGTCTTCAGCACTCCAAGGCGGACGTCCCGCCCGAGCAGTGGACCCACCAGCTCCAGGCCATCCAGCGCTGGAGCAGCGGTACGGGCTCGGCCTGGTCCCGGCTCGAGGAGCTGAAGCTGCCGGTCCTGGTGGCCAACGGCTCGCATGACGTCATGGTCGACTCCGGCAACTCCTTCGCCATGGCCCAGAAGCTGCCGACCGCCAGGACGGTGTTCTACAGCGGTGCCGGCCATGCCTTCCTCTTCCAGTACCCCGACGAGTTCGGCGGTGTGGTGCTGGACTTCCTCAACCGACAGGAGAAGTGACCATGCCCTCATACGGATTCTTCGTGGAGTTCGAGGCCAAGCCGGGCAAGGAGGACGACGTGGCCCAGTTCCTCGTCGACGCCAAGGCACTGGTCGACGCGGAGCCAGGCACCCTGGCCTGGTTCTCCTTCCGGCTCGGCCCCAGCTCCTTCCGGATCTTCGACGCCTTCCAGACCGAGGAGGACCGCGAGGCGCACCTGCAGGGCAAGGTGCGTGAGCAGATCGAGGCCCGTGCCGACGAGTTGTTCAGCACCTTCCCCACGATCACTCCGGTGAACCTGCTCGCCGCCAAGCTCCCCGGCCAGGTGACCGAGTAGAGGATCGATCGGGCAACGGCCGGATCGGCCGGGCGGAACGACGGGCGGATTGGCTATTCGGCCCACCGGCCTGCGGCTGTCCGTCAGGCCGCACTGTCACACGGCTTCCTCCGGGACATGGACAGCCCTTAGGGCCTGTCTCTCCATTCCCGTCTGCCGGGCGACGCCATGCACGCTCCCCCGAGCTCTCGGCTTCGCTCGAGCAGGGGGACCCCCGTGACGCCGCCCGGCCCGCCCTCCGGGCGGACGACGGGAATGGAGAGACGGACCCTAGCGGTCTGCGGCCACCGACAGGCGACAGACCGCTACGCACGCCTTCTCCTTGCCGTCGGCGCCTGACTCGAGCAGACGGCCGGGCGCCTGAGCCGGCGATCAGAGCGCAGGCGCCCGGCCGTCGCCGTCCGTTGCAAGGCCGCCACGCCGGCCTACCGCCATCACAGCACAGCCGCGCGCACGCTGAGCGGAGCCAGGGGTTCTCCTTCGCCACTCCCGCAGGATGCCTGTGCCTGGAACCGGTGATGGGAAATTCCGGAAACGGTCAGGGCTACTCGCCGCCCCACTCGGTCCGGCCCTTACCGGAGCGGGGAGTTTCAGCGAACACCGAGCCCCCGTCGGGGCTACTGGATCCTCGACAGTGCCTCGCGGGCCGAGGCAGTGAACATGTCCAGCCGACGGTGGAACTCGCCCTCCGCTGACTCGTACGCGGCCAGTGCGCCCTCGCCTGACTCTTCCAGGGGGTGTAGCGCCCTGTTGGCTGTGATCACCGACTCGCTGAGCGCCTCTGCGGCCTCAGCCACACGCGTTGGCCCCTCCAGGACGGCGAGGCGGATGCACCGCATCAGAGGATCGAAGGCCGCACCCAACTCACCCCGGAGTTCCGTGAGGCGCTGCACCATTTGCTCGTCGGGCCCCGCGAGCGCACCCTTCACCTGGAAGTGAAGTTCCGCTGTCTCATGTGCGTGTCCGATCACATCGGAGTAGGCCGCACGGCGCAATTCCCGTATGCGGTCCAGCTGTTGGGCTCTTGAGGAGGCTTCGACCTGGATGCGGGCAGCGCGGGCAGTCCCTCGGCTCGTCACCCAACTCGCGAGAACAGCAGTTCCGCCAGTGAAGACGGCGACCCAGAGCGTAGAGTCCACCGGCCCAGTCTCGAGGCGGCGTCGGTTCCGCTCCAGAGCGCAGATTAGCCATATGGTTCGTTCGGCCAGATCAGGCGCGGTGTCGCGTGGGACGGCAGCGAACGCGCCGACGAACTGAACTGCGGCGTTTGAGGCCGCCCGCCCGTGGGGTGTGCGGGCCGGCCACGGGTGCCTTCGACAGCGCTGCACGCTGGGCTTCGCCCTTTGGACAGCCTGTCCCGCCCCTGGACCTGGCCGGCTGTCGGATGGCCCCGCCCCAGCGGCGCCCGACCGGGAGTCAGGTGCCGTACGAGCAGGGATAACCATGGAGCAGGTGTGGGGCCTGTCCCGGACAGGTATGGGTCACTTCCGAGGAGGGCCATCACTTCTGACCCTGTGTCATTTGCGTGATTCGGCAGGGGGCGAGTGCGGCGTGAACACCCCGCGCACGCCGCACTCGACGGGCCCCGGTTCAGGCGGCCGGGCAGGGCAGGCACGTCCCGCTGAGGACGAGTTCGACCTGGTCACCCCCGGGGGCCGCACGACGGTCGAGCCTCAGCCGGAAGTCGATGGCGCTCATGATGCCGTCACCGAACTCCTCGTGGATCAGCTCATTGATCGCGGGACCGTGGACCGCGACGATCTCGCGGATCCGGTGGATCACCGGATCCCCGGCCACTGCCGTGGCGTTCACAGCCCACGGGCGGGAGGGTCTGCAGGACGTGAAGGCTTCGACGGGCAGCTCGAAGACCAACGCGATCCGAGAAGGTCATCTGGCCGAGACAGACGGCGGTCGCCCATTCCTTGCTCGCGCCCAGCTCACGGGCGACGTCAGCCCATGTGATCCCCTTCCTGATCCTCGTCTCAGACGATCTGCTCGGTCAGGGTCGTCCTGTTCACGAAGCGGTTTCCTTGACGGTGGCCGAGGATGTCAGTGACCCCGCCAGGGCCTCGACGGCCTCGCCGTCGTCCACGTCGCGGCGGCCAGGGAGCGGAAGTTGATGAGAGCGGAGAGGCAGCCGTCGCCTTCGGGGAGCCGCGCCGTGAGCTGGGACGATGCCGGTCCAGTACCGGCCGAGGACGGCAGCGGCGAAGGCGTTCTTGCTGCCGTAGTAGCTGTAGAACGAGCCTTTGGGCACGCCCGCCGTGTCGGTGATCTCCTAGATGCCCACCGCGTTGAACCCCTGGGCATGGAAAAGGGCCAGTCCCGCGCTGAGGAGATTCTCGCGGACCAGGCGGTTGGCGGGTCGGGGCACGGCCACAGCCCACAGAACGCCCGTGCGAGGCAGGCCTGGCGCGTACGCGGCGAGCACAACCGCAGGCGAGCGTCCCCGGATGTTCGCGCTCGCTACGGCACCTATGCTGACCAGGTTAGTTGCACCTACCGCCTACGCTGTATCGAAGGGGAAGCCGGGTGGTGTGCTGTGCGGCGGCAGGCGGGGCCGTGTTCCCGAAAGGGGCGAGCCGCCGCGACGTGATGGATGAGAGGTCAAGTGGACGTGTCTGGTGTCGCCGTTCAGGCTGATGGCTTGGTGTCGCAGTACATCGCCCGGGTGGAACAGGACCTGACACACAATGCCGAGGAACAGGATCGCATCGGGCAGGAGATGGAGGGGCTGCGGCAGCGGCTGGATGTCCTGCAACGGGACCGCGGCGTGCTGCTGAGTGTGAGGCAGGCGCTGGGCGGCCAGGGCGCGGATCAGGCGGCACCCTCCACGCTGGCCGCGGCGTCAGAGGGAACGGCGTCCAGGCAGCAGGCTGATGCTCCGGGCAAGCCGGGAACCCCGGATGCCCACCAGGCACGCAAGATCTCCGAGCTCACCTTGGTGGACCTGGTCAGTGGTCACCTCGCCGGTCAGTCGGAACCCCGCTCGGCCGCGGAAGTCTCCGCGGACGTCGCTCAGGCTCATCCGGGCCGGCGAGTCAAGGCCACCGTGGTGCGTGCCACCCTGGAGGCGCTCGTGGCCCAGGGCCGGGCCAGGCGGACGAAACGGGGCCGGTCGGTCTTCTACAGTTCCTCCGCCCCGGCCAAGGCGACCCGCGCCTCCGACTGAACCCATCGGCCGATGCCGGCGGGTGACGCCCAGCCCTTCGAGGCTCGGGCGCGCATGACGCCCCCCGGGCAGAGGCAGAACGTTCGAGTTTTCCCCGTGGGTGAGCGGCGTACGGCTCGGTCTCAGGGGAAGTGGCTTGAGCCGCATACAGCTACGACGTGGCGGGGCCGCCCGGATCCGCTTCCGTCACACGCGGTCCCCTCCTCGCCTCGGCCGCCTGACGCCCCGCTGCGGCCAGGGCCGCGTCCAGGCGCCGCATCGCCTCCTCGCCACCGAGGGCCAGCGCGTGCGCCCGTACCGCTTCCTCGGAGGTCACGGCCGCCAGGTGGCGCAGCGCCTTCACCGCCGCGGCCCGCTCGAAAGGCTCAGTTGCCTCCAACGCGGCGAGCACAGCCCCCAGATGGGCGTACGAGCCGGTGTGGGCGAGGGCGAGCACGGCATGCCCCCGGACGTAGAAGTCCTCGCCGAGGCGGGCCAGGTCGGTGAGAAGGTTGAGGTTCGCCGCCGAGGGGTGCCGGGCCAGCGCGGCAATGGCCGCATAACGCACCGGCGGCTCGACTCCGGACGCCGCGCCTTCCTGGGCGATCACGCGCACCACGACCAGGTCCTCGGGAGTCAGCTGGCCGAACGCCCGCTCCGCCTCGGAGAAGTCATGGGTGCGCAGGATCGTCTCAACCCGCTCGCGGACGCGGAGGGCGGGGATGCGGCCGCGGTCCACGGTGACGGAGGGC
This sequence comes from Streptomyces sp. B3I8, assembly GCF_030816915.1. Taxonomy (NCBI): domain Bacteria; kingdom Bacillati; phylum Actinomycetota; class Actinomycetes; order Kitasatosporales; family Streptomycetaceae; genus Streptomyces; species Streptomyces sp. B3I8. Next base: position 164,910 of record NZ_JAUSYN010000001.1, on the reverse strand, counting down.
CGGTGTCTGCCACCGGGGGCCGGAAGCTCCGGCTCGGGGCTCAGAGGTTGGTCGGTCATGTCAGTCGATCCTCACCCATCCGTGGTGGATCATGGTGTCGTACTGCCCGTACGTGAGGGCGATGTCGTTCGTACCGCTGCTGGGCAGCATGAGATTCCCCGCGTCACCGACATGGACCAGGCCCAGGTAGTGGCCGAGCTCATGGCCGATGAGCATGCCCAGGTATTCGGCATGCAGTCGCCGGGTCCCGCCCGCGTCCACGTATCCGCACTTGCTGCTTGTGATCCCGCTGTCGGGCCCCGCGTGCGAGGTCGGTCCGGGGATGCTGCCGTCGATTCCGTCGACGCCCGTCCCGGCGATGGCGATGCTCTGGACGATGAAGGCGTCGATGTTCTGGTCGGTGTCCGGTCCCGACCAGTCCGACAGCAGTTGATGGAACTCGTCGAAGCTGTCGATGATCTCGTACCCGCCGACGTTCGCCCGCGCGATGCCCCGCCACTGGACGTCGAAGGTCATGTCCCTCTGCTCGTAGAGGGTGCGCGTGCGGTTCACCGCCGTGCCCAGGTCCGTGTACTCCTGGTTGGTGAAGTCCTCGGTGGCCACCCGGGTGATGTTGACCCCGTAGCGGAACATGGTGCGACAAGTGATCGTCCCGCGCACCGGCCCGAAGGGGCCGGACATGATGATCTCGATCGTCATGTCGTTGCGGGCCTCGTAGTGGTTGTACACCCCGGAGTTGGCGGGCGAGTGGAATCCGATCGTGCCGCGCCAGGTGTTGTGGCCGGGGACTTCGATCGTGCCGCCGGGAAAGGCGCCGTCGCCCTCCTCCACCAAGGTGCCGCCCACGCCGCCGTCCCAGAACTTCCAGTGGAACCCGGCAGGGAGCTGCACCCCGCCGGCGTCTCCGTTGGACAGCGTGACGGCGATGCCGGTGTCGTACGCATCGCCGTGCCGGACCCCGCGGGCGCTCCACGTGCCGGTGACGAATGCGGCGTCCGGCCCGAGGTCCAGTGAGAACGGGTTGGATGGCAGGACGGCGCACGTCGTACGGAAGCGGGCCCGTGCGCCCAGCGCGTTGTAGAGGGTCACCTCGAACGACGCTGCTCCGACGGGAAGCGTCTGGTCCTCACCGAACGGTACATTGATGTACCCGCGGGCCGCGTCCTCTCCTTCGAGCAGGATCTCGTTGGCGAACGGGTCACCCGCCCACTCGACCGCGACCCGCACCAGACGGGGCGGATTGAGCGAGGCGGCGGCGAACCGCACGCGCAGGGCGAACCGTTGTCCGCTCATGATTCGCTCGTCGACGGGGACGACGTCCGTGACGACCAGCCGCTCGTCCCCCGGAAGGATCAGCGTGCGCAGGGCGCGTTCGCGCAGGTCGGGGGCGAGTTCCGGGACCGCGCCCAGGGCGTGCATCGGGGCGGCCGGACGCCCGGCCGCGGCCAGCACGGCCGAGGTGGCCGCAGGGCCGATGCCCAGGGTCTCGCGCAGCCAGTCACCATGGGCGTCCTCTGCCCGCCGCACCATCGTGGGAGTGGAGTCGAGCGGACCGGACCGGTTGAGCGGCCGAGGGTCGAGCAGCCCTGCCCGCACGGTTGAGTCAGGCACCGTGACATCCTTACTGGGCACACTCTGTGCCCGGGCCGGGGGTGGTCATGTCCCAGAGTCCCGACAGGGCGGGGGAGTGGCAATGCGGACCGGTGACGCGGTACGCCGAGCGGGTGAACCTTGGGCGGGTGGCGTTCCGTCCGTCCTTCCTTTCTCCCGGCCGGCTGGTCGCACACGCCAGTCCGCGGAGGGGAACTGCTCCAGCCCTTCCGGGCCGCCGGCCCGCGGCCGGGCTTTCGCCGGCCGGCGGCGCGCCGAAGACGGCCGGTGGGGTGCGTGGCCGACCTCCACGGCACCAGGGCGTTGGCGGCGGGAGGAGGTGTCACCAAGAAGCACGAGCGTCAGCGGCTGGGGGTGTCAGGAACCGCCCGCTCGGGTTCGCGCAACCTGCGACGAGCACTCCGAACCAAGGTCACACGTGCGCGGGGAGGCCGGCGCGGCCCTTGCGATGGTGTCAGAGCTCGTCGAGTCCGGAGCCCCGATCTACATCATCCTGGACAACCTCTCAGCCCACACCGGTGCGGACATCCGCCGCTGGGCGAAGAAGAACAAGGTCGAACTGTGCTTCACCCCGACCTACGCCTCCTGGGCCAACCCGATCGAGGCCCACTTCGGCCCGCTGCGGCAGTTCACCCTGGCCAACTCCCACCACCGCGGCCACCCCGCACAGATCCGGGCCCTGCACCGCCACCTACGCTGGCGCAACGCCAACGCCCGCCACCCCGACGTCCTCGCCGCACAACGCCGAGAGCGTGTCCGCATCCGCAGTGATCCGCTGGGGCGGACACCCCTCACCCCAGCGGCCTGAACACAATCCGGCGAACCTGACGCGGTCACAGCACGAGCAGATGGTTGGTTGCTGTCGAGGCTCAGGATCCTGGGGCCTGGAAAAGGCTTTGACGCGCGGTTCGCTGTTCATCGATGGTGAGCCGGACGTCCGGACCGGGCGGTCACGAACCGCCGCGTCGGCGACGGCTACACCACGGTGAGGGAGTTGTGGATGATTGTTGTGTCGGCCGCTTCGGGGGCTTTCGGCCGACTGGTCATAGACCAGTTGCTGGCCCAGTGCCCCGCTGATCACATCGTTGCCGCGGTGCGCAATCCCGAAGGGGTCGCGGATCTCGCCGCTCGCGGGGTCCGTGTCCGCCTCGGTGACTACGATGACCCGGCAACGCTGCGCACCGCGTTCAAGGGAGCTGACCGGCTGCTGCTGATCTCCTCGCCGGAGCTGGAACCCTCCCGCCGCGCCGGCCAGCACCAGGCAGCCATCGACGCGGCCCGCACCGCCGGAGTCGGTGCGATCATCTACACCAGTTTCCTGGGTGCCGACACTCAGGCCCACGGTGTCACCGCTGCTCATCACGCCACCGAGCGCACCCTGTTCGCAAGCGGGCTGCCCCACACGCTGTTGCGCCACCCCTACTACAGCGAGGCATTCCTCAACGCGGGCCTGCGCACCGCCGTCACCTCGGGTGAACTGGCCAGCGGCACCGGCGGGCGTGGCATCAATACCGCTTTCCGCAGCGAACTCGCCGAGGCCGCCGCCCACGTCCTCACCGAGGACTGCCACCTCGGCCGCGCCTACGACTTCACTGGCAACCTGTGGACCTACAACCAGCTCGCCCACGCACTCAGCCGTATCTCCGGCAGACCCGTCGTCCACCGAGACCGGCACGGCCGCGCGCCCGGTGCCCAGGGCTGGCTTGAGGACCAGGTACGTGCCGGCGCACTGGAGCGACAGACCGACGATCTCCAGCACGTCCTCGGTCACCCAGCCGCCACCCTCGACCAGGCCGTCACCGCAATCCTCACCCGACCCGCCCCACCAGCCGCCGGCCCTGCCCCGGAGTGACATCCTGGCCCTACGCGATGATGTTGCATGGGAGCAGGAGTGGAGAATCTGCATGCCCCGACAACCCGGCGAGCCTGATCCGTAGTCAAGGGCGTCCCGACGGAGCGGAAGCTTCTGGGGATGTTCAGAGGGCTGCGATGCCTCCGGCGAACTGGGCCCGCTGAGAGGGCGTCAAGTCCCGTTCCTGATGATGTGGTGTCACCCGTTCGTGGGTGATGGGTCGGTACCTCTCTCGTGTCATGTCGTGTGCATGATGGGCTCGCGGACATGGAACGGATGCCGTACGCAACAGACTTGTCCGACGAGCAGTGGGCGTTGACCGAGCCGCTGGTCGCCGCGTGGAAGCAGGAGCGGGTGGCGCGGTCGGCGACCGGGGCCGCAGGTTCCTGCGACCTGCGCGAGGTCGTGAACACGCTGCTCCACCAGAACCGGACGGGCTGTCAGTGGCGGCTCCGGCCCCACGGCCTCACGGCCTGGTCGGCGGTGTTCCACTACTTCACCCTGTGGCGCCAGGGCGGCCTTGACCAGCGGATCCAGGAGATCCTGCGCTGCCAGGCGCGGGAGTGGGCCAGACGATCAGAGGACCCCTCCCTGGTGATCATCGACACCCAGTCCGTCCGCGTGGCGGCCGGGGTGCCGAAGACGACGACGGGACTGGACGCGAACAAGAAGACACCCGGCAGGAAGCGGGGACTGGCCGTCGACGTGCTGGGCCCGATCTCTCACTCTGGCCAAACGCGGATACCCGATCGCCGACGACCTCTACGGAGACGACCGGCCCACGGAAACCGCCGCCGTCTACACGCAGTCCTTCAACTGGCTCCGCTCATGACGACCGTGATCGACGGTAAGGCGATGGCACGGCAGGTGCGTTCCTGGGCAGCCGACCAGCCATCGCCGCCTAACCTCGCTGTTTCGCCTGGGTGGCTGAGCCTGGTCTGGTGGCGGTCGACCGATGATTTCGGTCGCCGGCCGGTCGGTGGGTATGGCGAAGGCCCGACGCTCGCCTCCATGACGACCGCGTAGAGGGCCTGGTCGATGTGTCGCCGGCGCTTGAGGAGGCTGGGGAGGAAGCTCCCGGCCCGCAGTTTCGGGATGGCAAATTCCAGGTCGCCGGCCTGCGTGGTCACCGTCTTCTCCCGGTGCCGGTTGCGCCAGGTGGGGGTCTGTACGGTGATCGGTGTAACTGATGTTTCCCCGTGATCTTGGAGACTCGTTCGTTATGTCGCGAGGGTGTGTTGATGCCGCTGCCTGGTCTCGGCCGGGGTGAGGTAGCCGAAGATCCTGTGCTCGCGTAGGCGGCGGCGGTTGTAGAAGGTCTCGATGAAAGTGAAGACCTCGGCGCGGGCGGTGGCCCGGTCGGGCCAGGTCCGGGTTCCGATCTCTTCCTTGAGCAGGGCCCAGAAATTCTCCGCGGCGGCGTTGTCGAAACATGATCCGGTGTGTCCGCAGCTCTGTCGCAGCCCCAACTCCCGTATTCGATCGCTGAATTGCGCCGATGTGTACTCGCTGCCGCGATCACTGTGGATCACGCATCTGGGCTCCAGCCCGCCTCGGCCGTGGGCCATGTCGAGGGCGTCGACGACGAGGTCGGCGCGGTGGTGATCGGCCATGGCGTAGCCGATCTGGCCAGGTCCAGCCGGCAGGCGAGGTAGAGCCGGCCCTCGGCCGTCGGGAGACAGGTGATGTCGCCGACCAGCTTGGTCCCGGGACGCTCGGCGTGGAAGTCGCGGCCGATCAGGTCCGGGGCCGGCTTCGCCTTCACGTCCGGCCGGGTCAGCGAGCGGTGCTTGCGGCGGGTGACGCCGCGGATGTCGCGCTCGCGCATCACGCGGGCGATGCGCTTGCGGTTCACCTCACGCTCCGCGCTGGTCAGCTCGCCCGGGGCGCCCTCGCCCTGGTCGGCCTTGGCCCGGCGGTACCAGCCGCGCAGAGACTCGGAGCTGATGTCGAGTTCCAGGGCGACGGCGGTGACCGTCCTGCCCGAGGAGTCGACGAGCGCGATCGCGTCCCGCTTGAACTCCTCCGTGTACCGCTTCGTGTACTTGCTTCCCACCTGGTGCTACTCCCTCTGGAACCTCAGGCCCCAGTCTCCAGGTGTCCACGATCAAGGGGAAGCTTCACACGACACCTCACCCGCCATCACGCACCAACTCGTCAGCCGCCCCCCACTCCATCTCCGCGTCAGTACTGGTCAGTGGCCTGGAGCGGGTACAGCGTCTCCTCACGAGTGACAGCTTTGCGTACCCGCTCCGTCCGGGCAGGCCCGGTGGGCTTTCGTGCCCCGAGTTGCGCGCTCAGCTGACCGCAGCGCCGAACCACCGGGGAAGCCGGTCGAGCAGGTCCTGCTGATCGTCACCGACCCACGCCACGTGGCCGTCCGGCCGCAGCAGCACCGCGGGCGCGTCCAGTTCCTCGCTGCTGTCGGCGATGTGGTCGACTCGATCTGCCCAGCCTGTCACCGAGAGGCGGCCAGTCTGGTCGAGCAGCAGCCCGCGGCCGCCATGCATCCGCTCATAGAGGCGACCCCGCTTCAGCCCCACGTCCCGCAACCGTCGGCCGAGCAGTTCATGCCCCTCGCCGAAGTCGTAGCGGATCCCGATCGCAGTGATCTTCTCCATCAGGTACCGGTTCACCTCCTCGATGTCCATCAGTTCCGACACCAGCCGACGCACTGCTTGGGGACCCGGCTCGACGGACATCAGCTCCGTCTGCGCGCGGGTGTTGTCCAGCACATCGGCGGCCACCGGGTGCCGTTCGGTGTGGTAGCTGTCCAGCAGTCCCTCCGGTGCCCAGCCGTTGACTTCGGCGGCCAGCTTCCAGCCGAGGTTGAACGCGTCCTGGATGCCGAGGTTGAGCCCCTGCCCGCCGGTCGGCGGGTGGATGTGCGCCGCGTCGCCGGCCAGCAGCACCCGGCCGGTCCGGTAGCGCTCGGCCAGTCGGGTGGCGTCGCCGAAGCGGGAGAGCCAGCGCGGTGAGTGCACGCCGAAGTCGGTACCGGCGAGCTTCCGCACCTGCCGCTTCAGCTCGTCCAGGGTCGGCGGGACCGTGCGGTCCTCGGCCACCCCCTCGGCGGGCGCGACGAGGCGGTACACCCCGTCTCCGAGGGGCATGGCGCCGAACCGTTTGTGGGTCTTGCGTACTTCGGCCATCACGGCGTTCAGCGTATGCGGCGGCGCGGTGACCTCCACCTCGCCCAGCAGCGTCTCGACCCTGGAGGGCTCGCCGGGGAAGCCGACACCGAGCAGCTTGCGCACCGTGCTGCGGCCGCCGTCACAACCGACGAGGTAGCGCGAGCGCAGCCGCGTGCCGTCGGCCAGTTCGGCGGTCACCCCGTGTTCGTCCTGGCTCAGCCCGGCGAGTTCGCGGCCGCGCCGGATCTCGACGCCGAGTTCGGTGGCGTGCTCGGCAAGCAGGCGATCGGTGGTGGTCTGTGGAATGCCGAGGGTGTACGGATGTGCGGTGTCCAGCTGGTCCGGCGCCGGCTTGTTGATGGCGGCGAAGAAACCACCGACCGGGTGTTGCTTGCCGAGCGCGAGGAACCGCTCCAGCAGACCGCGCTGGTCCATCACCTCGACGCTGCGCGCGTGCAGGCCGAGCGAGCGGACGATCCTGGTCGGCACCGCCTCCTTCTCCAGCACGAGCGCGTGCACGCCGTGCAGCCGCAACTCGCCGGCCAGCATCAAACCGGTCGGTCCGCCGCCGGCAACGATCACGTCAATCATGAACCCCCCACTCAACAAGGTTGCATTTCCGCCAGCTGCTCTACGCAGTCCGGCGGCACGCACACCCGGACCTCCGCGCCACGTGCCCGCAACCACACCGCGAGTCCCACCAGCGGTTTCACGTCCCGTAAAACCCACAGTCGATAGAGGTGCACGTACTTCGCGGAATCCCTGATTTCCTCAAGCTCTGGCCTCGGCCGACGATTCTGCGCCACGACCCGGGCCTTGCCGCAAGGCCCCCTGTGCGCTATAAGTTGAGAGTGGCAAGGAGTAGGTGATCTCCTTGCCCTTTGCTTTTTCCGTACGCTGCGCATGGACAAGCCGCTCCCGCATCGGGGCCCGCGACGCGCGGTCGGCAGCCGAGGTGTGGTCGCCGAAGGCGGCGGTCCTCGCCCATACCCCACCGTGTATGAGGGTCGGCGTTCCGGCTGACCGGGTGGATCAACGCCGGGCGTTGCCGGGTGCGAGCAGGCTGGTGACTTCGGCGATCGCCTCGGACGAGTGCTTGAAGCAGCGGCGGAGGTTCTCCGGCTTCTCGTGCCGGGACTTGGCCATGAGCATCAGCAGCGAGGCGCCCCGCTCACCGAGGTGAGCCAGGGCGGAGCGGCGGTACTCGTGCAGGTCCCAGCCCGTTCCGGGACCACGCACCGCGGTGTGCTCGTCCAGCAGGGCGCGGGCCTGTCCGTAGGAAAGCCGGGCCGGCCCGGTACCGGCAGACGTCACGGGCTGACGACCTTGCCCGGCCCCGGACGGCGGTGCGTGACGAACACCGGCCCGCGGGCCCGTACGTGAGCAGCCGGGGCAACAGCCGGGCGGTGCCGGCCGCCCAGTAGACGGTCTCCCCTACGGAGCCCTCGCGCGCCTGGCCCCGGCCGCAGGCCTTGGCACGGGCGCCCTTCGCCCTGACCAGGCAACGACACCTGGCGAAGTCCAAGCTCCGCAATGTGCGCGCCCAGGATCTCCTCCGCCCGCCCAGCGGTCTCGTAGAGCATCCGCCAAAGCGTTTTCCCCCGCAGATGGACCTCGCGCCGCGCGATCAGCCGGTCGATCGCCGTCTTCGAGCGGGCCGGGGACTCGGAGCCCGGCACCGCCAGACGCTTCGCCCACGAGACGCCCGTACCGGCACCGACTTCGACCCTGACCCGGACGGCGGCGAGGACGCCCCCCTCCCCGAGGCCCCGCCCACCAGGGAAAACAGGGTGTGTGACTCACAGCAGGAGCCGGGCTTCTGTGAGCGGCGGCGGTCAGAGGACGGTGCCGTGCAGGGCGCGGCGGTCCCCGGACATCGCGTAGCGACGGGCGGCAAGGCCGTGCTCGAGGGGCTCGCCGATCTGCTCGCACAGCAGCGCCAGGGCGTCGGCGGCCTCGGCGTCGGAGAGGTAGGCCGGCGCGACTTCGAGCATCAGCTCCCCGATCGCGCACGTGCCGGCGGCGAGGTCGTCGACGACGCGGCGCAACGCGGCCACGGTCGGGTCCGCCGACGGATCGGCCGGCGGCGGAGGCGGGGCGGTGCGGACGTCGCGGACGGCCTGGCGGACCACGGCGCGCACCGTGGCGGTGTCGAGGGCCTGGCCGCTGTGGGCGAGCGTGGTGAGGCGGCGGGTGAATCAAGCTCCGCGACGTCGCTGCTGCGGCTGGAGACGGCGATCAGGGCGCGCTGGGACAGCCCGTAGTCGAGCGTGGCCGCGGCGGCCGGGGCGCTGTCTCCGGCTTCGGGGAACAATGGAACAGCCGTTGTCGCCAAGGGATGATCTTGCTCGCCCAGCACAGTGATCCACTTCGCCTCTGGGGTTCGGCGAAAGATCGTATGAGCGGTGGGACGTGGGGCCACCGTCCGCCGCGTGCCGGTGGAATTTCTGACTGATGAGCAGGCCGCGGCGTACGGACGGTTCGTGGAGGAGCCGACGCGTCCGGAGCTGGAGCGGTTTCTCTACCTCGACGACGTCGACCGCGAGCTGATCGGGAAACGGCGGGGGACCACAAGGCGACGACGCCGTCAGCGTCGCCGTGGCAAGCGGGAGCGGCCCCGCGTTCGGCGTTGCCGAGAGCCCGAGCCTGGCCGGATTTTGGATTGGCCGGGCGGCCGAGGGGGCCAAGACTTGGAGAAGGCTGCTTCGGGGGAAAACGGGGATGTAGTGACGATCGAGTTCGGCATGCTCGGGGAGATCCAGGCGCACGTGGGCGGGACGTCAGTGGATCTCGGGCCCGCCCGGCAGCGCTGCGTGCTGGCGGTGCTGTTGGCGGACGTCAACCGCGCGGTGCCCGTGGACGGCCTGGTCGGTCGGGTGTGGGGCGCTGACCCGTCGCCGGGGGCCAAGTCGACGTTGTACAGCTATCTGTCCCGGCTGCGGCAGGCACTCGGCTCCGCGGCGGACGCATCGTCCTCCGGCGCCGCCATCGAACGACGTCCTGGTGGATACGCGCTGCTCACCGACCCGGACCTGGTGGACCTCCACCTCTTCCGCGATCTGGTCGGCCGGGCGAGGGCCGCTGAGGATGGACGTGCGGCAGCCCTGTTCAAGCAGGCGTTGGGGCTGTGGCGGGGTGAGCCCTTCGCCACGCTGGACACGCCGTGGTGCAACTCCCTACGGGAGTCGCTGCTGGAGGAGCGGCACGCCTGCCTGCTGGACCGAAACGACGTGCTGCTGCGCCAGGGCCGCCATGCGGCACTGCTGTCCGAGCTGGCCTCCTGCCTCGACAGGCACCCGCTGGACGAGCGCTTGGCCACCCAGTACATGCTCGCGCTTTACCGGAGCGGCCGCACCGCCGACGCCCTACGCTGCTTCGACCGGATCCGCCGCGCCCTGGCCGAAGAGCTGGGCAGCGACCCAGGCCCCGAGCTGCGGCGACGACACCAGCAGGTCCTCACGAATGACCCGTCGATCGGCGCGCCGTCCGACGCCCCCGCCTCGGCACCGGCAGCCGGTGCCGTCGCCGCCTCCGGCATCGCCTCGTCACGGGACCGCACCCTGCCGCGCCAACTGCCCTTCTCGGGGCTGTTTGTCGGACGCAGCACCGAATTGGCCGAATTGGACAAGGCACTGGGCACCGCGTGCCGGCCCGGCGGGTCCGCAGCGGTGTGCGTCATCAGCGGCAGCGGCGGCGTCGGCAAGACCTCGCTGGCCGTGCACTGGGCCCACTGCGCCATGGACCGGTTCCCCGACGGTCAGCTCTACGTGGACCTCCGGGGATTCAGTCCCTCCGGAGAACCCCTGGCACCGGCCACCGCGGTACGGGGATTCCTGGACGCCCTCGGCGTCGACCCCGGCTCGATCCCGGCGGACCAGCAGGCCCTGACCGGGCTGTACCGCACCCTCGTCGCCGACCGACGCATGCTCGTCGTCCTCGACAACGCCAGAGACGTTGACCAGGTGAGCGCCCTGCTGCCGGGCGGAGCCGGCTGCGCGGTGCTCGTCACCAGCCGCCGTCGGCTGACCGGGCTCGCCGTCACCCACGGCGCGCGCCTGCTGCCGCTGGACGTGCTCACGCCGTACGAGTCCCGGAACCTGCTCGGCCGTCACCTGGGCGAGGGGTGCCTGGCCGCCGATCCCGCAGCCGTCACAGCGGTACTGGAACACTGCGCGGGCCTGCCGCTGGCAATCAGCATCGCCGGGGCCCGCGCCGCCGTCGGCAGCGGTCCCACGCTCGCCGCGCTCGCCGAGGAACTCCAGGACCAGTCGGCGCGGCTCGACGCCCTGGACGCGGGCGACCTGTCGACCAACGTCCGCGCGGTGTGTCGCGTGTCGTACCGCGGCCTGACCGACCGGGCTGCGGAGGCCTTTCGTCTCCTCGGCGCCGCGGGACCGGCCCCCGAGATCGGTCTGGCGGCCGCCGCCGGGCTGCTGGGGCGGCCACCGGCCGCGGCCCGGGTGACGCTGCGGGAACTGGAGACAGTCCACCTGGTGCAGCAACTGGCTCCTGACCGGTACAGCATGCACGACCTGGTCCGTCTGTACGCCGCCGAGCGAGCTGTCGAGGACCAGGCGCAGGAGTCACGCGAATGTGCGCTGCGGCGTCTGGTGGACTACTACCTGCACACCGGCTACGCCTGCGACTTGATCCTCAGTCCGTTCGAGCACCACGCCCTGGAACTCGAACCGCCTCTGGACGGCGTGACGCTCGAGCTTCCCGCCGATCAGTCGGCCGTCATGTCCTGGTTCCGTGCCGAGCACGCCAGTCTGGTCGCCGCGCAGCGCGTGGCCGGCCTCCACGGGTGGGACCGCCTGGTCTGGCAACTGGCCCGGGTCGTGGACGGCTTCCTGTGGCGGCAGGGACGGCTCCACGAGCACCTGGCCCTGTGGCATACGGGACTCGCCGCGGCCGAGCGCCTCGGCGAAGACACCGCCCTTGCCTGGGCCCACCGCCGCCTGGCCCACGCCTGCGCCCGAGCGAGCCGCCACGACCGCGCGGTCCACCACGCCGATCGGGCCCTGGCCGCGGCGGAGAAGGCCATGGACGTCACCGAGCAGGCACGCATCCACGACGTCATCGCCTGGTCATGGGCGAGGCAGGGCGACGACCGGGAGGCCCTGGCACACGTCCGGCACACCCTGCGGCTACAGCGCCAGGGCGGCGACCCGTTGGCGCAGGCGAACGCCCTCAACGCCGTCGGCTGGTATGAGGCACGCCTCGGCGAGTACCGGCAGGCCCTCACCCATTGTGAGGAGAGCCTGGAGATCCACCGCCGCCACGGCTTCCGCGACGGTGAGGCGTGCACCCTGGACAGTCTCGGCTTCATCGCGCACGCAGCAGGCCAGCACCATGGAGCTCTGGCCCACTACGAGCGCGCCCGCGTCCTCTTCCACGACCTCGGCAACCTCTACGAGGAGGCGAACACCCTCGCCAACCTCGGCGACGTCCACCTGGCGCTCGGCCGGCCCGACCGGGCCCGGGACCAGTGGAGGCGGGCGGCCGGCCTCTTCCGCGTGCAGCACCGTGCGAAGGAGGCCGGCATCCTCGAGGACAAGTCGGCTTCAATGACCGACTGACCACCCGGCCGAATGTCGTCGATGCAGGCCGGGCACCTGGATCACACCACCCAACCGCCATAGCCGGAGAATCCGCCCTTGCCCGCGCAGTAGGCGTACGACTGCGACCCGTTGGCGTACTTCGTCTGACCGAAGGCGATGTCGCCGTTGTTGCACTCGGCCCAGGCGTAGAACTTCGTGCTTGCGGCGCCGGAGCACTGCGCCGCGTAGGTGTTGCTGTCGTACCAGGACGTGCGGCAGGTGGCGGCCGCCGCCCCGGACTCGCCGGCCGGCGCGGCCTGGGCTGCCGGAACCGCTCCGAGGACGACTGCTGCCGCGAGGACGCTGCCCGCGATGGCGTGACGAAGACGCATGGTGACTCCCAATCGATGGAGACTCGTTCGTCGGGTTCCGGATGTGTCCGGCCCGTCACGTGCCACCATGCCGGGGGCGGTTTGAGGAAACCTTGGACGAATCCTGCGGCGCGGCCGTGCCGCCCGCGTGCTGCTCTCGTCCTCGCTGTCGTCGGGCCGGCGGCCGAACGGTCCGAGGTAGCCGGGGCCTTCGGCTCCAAGTACGCCGGGGCCCTTCGTGCGCGAGGCTGGGATCACGCGTCCTCCCCTTCGCGCCGGGCCTAGCGAGCAGCGCCGCCACGACGTCGTTCGTCTCGTCCTCGGTCTGTTCAACGAGCGTGTCCAGCACGTCGTTGGTGGCGTCGCCGCCGAGGACCTGGCGCTGGAGGCGTTCCATCAGCTCGGGGTCGGTGCCGCTGCTGGGCCGGTGAGGTCCACCCGCGTCGGCCGGCGCGGGGCAATGATCTCCGGCCCGGCCGGGGCCTCGGTCTGCTCGGCTTCGGCCGCCCCGTAGACCTCGGCGAGATGAGCTGAGATTTCCCCGTGGGTGAGGCCCTTCGCCGAGAGCGACAGCACCATCTCGTCGACGCCGGTCAGCCGTCTTCTCTGGGGGTAACCGTGTGGCGCGAGGCAAGTGGAGACCATTTTGTGCAGCTCAGCGCCGGTGTGATCAACAGTATCGTGTGCAACACCTGTGGCGCTACTTGATGTTGGGTAGGGTCGCCGATCATGAGCGATGACTGGCGGAAGGACCGGATCGGCAGTGCCCTTCGGGGTGAGAACCCCGCGGTGCTCCGGAAGTTGGCAGCGGGATTCGCGGTGATCGGGGACGTCCAGTTCCTGCCGGGATACTCGGTGCTCCTGGTCGATGATCCCTCGGTGGAGCGGCTGCCGGAGCTTCCGAAGGGCAAGCGCCTGGCGTTTCTCTCCGACATGGACAAGCTGGGTGAGGCCGTCGAACGCGCTTGCAGACGGCTGGACCCCGCTTTCCGACGGGTCAACCTGGAGATCCTGGGGAACACCGATCCGTTCCTGCACGCGCATGTGTGGCCGCGGTTCGAATGGGAGCCCGCTGATCTTGTGGGCCGACCCGTGTGGCTGTATCCGCGTGAGCGGTGGCATGACGAGCAGTATGTGCTCGGCCCGCAGCACGACGCGGTGCGCGAGGCGATCTCGGATGAGCTGGACCGCCTCGCCCTCTGACGCCTGTGGGGCGTCACCGAGACCGGGACCCGCTCCTATCGCCTCGGCAGCGCGAGGCGATAGGACTGCGTTCCGTCAACAAGCCTCGGACGCGGAAACCGTTTTGCGTCCTTGGTTGAGCTTCTCCATGACACGATCGCGGAGGAGTTCGTACTCCTCGCGGAGCCTGCGCCACTCGGTGATGGGCGGGCGGGGAATGACGATGCCTCCGGTGACGATCTCCTTCGGCCGGAACTGCTCTCGGGTGAGGTCGATCTCGATGCCCATGCCCAGGCGGTTCCACCAGTGGTAGTCCACGCGTTCTCCGTTCACGTGGACTTCCCCGCGGATCAGCTCTCCTCCCAGGAGGTCATTCAGCACCATGGCCGTGACACCGCACTGGTCCCGGGCCGGGTTGTCCGGGCTCCAGCGTGGCCGGAACTCAGGTGTGCATGTGTCGGCACTCCAGCTGCTGCGAACAGCTCGCTCGATGTCGGTGAGAAGAAGCGGTGTCATGCCGCTGATGTTCTCAACCAGCACTGACAACGGCTTCACGAGGATCGTCAGCCTCGTTGGTTCAGCGCTCTGGTCAGGTCTCGGTTGGCCTCCCTTGCGGCATCGAGATCGGATCGGGCTTCCTCCAACGCGGAGGCCAGTTCGACGTTGAGCTGCTCCAGCCTCGTGATCTTCCGCTGGATCTCGTCGATGTCCGCTGGGGCTCCGAGTCCCGACTCCTGCCATGCCTGAGCTCCCAGGGCCTGCGACAGTCGCTTCTCCAGCTGTTGAATGCGGGCGGTCAGGCGGGTGTTGCGGGCCTGGGCGTTGGCGAGGTCGGCCTGGAGCGAGGCCCGGCTGACTGGCGAGCTGCCGGCCGGCTCCTGGGCTGCCGGTTCGAGTTCGGCGGCATGGACGATTTCGAGCAGGTCGCGGTGACGGTAGAGGAAGCTGCGGTCTACTCCTGCTTGCCGGGCGATGGCCGAGACGCTGATCGGGGTGCCGTTCTTCGCGGCGTTCTTCACCGCGGTTGCCACCCGCTGGCGGCGGCGCTCGGTGTCCGCTTGACGGCCATCACGCATGGCGGGGATCACGGCAGCCTCCAGGGCCTGACGTCGGGAAGTGGCTGGCCGACGCGGGGCATGCCCAGCATTACCGGGCGGCTGCGGCGGACCAGGGCGACGGCTTCCTCGATCTGGGCACGTTCCTCTTCGGACAGGTCGTCCAGGTCCGCCTTGACCCGGTTGATCAGGCGGCGGACGCGGCCGATTTCCTCTTCGGAGGGCATGGCCTCGCTGCGGGCCCAGTCGTCTGCCTCGAAGGCCGACATGAGCCGTTCGCGGCTGCGGAGCAGATCAGAAAGGTAGCGCTCCAGGTCGGGAAGGTAGGAGACGTCGGTGCGGAAGTGGTCGCAGCCGACACAGCGGAAACGAATCGGGCAACTCTGTCCGCCGGCCGCGACGTTGTGCGGTTCGAGGCAGATGCCGTAGGCCGTAGCTACTTCCCCGATGGCCCGCCGCACGTGTTCGGAGTCCAGCATCCCCTGTGCTTTGCGCCAGACACGGTTGCCTCGGCGGTCGAATTGCAGGGCGGTGACCCGGTCGACGGCCTCGCGTCGTCGTTCCTGGCTGACGCGGTAGTACGCCTGAGTTGTGGAGAGTTCACGATGGTCCATCAAATCCATGAGCACGTCCGGGGCGATGTCGCTGTCCGCGTGCCGCTGCGCGAAGGAATGCCGGTAGGCGTAAGGGAAGATCCTGGACTTGTCGAACGGCAGCATCTTCGTCACCAACTGCCCGTCGACCAGCACCACGACCGGCATCATGATGTCGGGCAAGTCGTCGACCCACGCTCGGTGAGCCTCGCCGATCGAGCCGATCGGCTTCGTCCCCGCGGGGTTGGCCACCGGGCTCGGCAGCAGCTTGAGCTTGCTGGTCGGGGTGCCGGGGAACCGCTCACGTACCCGTTCCTGCTGCGCCGTGATCACGGCGGCGGTCGCTTGCGCGATCGGCAGACGACGGCCCAGCCGGTAGTTCTTGGAGTTGTCGTAGACCATCACGAGCGTGCCGTCCGGATCCTTCGCCAGGCAGTCCCACGGCAACGTGCTGATCTCGTCAGGCCGCCGCCCGGTGTCGATCAGCAGCTCGGTCGCCACGCGGAACTCGCGGTTGCTGCTCTTCTCCAGCAGATCGAGGTTGTCGCAGAGCTCCCTCATCACCTCGTCCGGGAGGTCCCGGCCGGCCTCGGTGTCCTCGGGCTCGTCCGGGATGTCCTCCACAGACAGCGCGAAGTCGGCCGGCAGCCCCTCCAGCACTTCGCCCGGGCCGGTGAGGCCCATGACACGAATCCGGTTCACGATCTTGCGGACATAGCGGATCACGTTGACCCGATGGTGAGCTCCGAAGACGCCGCTCTCGGCGAGGAACGCCACCCGGTTGCAGAAGCTGACCATGTCCGTACGACTCAGGAGCCTCAGATGATGTCCCTCGTCCTCACGCTGCAGCCGCAGGCTCTCCGAGAGCTGTTCCATCCCGCGGATCATGTTCTGCACGGAGCCGGCGACGTTCCGGCCGCGTCGTCGCGGGAGTTCGTCATAGGCCCAGACCTTGACCGCTTCGCGGAGGGGCCGCTGATGGATCCTGGTGAAGTTCAGGGTGCGGCTGTGGCCGAAGACGGCCAAGTCCCATATGTCCTTGAGACGTTCCGTCTCCGGCGTCGCCCCCAGCCGACGCAGCGCGGTCCGGGCCCCCTTAATGATCATCTGGAGATCAGTGGTCACCCCCGCATGGTCCAGGTCCGCGTCTTGAAGGGTCTCCAGGCTGGGGGCCTGGAGGAGGCGCATCTGGTCGCAGATCTGCCTGAGCCGGTGATCGCGAGTCTTCACCTCACGCGTAGTACGAACTTGGAGGCAGTAGAGGAGTTCAGCGACCAGCCGGTCGGGCAGACCGCGCAGGCTGACCTCTCGGTCGACGGCCACCGCTGGCGTCGTCAGACGCCAGCGTTCCTCGTCGCCGTCGAAGCTCCCGCGGCGCCGCGCAAGGTTGAGCCGTGTGGCGTGCACGTCGCAGTAGCGGCGTCCTTCCCGGCCTCGCGCCCGGTAGCAGGAGGCGACCTGGCAGGGTCCGATACTCGAGAGCGGCCGTAGATTCGGGCGTTTGAGAAAGTCCTCCAGCGTCAAGTCGCTGGATCTTGACCAGTGGTACTGGTGCGCGGGACACACCCGGACGGCAACCGTCCTCCGTGGCCGTTCACAGCCCGGCACCTCGCAGAACTTCTGCCCGATGCTCCGAAACGGGCTGTCGGCCCGGCCCCTGGCGGTGAACTCCTCCAAGGACAGTTCGGAACCGGACCGCCTCCAGCGGTTCATGCAACTTGCGCATACCGGCTCACTGACCGGAGTGCCCTTCACGCAGCCGGGGACCAGACAGTCCGGCATGCCCAGCACCGGGTGGCTCATGGGGTAGCGGACGACCCGCAGGTTCCAGTCCCAGCTCACGAGTGTCAGGAAGTCGGTGTCCAGCGCGGCGATGATCTCCCCGGTCCGCAGGTCCCGCAGTTCCTGGGCCAGCGGCAGTGGCCTCGCCATCACTTCTCTCCCGTCCCGTGCAGAAGCCGCGGGGAGGGAACCCGCTCGATCGCCTCGCGCAGTCGTGTCCGGTCGGGGATCAGGTAGGGCCGTGGGGATTCCGGGTGCGTCTGACCGAGGAGGGCCTGCACCTCGTCCAATGAGCCGCCGGCGTCCGCGACGTTGCTGCCGAAAGCGCGGCGGGCCATGTGCGGGCCGACCTTCCGCGGCAGCTTGGCCCGTTTCCCCAGGCGCTCGAACAACTCGCCCAGCGCGTCCGGCGACATCGGCGCCCCCAGCGGCTCGCGGAACAGGTTCACCAGCAGAAAGTCGCTGCCGCCCGCTCCGAGGATCTCGTGGCGCTCATCGATGTACTGGTCGAAAGCCTGGACCACCAGGAAGTCCACCGGCTGAGTCCACGCCTCCTTCGACTTCGACCACGCCCGGTTGCTGTTGTCGCGGCGCCGGACGTGCAGGTGAGCCCCCTCGTAGTCACAGCCCAGGGCCCGCGAGTCGGGCAGCAGGTGACAGTCGCTGCGGTGCAGACCGGCCGCCTGGCCACGGCGCAGTCCGACCCGGCCGAGCAGCAGCACGATCAACCGGTCCCTGGCGTTGCGGCATTCCAGGAACATCGCCACCAGCTCGTCGTCAGTGGCCCGGTCCACCTCCGTCTCCGGCTCCTGCACCCGGTGGACGGCCCGCAGCCGGTAGGACAGGTCGGCGTCCTCGCCCTGGGCCTCCAGCGGCAGGTCCCGGCTGTCGGCCAGCTCGTAGATCTGCCCGAGTACCGAGCGGGGCGCCTCGCCCACCGACACGGCGTACGACAGCAGACCACGCACCGCAGTCAGCACCCCGTTGATCCGCCGTTCCCTCCGGGCCGGCTCGGCCCCGGGCCCCAGCACCACCGCGGCTGGTTCACCGTCCGGCGTCGACGGCGTGTACTTCAGCCAGACCATGAACAGGCCCATGTCCCGGGCCGCTTGCAGCCATTGCCGCCCCGTGATCCGGCACCACAGCAGATACAGCGACACGCTCTCGGCGTACGCCTTCGTCGTCAGCTCGGCCCGGCTGCGACCGAACCGCAGGAACCGCAGCCACTGATCGGCGACCCACACCACCTCGAAGTCGTCGTCGACGACCGTCCAGTACCGAACACCCGACGGCAAATCCACAGGAAAGGCACGCAATGCAACTCCATGATCTGACGGTTGATGCAACAACCCGCCACAGAGCCACACCCCCCGAGAACGACTCTCAGAAGAGCAACTTACTGCCCCCACACAACGTCACACCACATCGGGCTGGCCCCCAGAGAAGGCGGCGCTGCCGCTTCTTGACGATCTGCGGCTCGAAGGTGCCGGCGGTGTCACGGGGCACCTTCACCTCCACCGGGCCGACATCGGTCAGCACGGTCCTGGCCCGGGTGCCGTTGCGGCTGCTTCCCGTTGTTCTTCCCGGCCGGGTCGTGCTTCTCATAGCCGACGTGGTCGGTGATCTCGCCCTCCAGGGCGGATTCCAGCACCCTCTTGGTCAGCTGCTGCAACAGCCCGCCCTCGCCGGTCAGCTGCAGCCCGTCGTTCCGGGCCCGGTCAACCCACATCGCAACGAGCTGCTCGTCCGACACCGCACTCGACGGTACCTGAACCACCTGCTCAGCCTGCTCGTTCTCCACGGCGGTCTCCGTCATCAGACGTGTCTCCTTGATCATCAGACCCGCCGTTGATCAGACACTCCCGGTGACGGAGCGTGCTGCTATCCGAGGAGGATGCGGTGGCGGAGCAGGGCGAAGCCTGCTCGTCCGTGCATCTGGCGTGCGATCCGTTTGGTCTTGGTGTTGACGCCCTCGGTGGGGCCGTTGCTGTACGGAAGCGTGAGTCCGGCGATCACGGCCTCCACCTCCGCCTCCAGGGCGGCGGCCAGCATCCGCCGAGCGCCCTCGCGGACGATCTCGTCGATCAGTGAACCGGCCTCGGTCGTGCCGTCTTCGCTGACCAGGCTGAGCACGGGCGTGCCTTCCCGACCCGCGTTCGCAGCGCGGGCCTACTCGGTGACTTGACGATCACTCACTCGGGAAGGTACGCCCTTCGCGCGCCCTCCAGAGGAGCTGATCCACAAGTCCTGAGCATTGCTCGCCGACTTGGGTAAGGGCATCGTTGTGATGCCCGGTGACGACCCGTCCCTCCACGTCCTTGAGGGCGATCACCCCAAAGTCTCCTGCCGAAGATCCGGCATGCGCCGGGCCGAACCTCGGGGAGGCGCTCCACGCCCTCCGCGAACAGCCCTCCGCGCGGGGCGGCGCATCCAGTCGGGCAGTGCGGTCATGGCTTTCGCCGTACCGGTACGTCGGGTCCGGAAGGCGGCGCGCGGCGGGGCTGTCCTACTCGGCCGGCAGACAGAGCATCGGTTCGAAGGCCGCGTCCTCCTCGCCCTCGACCGAAGGGAGGAAGCCGTCCGGGACGGTGCGGGCCGCCGTGGTGAGGAGGCGGGTCAGGACCTCGGCCTCGGTGGCCGGGGGGAGGCGGAGGGCGGCGAGGAGGCGGTCGCGGACCTCGGGGTGGTCCGGGTTGTCCTCAAGGTAGTCGGCGTTGAGCGCGGGGGGACGGAAGCCGGCCAGGGCGTCGTGCCAGGAGGGGAGGACGATGGCCAGGGTCAGGGCCTCGGCGAGGGACTCCGCGATGAGGGAAGCCTGGCCCTCGGAGTCGGTGTAGAGGACGGGGCGGACGCGGTCGGAGCCGGCCGGGCCGCAGAGGTAGTGGGTGCCTCCCGCGTTGCAGCCGGCCACGGGCTCCACCGGGAGACCGGCCGGCAGGGCGATCGACTCGATGGGGTCGGTCCGCGTGAGGTCGAACTCGCCGTCGCAGGCGAGGTATCCCTCGACCTCGGGGTCGGCGGCGATCCGGCGGAGCAGGGCCTCGTCGGAGAGGGCGGCGGGGTTGAGGCCATGGGCGGCTTCGGGGGTCAGGGGGTGGCCCGCGAGGACGTGTCGGACGGTGTCGAGGGGGACGGGCCGCCCGTAGTCCTCCTCGAAGTGCGCCTGGACGGCCTCGGGGGAGCGGTCGGTGAGGAGGCGGAAGAGGTGCCCGGAGCCGTCCGGGTCCGAGCTGCCCGAGGGGAACTCGATGCCCGAGCTGGTGTGCCAGGCGCTGCCGCCGGTCTCCCACCACAGGCAGGCGGTGACCCGCGGGGTGCCGAGGCCCTCATCGACGAAGGCCGGGTCGTCCAGGAGCGGGCGCAGCGCGGCGGGCACCTCGTCGATGACCCCGGGCCAGACCCGTTCGTCGTCCGTGGCGTACGGGCTCATCTCCGACTCGTGGTCGAAGCCGCGGACGAGCACACCGACCGGGGTGAAGAGGACGGAGAAGTCGTCACCCGAACCGTTGTCCATCAGGGCCGCCTCCGTCCCAGGCCCCCAGGCAGTGGAGAAGGAATAGCGGGAGAACTGCGGGTCGCGGCAGATCGCCTGGTCCAGCACGGCCAACGCGCGCAGGTGCGCGCGGAGCCCGGCGGGGTCCGGGAGGAGGGCGGCGGTCGTGTGCACGGTGTCCATGGGCTCATGTAAGCAGCCGGCACTGACATCCAGGGCGGCAGTTCGGTCACACCCGCTCTCTCACTCAGGGAACGCAAAGCCCAGCTCACGCAGACGGGGCAAGCACACTGCGAGGCATTGCTCCACAGACGCGGCTTCGGTTCGCACAAGGACGTCCTCACGCGACGGCGCTCCACCGGCGACGAAGGTCCAAGCCGTGCCCCTCTCCGCCATCCGCTCGGCGTCGGCCTTGAAAAGCACCGTTACGCCCTGTTCAGCCAGTGCTTCCATACTCGCGACGACGTCCACCGGCACTCCCCCTCCCGAAGCGCTTCGAACGCACCGTCGGACGAACATACTCACTCCGGGCCGGACCCTGGACACCCGCCCGCATGACCCGAAGCGACCGATCGGGGCGCTCTGAGCTGGAATTCGCGACACCTCGACATGCGAGCTCACCAATCCCGGGGCTGGGCTACTCGGGACGCCACCAGCCCTGGCCGACATGCCAGTCCCGGATCCAACCATGGAAGCCGCCCCCGAGCCGCGCGGACGGGGCATCGGCGTAGGGAGCTGCGCATCCGTCGCGGAGCCACCAGACCTGACCGCGCCGTGGACCGGTCACCACCAGCGTCCAGTACTCACCGGGCCGGTCGCTGCCCAGCAGCACCGAGCCGCACTGGTAGATCTGATGCAACGTGTCGGAGTGCAATGCGTGGTCGTAGTAGTCGTACTCCCACTGCCATTCCTCTTCGAGCGGGAAGGGCTGACCGAGCCGGCGCACGGCTGTGCCATCGAACGGAGCAGGACTCATCCAGCAGTCCGCTTCCCACCTGACCCAGCTGGCTGGCTTCTCTCCCAGGGGCAACAGACCGCCTTCGTCAGGGGGTCCCTCGTCTGTCCCGTTCGCGATCTCAGCAACGAAGGTGCGATATGGCTCAGGCAACACCACGCCCTGCCGGTCCTCCCAGGAGCGGAGCGCCTTCCAGCCCAGAGGGCGACGGCGGACCTGTGCGGGAAAGGCGTCGTGCAGGAGAGCCAGCGCATCCGGGATCGTGTCTTCCACGTCCTCACAGGTATCACCCGCCACCGACACCCCGACTGCGGCCGGCAGAACACAGCAGTTCCGACGTCAAGCCCAGGGTTTCGGCGTGTGCCCCTGCCGGACCTCGATGATCGGCAGGAGCTGGCGTGGCGTCGCGCCGGACGGAGTGGGGACGTCCGCCAGACGCTCCAACAGTTCATCCAGCGCGGCCTGGCCGTCGTCGACCGCCGTTTCGGGTCGTCCTCGCCCATCACGCGGAGGCCGTCGCGCGTGCGGACGCGCTGTTCCGTACGGAACGGCCTCCGCACTGCCTGCACTGGTTCGGACGGGTCAGCGGGCGGGCTCACCGGTCGTACGGCGGGGGCGAACCGGCAGGGTTCGGTGGCCGTTACCGATCGCGGTCGGGAGGGTCCGCAACTCGTCAACGGGAACAGCCAGTTCGATGTCCGGGAAGCGGGTGAAGAGCAGGCGGAGCGCCGTGGCCACCTCCATCCGGGCCAGCGGGGCGCCCAGGCAGAAGTGGACGCCGTGGCCGAACGCCAGGTGGTCCTTGTTCAGGCGGGTGACGTCGAACCGGTCGGCGGTGGGGCCGTGCCAGTCGGGGTGGCGGTTGGCGGCTGCGTAGGAGGCGAGGATCGCCTCGCCGCGGGGAATCGTCCGGCCGTCGGGCAGAGCGATGTCTGTGAGGGCGTAGCGCAGCGGGAGGTGCTTGAGGGCGGGTTCGTGGCGCAGCGTCTCCTCCACGACGTCGTCCCAGGTCGCCCGGCCCGCGCGGAGGTGGCTGAGTTGTTCGGGGTCGGTGAGCAGAGCGGTGACCGCCTGGTCGATGACGTTCACCGTGGTCTCGTAACCGGCGCTGATCATCAGCAGGAGCGTGTCGCGCAGCTCGCCGCCGGAGAAACCGCCGCCGTCGCCCTCGTGGTCGCGGGCGGCGATGAGAAGGGAGGTCATGTCGTCGGCGGGTTCGGCGCGTTTGGCGGCGATCAGGTCATCGAGGGCCTTGTAGAGGGACGCCGTGTTCTCGGCGGCCTGCACGGCGGTGGCCGTGGTGTCAAAGACGCCGTCCACCACGTCGCGGAAGCCTTGGAGTTGGCTGTCGGCGATGCCCATGAGGCGGCCCAGTACCGCGATGGGCAACGGGTACGCGAAGTGTTCGCGCAGGTCGACGATCTCCCCGGCAGGCCGCGCCTCGAGGTCGTCGAGGAGCGTCGTGACGATTGTCTCCACGGTCGGGGACAGGTCCTGGACGCGGCGGGCGCTGAGGGCCGGCGCGACCATCCGGCGCAGCCTGCGGTGGTCGCCGCCGTACGCCGTGAACATGCTCTCCACAGCGATCCACAGGGCCAGCGGCCACGTGGACACGGTGTCGGCGTAGGCGGGCCAGTGGGCGCGGCCGTCCTTGGAGACCTGCGTGCTGGTGAGCAGCTGCTTGAGGAGGGCGGGGTCCGTCACCGACCAGACGGTCAGACCCAGGAGGTCCACGCGAGTGGCCGGGCCACGGTCGCGTAACGCCTGGTGCTCGGCGTGGTGGTCGGAGGCTGCGGGGTCCAGGACGAGGGGTGTCGACGACTGTTCGGGCATGGAGGCTCCAAGGCGGACGGCAGGGATGGCGGCAGCAGCTCGAGTCGTCCGAGCGGTGAGCCGACGGGCCGGGTGTCGGTGTGGGTGTCGGTGTGGGTGACGGTTGGTGTCGGTCACGTACAACTGACCGTGCCGCCGACCGACTTGTGACACCCGACCGGATCCGCGCTCAGCGTCACGCCCGCTTCAGCAGGTCGAAGAACACGCCGCCACGCATCATCTTGAACGGGTCCTCCAACTGGGCGACGACCGTCGCGATGTCGCTCGGTGTCCAGCTCCACGCGTATCGCCACCGCAATGAAGGAAGGGACTGTAAGACGTTCGGTGTAACTGCCGATCACGGAAGATGCATCGATGATCAGTGAGCCCTTTCAGCGTTGCCTCTCCAGGGTGAGAACGGCGGCTGCGATGACGGTCATCCGGTTGGGACCGCAGCGCGCTCTGCGGAAGATCCGCCGTGAGTTCAGTCGCGCGATGCTTCGTTCGACGGGGGCGCGTGCCGCCGGCAGGGCCCGGTTAATCGTTCGCTGGGTCGCGGTGAGGTCTTGGTGCGGAAGGCGTCTGATCGGTGTGGTCACCCAGGAGCCGGCGCCGATGTAGGCGCGGTCGGCGAGGACGGGCACGCCTTGGCGTTCGCAGATCCGGATGATGCGGTGGGTGCGGGCTGCGGTCAGGTCGTGGGTGCGGCCGGGCAGGGCGGGCGAGATCCACAGCAGGTCGCCCGCGGGATCGGCGATGACCTGCACGTTCACGCCGTGTCGGCGGTGCTTCTGGGAGAAGTCGGCCCGGCTGTCGCCGACCCGGTCGCACTCGGCGAGCGTTCCGTCGAGCAGGACGTGATCGGGATCGGCTTCCCGCAGGACCCGCAGTAGGCCGGGCGCCCGACGTGCGAGGTGGCCGACGACGGCGGTTACGTAGGCAGCGGCGGTCACCCTCACGGGTGACGATGAGCATCGTTACCCACTCGACCAGGGCGTGAGGCACGTCGAGTGAGGCAGGATAGAGAACCAACGAGGCTCCTGCGCTGATGAGTCGAGACGTCGAACACCTCTCTCAACGGCACAGGAGCTTCGTGCGTTGCGGGACGCCGGCCGACTGCGAGCGCATCATTGTGGACTTCATCCACCGCCTTGACCTCGGCGACCCAAGTTCGGTGGCCGAGCTGTTCACGCCCGATGGTGTCTGGCACTGGCCTTTCGGGGACCGGCACATTGAGGGGCGCGAGGCTCTGCGCGCCTACTTTGCCTCTCGCTCGAAGGACAGGCTGTCGCGCCGTCTGATGGCGAACATCCTGGTCACGGTGGAGTCCGAGGCGACAGCACGGGCCGTCTCGTATCTGACGGCATACCGGGTCGATGGCTACTCAGGGTGGAATGATCGCGCCCAGGCTCCGGCGAACGTCGGCCACTACGAGGACATCTTCCGGAAGATCGATGGCGCCTGGTTCCTCGCCAGCCGCACTGTCTTCCTCCCCTTCGGCGGCGGAACGGAACGGCTCCCCGTCGCGGATGGATCACCCGCCTGACGACACTGCATTGCGCCCGGCGACCGTCAGGTCGCCGGGCCGTGGTGATCGGTGAGGGTCAGCCGAAGTAGGCGCGAAGGATGTGGTCGATCGTGGATCGGACGGACCTGCCACCGGCGTCGGCGCCAGGGAGGCCCGGGCCGGCGGGCCCCCGTCGGGTACGAGACCATCCGCCCCCGCAGGCGTGGCTGCACAAGCCCCGCCGTCCGGTCATTCAGCAGATCCGGGTCTTGTTGCCCGGTGGGTGGCGCCCCTGGACGCCGAATACGGGTCAAGTCACCGGCGTCCAGGGGCACAGGGCGTGCGGCGGGGCGTGATCCGCGCCCTCGAGGAGCGCTACAGCGCCTTGTTGCTGCGTCCGTCGCAGTACGTCCAGTTCCCGGACTGCGAGGTGGGCACGTTAGGGGGCGGTTCGTGAGCCTTTGAGGGGGTCTGCTGTCGCCTGATGGTGTGGCGGTGGGGCGGAATCTACCGGTCCGCGGTTGGTGATCTGGTGATGTGACCGGGTGAGTGAACGCAAGCCGTATCCGAGTGACTTATCGGACGAGCAGTGGGCTCTGATCGAGCCGGTGATCACGGCGTGGAAGGACCGGCACCGCTCGGTCAGCGGCCACCAGGGCGCCTACGACATGCGGGAGATCGTAAACGCGATCCTCTACCAGGGGCGGACTGGCTGCCAGTGGGCCTATCTCCCGCACGATCTGCCGCCGAAGAGTGCGACGTACTACTACTTCGCCGCGTGGCGGGACGACGGAACCGACCAGGTCATCCATGAACTCCTGCGCTGCCAGGTCCGTGAACGCGCCCGGCGATTAGAGGACCCGACCCTGGTGGTCCTGGACACCCAGAGTGTCCACGCGGCCGCCGGGGTACCCGCCGCCACGACGGGTCACGATCCGGCCAAGCGGGTGCCGGGGCGCAAGCGTGGCCTTGCCGTGGACGTGCTGGGCCTGGTGATCGCGGTCGTCGTCCTCGCCGCGAACACCTACGACAACGCCGCGGGCATCGTCCTGCTGGACCGGGTCGCCGAGCACGCCGGCGGAACCGTCCGCAAAGCCCTGGTCGACCAGGGCTTCAAGAACCAAGTCGTCGTGCACGGCGCCGGCCTGGGGATCGAGGTCGAGATCGTCGAACGCAACCCGCGGGACAAGGGGTTCGTGCCGCAGCCGAAGCGGTGGAGGGTCGAGCAGACCTACGGGATCCTGATACTGCACCGGCGCCTGGTCCGCGACTACGAGCACCGCCCGTCCTCCTCCGCCTCCCGCGTCTACTGGGCGATGACCCACGTCATGACCCGACGCCTCACCGGCGCGAACGCCCCCACCTGGCGCGTGGCGCAGGCGGTGGCAGTGTGAACGTCCAGCCCCTGCTCGATGCGCTGAACCTGCAGGAAGACGCCGCCCGGGCCCTGGCCGACGACCTCCGCGCGCAGATCAGCCAGCTGCAGACGCGGTTGCGGGAGGCCGAGATCCATCTGGAGCACCTCGTGATCACGCGCAAGACCGTCACCGGCCTCGTCGACCGGCTCCCCGCATCCCCGCCGGAGCTGCCCGAGCACCCGGACTACCCACGCATCCTCGCCGTCTTCAACGGGGCGACCGGACCGCTGCGAGCCAAGGACGTCTGCGAAGCCCTCGGCCACGCACAGCTGCCGAAGAACGTCGAAGGCACCCGCGCAAAGCTGAAACGCCTGGTCAAGCTCGACATCCTCACCGAGGTAGACGCCGGCATCTTCACCGGGAAGCAGTAGCGGCCGAGCACTGCGGCCAGCGGCCCTGCTCCTGACCCGCTGGAAATGGACACCAACGCACGCTTCCCTCTCACGCGCCACCGATAGCCTGCGTCATCATGACGCGCGCATGGATCTTGCCGATGCTGTTCCTGGTCTGCGGCTCGCTCGTTGCGACCGCGTGGGCGGTCAGGGGGTTTCCCGGCGCCGCCGTTCCCCTGCTACTGCTGACGTTTGTCCTGCTCGCGGGGCTGAACTCGCCGCTGGCGTTCCCCCCGGTCGATCAGCGCGATGGAGGCTCAGCGCCGCAGCGCGGTCGACGACCGACCGATCGTCTACTGGAGGGCCAGCTGCAAGTACTGCCTGCGCCTGCGGATCCGGTTGGGCCGCAGTGCCAACCAGCTGCACTGGGTCGACATCTGGCGCGACCCGGCTGGGGCGACGGTGGTGAGGGCAGCCAACGACGGCGACGAGACCGTGCCGACCGTCATGGTGGCGGGTCAGCCGCATGTCAACCCCGATCCCGAATGGGTACGTGCGCAGCTCTCCCCCTCCACGTGATCGGCCCTGTCCCTGCCTCACACGGAAACGGACATCAACTTACGAACCGCCCTCTCAGATGGTGTGGCCAAATCTCCGCAGGCGTTTTCGTGGGCAACCTCTCCACCCGCATCCGCGACGTGCTCTGGAACGAGGTACAGCAGTACGCCGGCCAAGGCCGCGCCCTGCTCGCCCACACCACCACCAGAAGGGCGCGGGTTCCAGAAATACTGGACGCCCTGGGCCGCGAACCTGCATGCAGATGGCGACACTTCCGCATCTCGGGGGTCGGGTTCCAGCACGCAAACAGGCTTTCGCATCCAAGTCGTTTGCGATGTAGGAGCGTTCGGCTTGAGAACGTAGTCGGCTGACTCTGTCGCCCGTACCACGCGTACGCAGTACCCCGGCCCGCTGTGACCCGCTATTCGGCGCCGGCCGCCAGCCCCTTGGATGGGGCGGGTTCAGGAAGGAGTCGGCCGTTGTACAGGTAGAGGCCGGTGTCGTGAGCACGGGGCGGCGGGAACCGGGTGGCGTCGAGCTCGTGATGCCAGGCCGGGACGTCGAAGGCGGCAGCGTAAAGCCGGGCGCAGGTGTCCAGGTGGGCAGCGAAGGCGCCGCGCAGGCGCATGGTGTAGTGGGTGCACAGCCGGTCGGCCGGGGCGCCGGCCGCCGTGGAGCCGATGACCGCCGCGGCCAAGACTGCGGTGCGCAGCGCCTGCGCGGTGCCTGTGCCGCTGAGTGGGTCGAACCGGACGGCCCCGGCACCGACGATGAGCAGGCCGGGGGTGCCCTTCCTCGGTGCGGTGGCAGGTGCCAGGTGCAGCCGTGGCGCGGCGGCCAGCACGGTCGCGGCCTTCGGCGGGTGGCGCAGCAGTGGGCTAAGGCCGGATTCGGCGAGCAGTCGGGTCAGCAGGTCGGCCGGGCGCTCGACCGGTCCGGGGACCATAGCCTGGGCCAGGGCGGTCCCGTGGCCCAGGGGAACGAGTTGCAGCCAGCCCAGCGCGGTGGTGTGGAGCTGCGCGGTGGCCTCGTCCTGACCGGAAGCAAGGGGGGCTTCGCCCGCGAGCAGACATCGGCGGCCAGCCTCCCAGTGGCTGGCGCCGACCGGGGCAGCGGTCACCGTCCACTCGGCGGTGGCTGCCGGACGGGCCTTGGCGGCGACGAGCTCGACCGCGTTCGGGTGGGTGGCGAGCCGTTCACGCAATCGGGCCGCGAGCAGCGCGCCGTCCAGCGCCCAGGCGGCCTGCGGAATGCGGCGTGTGGGCTGGCCGGGCCCCCAGCGCACCTGGCGGTGAGTCAGTGGCCAGCTGCAGTCGGGCAAGTCCTGTCCGACAGAATGGGGTGGCTCGTTCCCGCCCTGCCCGGCGGGCCACAGATCCTGCAGGAGGCTTAGGGTCGGTGCGTTGAGGAGCAGCGGCCGGGGGCCCAGCGTGGTGCCCACCCGCAGGCGGACCTGGTGGCCGCGGTCGGCCAGCAGTCGCGCGCAGGTCAGCTCGGCCAGGCCGGAACCGGCGATCTCGACAACGGTCACCGGTCGTTGTCCTGTGGAACGTCTGGGTCGTCCGGTGGAGTCCGGTGGGCGCCTGGTGAGATGTCCGGCTGGTCAGCCGTGTAGCCCGGGCCTCGCAGTGGAGCGCCTGGGGCGGTCGGCCCGGTGCCTGGGACAGCCGGGGGTCGCGCGGGGACCGGTGAGATGTCCGGCCTGGCGTCATGGTCGTCCGGAGCGGTATCCGCGGAGTCATAGGCCGGGGCCGTCGGGCCGGCCTGATGCAGGAGCAGGGTGGTGAGCAGAGCCTGGGAGTCGGCCTGCTGGCGGAGCACCATGGCGCGCTCGGTCTCCTCTCCGAGCACGCCGACGGCCTGCCGGGCGCTGGTGGCGGCAGCCGCTGCCCGAGTGATCCACTCGGAGTCAGGCAACCCGGTTGCGGCCTCGGCGAATCCGACGGGGAGGGTGAAGCGCGGCGCCACTCCGCGGTCGGCCAATGCGTGGTTGACCTCGTGAAAATTGAACATGGCGCGGCGGGCCTGCTCGATGAGTGCGCCGGCCGCCCGGTCGCCGAGCATCAGGGTGGAGTTCAGGGTGCCCAGCACCAAGGCGTAGTTCTCGTCGCTGAGCCGGAGCATTGAGTCCTCCAGAGGCTCTGAGGTTTCGTCGCGCAGGGGCCGCAGGTACGTCTCCGGTGAAAGGCCGGTCAGGTGGGTCCTAACGGCTGTGAAGCGCAGGAAGTGGTCGTTTCCCTCGTCAATGATGAGCTTGATGAGGTGCATTAGGCGGTCGGCCTGTGGGTAGCGCTCCGGCTCCCGCCGCAGTGCCTCATGTAGCCGGACGTACATGCCGTCGATGCTGGTGCCGACCTCCTGGCTGGGCCGCTCCACCTCGATGAACCAGTCCAGCTGCTCCGACGTGAGAGGCTTGAGCTCGAAGGGGCGGTCGAGCTGGCGGTGGATGTGGGTGGCGCGGCCGAGCCGGGGTGGTCGGCCGAGGGCGCCCAGGGCCTCGTTGACCCACCGCAGGTGGCGCATCTCGTCGACCGCGACGGAGAACACCTCCTCGGCGGCGGAGTAGATGCGCGCGGTGGTGTTGTCGGCGCCTTCAGGCAGCCGCATCGGGGCGTTCAAGGAATAGTGGGCGAACAGGTACTCCACGCACAGTGCGTGTTCTACGGTGGCCAGGTACTCGAGTTCGGCGATCACCTGCTCCGGGGTGAGTGGCTCGGTGGCGGGGGTGACCGGAACCCCAAGGCTGTCGTTCTCGCGGCCGTTGAGGACGACAGGCAGCATGTTCCAGTTGTTGATCAGCTGTGCATAGCCGAGTTGCCGTCCCCGGCGCCCCACGTTGGTGGGCTGGTCGGGCTGCGGAGGGTCGGTGCGGTCTCGGCGCAGGAAGTCCAGGTCGCGGTGGACGCCGTCCGAGCTGGTGGCGATGTCGGGTTTGCTGGCAGCCCAGTAGTAGCAGCCGCAGTCGCGAAAGTCGTACTGCCATGGTGCGCACAGACTGCGGGTCAGCTCGCCGGGCCGGTACACCTCGGGGTCGATCACGCCGTTGGGGTCGAGGTAGCGCGCCCGGTCGGCCACGAGCACGGCCGTCTGCAACACGCCGTCCGTGCTGCGGCGCACGAGGCTTCGCCCCTCCTGCCGCAGGGCGTTGAGATCTTCGCGGATGGCGTTCGGGCCTGGGGAGAATCGGCCAGGTGAGGGGCCTAGAAGGACGGCCACCCGGCCGGGGAGAAGGTCGTGGACCCGGCGCCAGACGTCCAGGCCCTCCAGGTTGGTGCAGGTGAAGACGGGGGCGTTCGGCTCCGTCTGGTCCACGGTGGTGCGCCCGCACACCGCCCACAGAAACAGCGGCAGGTCCGCGGTGGTCAGCCCTTGATCGAGGGCCGGGCCGCTGCTGATGGCTGTCACCTGCGAGCCCGTCGGGCGGTGGAAGTCCACGGTCAGGCCGGGGAAGAATGCTGTGTCGAGGTTGCGCTGGTCGAGTTCCAGGCCCGGGAAGCAGTTGTCCACACCGCTCTCCGGGCGGGTGCCCGCCGGGTTGCCGCGGACCTGGTAGTCGGCCCGGGCGGTGAGGTTGCGCGGGAAGATCTTTCCCACCGGGGTCGGGGAGGCAGGAATCGGGTCGGCCGGGTCGGGCATGTGAAGCTCCATGGATGGTCGGCGCCCCCGGGCGGGAAATCGCCGAGGACATCGGGCGAGGCGTGCGTGGCGGGCAAGCCCATAGGTGGGACGGGCAGCGAGTGACGCGGTCCGAGGGCGGACGGGACGGACGGGTGTCGTGAGGCAGGTGGAGGTGGTGGCGAGCGGCCGTATGGCAGGCCAGGCGACGGGAGAGCGCGGACGCCGGGCATGCGCGGGGCGGGTCCGGTCAGCGGGCGACCGTGGTCGGATCGCTAATCACGTCCGGCCCCGGCGACTGTTCGAAGAATCCGGGCATGGCCTCCGCCACTTCCACGTAGGCCCGGAGGCAGAAGTCCAGCCAGCCGCGGATGTAGTCGCAGCCGGGTCGTCCGCGCCGGCTCACCTCGTGATAGCAGCCTCCCCCGCACAGGTACCGGGCCCAGCAGCTCTGGCAGGGCCGCATCCGGTCGACGTGGCTGCGTGCCAGGTGTTCCTCCCGGGCCAGCGTGTCGGGTCCGTCTGCGACAGAGCCCATAGCGAAGGCGGGGTCGCCAACGAGCCGGTGGCAGGCGTAGAGGCCGCCCTGGGCGGAGGCGCTCAGGTAGCCGGCCCCAGCGCCGCACGGGTAGGGACGGTGGCTGCCGCGGTGCAGTTGGTGCAGGGCGGTGTGGAAGTTACCGAACGGGTAGTGCCGCCCGGCTGTGACCTCGCGCAGCGCCGTCCGGCCGCACTCCAGCATCCGGTCGAGGAAGCCTGCGAAGGCGTCGTAGTTGATCTCGAAGGCAGGGTCGGGGGCGCTCACCACCGCAGCGAAGCCGACCTCGTCGAAGCCCAGGCTGATGCCGTGTTCGAGGACGTCCAGCAGTCGTTGGGTGCGTGGGGTGACGCTGACCCGGGCGGCCAGGTGGCGCGGGCGGCCGTGCAGACGCAGCACTTCCAGTCCAGCGCGAAGCCGGTCGTAGGCGCTTCCGCCTCCCCGGGTACGCCGCAGGGCGTCGTGGCCGGCCCGGTCACCGTCCAGGCTGACCGACACTGTGAAGGGGTGCTCGGCGAACAGCCGCGCGTCCTGCGGCTGCACGGTAGTCAGATTGGTGGTGAGTGAAAAACGCACCGGATGCCCCGTTGCCGCACCGGCCCGCGTGGCGTGGTCGACCACCGCGTGCACCAGGTCGCGGGCGAGCAGTGGTTCACCACCCATGAAGCCGACTACTACGTCTGCGCCGGGTGCCGCCTCGGCCAGCAGCCGGTCGACGGCGGCGAGCGCCGTCGACCGGGACATCGCGCGGGCGGTGCCGCCGAACCTGCCCTCGTCCGCGTAGCAGTGCCCGCAGCTGAGGTTGCACGCCTGCATGACATTGAGCGAGAGAGACGACAACGGCGGCACCTCTGCAGGCGTGCCGTTGATGCGGAGAGGCGGCGCGTCCACTCCTCCCCACAGGGGCAGGCCCAGTGCTCGGGCGAGCTCGGTATCAGCCGCCAGGTCGTGCGGAACGGCGGTCCACTGCTCCAGTCGGGCGGCCGTCTCCTCCCGCAGGTCGTACACCCGACTGCCGTCGGCGACGAACAGATGGGCGCCATAGGCACTGCGGAACACCTTGGTCTCGGCGGCGAGTCCTGGCGGTGGGCCCGCCGTGGGCGGCTCCGCCGGGCGCCGGCCGATCTGCAGCAGCACGCTCATGTGCCCTCCTCGGTCTCGGCCCGCAGCGTCCGCGCCCAGCCGGTCAGCAGGTCGTACTGACGGCGGGTGAGGTGCAGCGGATAGGAGTCCGCACCGCGCATGGTGATTGGCATCCGGCGGTCGTAATAGACGTCTTCCGTCATCGGCTTACGGATCACGCGGTCGATCAGGTCGGGCTGCTCGCGCACCACGTCCTCCAGAACCTCAAGCGCCACGAAGCGGCGGTGGCGTCGGCGGGCTCGTTCAGTGAGCGCGAGCAGTAGCCCCTTCAGCGGTTCGGGATGGGGAAAGTTCAGTCCGCCGACGGTCTCCAGCGGCTGGCTGCGGGCGAAGGCGGTGAACGTATTCGCGAGGTTCGCCGTGTCGATTTGGGCATCCAAGTTGATGGCGCCCACAGTCTCCAGGATCCGCTCGAACAAGTCGCGTACCTCCCACGAGGTCCACGGGTCTGCGAGGTAGGCGGGATCGCGGACGTCGGCGCGGCCCACGCGGTCGGCCAGGCCGTCCGCGATGGAGACGAACGGCCTGCGGTCCGGGGCGAAGTCGGGCGGGCCGACCACGATCCGGGCGGCGGCCGTAAGGCCGTTGGGCAGTGTGACGCGGACCAGTCCGTCGCATACGTCATCGATCATGCCGAGGCTGACCACCCGGCCGTCCGGGCGCTGGATCTCCGCCCCGGCGAACAGCTGAGCCGGGGCTGTCCGGGGATCGTCCGGGCTGAGTGCGAATCCACACCAGACAGCGTTCGCATTGAGGACCAGTTGCTCCGGGGGCAAGGTGTACCGGTTGGTCCGCTGCGCGAGGTCGGTCGGCCCGTACACCAGCCCTGCGGCAGGGGTGAACCGCAGCCGCAGCTCGGGCAGCGCGCGGTTGGGGGCCGGCAGTTGAACGGATCCGAGCGGCACTGCGCGGCCCGGCGGCACCAGCGGCCGGTCCACGCCGTCCGGTGAACGCCCGTTGAGATTGTGTGGCCGGTGGTCGTCGCCGGCGAATTCCACATGCCCTTCGATCCGGTCGCCGTCGGCCCGGGTGATGTGGTGCGCCTTGAAATTGGCGACCGTGACCACCCAGCGGACGTCCGCCAAAGAGAGCCCAGAGCCGGCCAGTACCTCGGGAGTCACCCGGCCGGTGTGCCGCTGCCTGTCCCGCGTCCAGGTGCCGTGCAACTCGAAGTACGGGCACACCGGCCGCCAGCCGTCGGCGTCCTTGAAACGAACCCGCTCGGGCAAGCGCTCGCTTAAGGTGCCGTCCGGAGCCAGGTCGAGGGTGGGTTCGGGAGCCACGGTGGTTTTGCCGGTGCCGCGTACCGACACGTCGCTGGGGCCCCAGCGATAGTTGTCACACGGCACCGGAGAGGGACCCAAACGAGCGAAGGCGAGGGGCGGGTGGAGCCAGACCTGTTCGAGCACCGGTGTCTCCTGAGCCGTGGAGGCCCTATGGGATGGCGGGTGCGGCGCGGCGACGCCGACGGAGGAGCCCCGGCGACCCAGCGGGCGACGGCCAACCGGAGGCGGGACATGGAATATGTCCCCTGTTGCCGTGCGAACTGCCACACAAATACCTAAATTCACCCGGCCAGCGGCTTTCAAATTTTCCGAGGCGCGGCACTTAGTAACAACACGAGACCCGACTGAGGAGGAAAAGATGGCACGTAGTTTCGAGTCTTGTGTCGAGGAGATGGAGAACGCCGTCAGGGCAAGCGGCCTGAACCTGAGGGACCGCGTCACCACGTCCCGGGACCCGGGCGTCCGCAAAGCCCTCGAGATGCTCTACGTCGAGGATGTACCGACCGGCTTCCGCAAGTGGCAGCTCCCGGTCCACCTGAACGGCCCCTCGCTGGACTTCATCACCGTGGGGGAGCCCGGCGCCCGGGTCGGAGACCACTCCCACGACGGAGACGGCATCCGGTACGTCATGAGCGGCTCGATCACTGTCAACGGCAATGAGCTCACCTCCGGGGACTGGATGTTCATTCCGGCCGGTGTGGACTACTCCTTCGAGGTCGGGCCTTACGGCGCGCTGATGAGCTCCAAGTACCTGTGCTGTTGCTGAGTCGAGACCGCGCGACGTTCCGGCGTCGGTCAGTGGGTGACGTGCCATCACCTGAAGGCAGTCACCCGCCACGGCGGCCGCGGCCAGGCGGGCGAGGCGAGAGTTCTGCGCGCCGGTGCCGCGGCATCCCTCGAGGCGGCGCGGGGTGTCCGGCCGCACCGCGGTGACGGCGTCGGCATAGCTTCGCCTCCACCCGTGAGGCCGTGCGCACCTCTCTGCTCAGGTGCTTGCTCGCGCTCGGAGCAGGCGGCCCGCGTGTCGAACTCTCAGCTGGTGGGAAAGCGCGGCGGGATAGCGTTGTCAGACTCGGCGCTGATCTGTGTCCGTGCACAGCGACCTCCTGGCGGGCGACACCGGGGCTGCGGCGTACGCGGAGCTCACCCTCGTCCAACACCTCGCGGTCGTCGGCGCCCCCTCCGGGGCGCCGACGACCTGCTCCGGTCCGGCCGTGCTTACCGTGGCAGTTTCGCAGTGCGTTCGGGATGGGCAGCGGTGATGTACCGCATCGCGGTCTGGGAGCTGATGCCGAACAGGCGCATCAGGTGCAGCGGGTCGTCGACTTCGAATGCCTCGTCGCGGATCCGGTCCTGTCGCAGCGTTGGCATCGTGAGTCCTGTGGGCCGGAAGATGGCGGTGAACGTGGTGCCGATGGGCGAGTGTGTGGTGTCTACAGCGGTCCATCGGTTGATAAGCAGATGCGGGTTGGCCGTCACCGGCCAGCGGCGGTGACGTTCACGGAGCCACGCGGAGGCGCAGCGGTAGGTTAGTTCATCCAGGTTGATGATGTGTCGTTTGCCGGGACGCCGGACGATGAGCCGCTCACGGGGCAGGTCGAGGTCGGTGAGCAGCAGGTGGCGGATGTCGGTGCCGCTGAGTGCGTGGACGCAGACCAGTACCATCACTAAGCGCTGGAAGTCGTTTCGCGCGTGGCTGAGGACGCTGGCCAGTCGGTCCGAGGGCACGGAAGGCGGCATCTTGTTGATCCCCGCGAAGACGAGGCCGCGGGTGGGATCGCGGAAGATCACACCTTCCTGCCGAAGGGCCCGGAAGACGTTGCGCAGGACGATGTGGATCGAGCGGGCCGGCGTCCCCTTGCGGGTGGCGATGGCCCGCTTGACGTCGTCCTTGGTGATCTCGCGCAGGCTCTCGATGCCGTCCGCGAGCCACCCCTTGAGGATCGGGTCCAGGACATGCCAGTAGCGGGCGATGCTCCGGTAGGTACGGCCAGCATGCTCCCACTTGCCCTCACCGCGCACGGCCCTGATCCACACCGAGAGTTCCTGTGCGATCGTCGCAGGCAGTGCGGCGAGCTCGGCCTCCAGTCGCCTCTCATGCGCGTCCCGGCGGAACTCGGCATCCGGGATCAGCAGCCCGCGGGTTTCCAGGAACTGCGTGACCCGCCGCCCGCTGAACTTCAGGGGACGGTTGTCGACGAGCGATCGGATGTCGGACTCCAGCAGCGGGGCATCGGCGCCGAGCCAGGACACCAGGATTGTCAGCGTGTTTCGGGTCTTGGTGGCGGGGACCTGGGACCACATCTCCCGCTTCATCACGCTGCTGAGGTCGTCGAGCAGCCGCTCGGCCGAGTCCGTGAGCGTCGGCAGATCATGCCGCGCCAGCTCGACCACTGGGCGCCAGTCTCGCCGGACCTCGAACAGCCTCTCCTGCCCAGGGGCCACCAGATGCTCGGACACAGGGCGGCGCGGAGCAGGCGGGGTCGCGCCCGGGTGACGCAGGCTTGTGGGTGCCGGGACCGGTGAACCGAGCCACAACTGCGTCCCGAACCGGGCGATGTCCCCTGGCCCGTGGTTGGCTACGTGCCATCGGCATCCGCGGCAGTATCCGTCGGCGAGCGGCAGGTCGAAACGGCGGCAGCGGCCGCATGCTCCCGCGGAGGCCGGGCTGTTCCCTCTCTTCCGGACGGCGAAGGATGAGCAGGGCTCGCAGGTGACCTTCGTCTTCGCTGTGAACCAGGAGCCGCACTGCTGGCAGGACCTCGGTGTCATCGCCCGGGACGCCCAGACCCGGCGCGTGGTCCGTGACGTCCGTGACCGTTGGGGACGGTCGGGTTCGCGTGGCTCTGGCAGGAGCCCGAGCAATTCCGCCCGCAGAAGGATCGCCCGGACGGACCGGCCGTAGTTGGGGATGTCGTCGAGGACCAGCTCGTCGACGAGGTCGTCGCCGTCGGCGTCGCGCACGGCGAGCGCGAGGCGCAGCATCTCGTGCAGCTTGCGCTGCATGGGTTTGCTGATCCCGGTGTCCGCCGCGAACGCCGCGGTGTGCTCGACGACGTCGTGGTAGTCGGCGAGCGGCCTTTGCAGAATGCGTCGGCAGACGGCGATGGACAGCATCCGGCGGACCGGGAAGAGCGGTAGCTGCCCTGGGACGGTGGGTGGGAGGACCGCAGGGTCGTCTCGGGTCGGGGCCGCGGCCGCGCGCAGGTGTTCTACCCAGTGCAGCCGCTCGCGCTGATCGGTTCCAGTGAGGCCGGTGCGCCTGCCGTACTTCCTCAGTGCGTGCTTCTGAACCCGATTGGGTGAATTGGCGTGAAAGATCATCCGGTTTCGCTACTCAACGTATTCAATAAGAAGCAAAGAGTGTCGACGAGTAGGAGATCGTCATGGGTGGTTCGCGCGGCAGGTCCGCGGCTCTTGCGGTGGCTGTTCTCGCTGTGGCGAGCCTCATGACAGCCTCGCCAGCTCAGGCGGCTGACACCGAGGACGTCACCGATGTCACGCGGCTGGATTGTGCCCCCATCATCCGTCAGGGGATCTGGAACTCTGTTTTCAACCGGTACGCCATCGTTCGCAATGACTGTGGGCGAACCATCACTGCGAGCGTCCAGGTCAGTTACAACGCGGATCCCGACTGCGCCACCATCGCTCCTGGAGCTACCCATGAGTTCCGATGGTTCCAAACTTCAGCAAGTGGCTATAAGGCGAACTACACCTACTCCTGCTGAGTGTTTTCGGCCGTGGCCTGCCCTGGTTTCCTCGACCAGCTGGGGGTGGCGCCTCTCCGGGCGAGGCACCTGGTCATGAGGGTGATGGCGGCCCAGGTGATCAGGGTCTCGGAGTGCTGGATGAGCCGTTCGTAGTCCCTCGCGTGGCGGCGTGCGTGCATCATCCACGCGAGGGACCTCTCGACGACCCAGCGGCGGGGCAACACGACGAAGCCGGAGGCGTCCTTGGGACGGCTGACCGGCTTGATGGTGAGGTTGAGGTGCTGTTTCGCCCAGCTCACGAGCTTCCCTGCACAGGCGGAGTCGGCCCACACGATCGTGATCTCGGGGTGCATCAGGCGCAGACGGAACAGGACTTCCTTCGCCGCTGCCGCGTCATGCAGGTCCGCGGGGGTGACCATCACCATGAGGGGCAGGCCGCGAGTGTCGACGACCAGGTGGCGCTTACGCCCATTGATTTTCTTGCCCGCGTCGTAGCCTCGGGTGGCCTTGGAGACGGTCTCAGCGGCTTTCACGCTCTGGGAGTCGATCACGGTGGCCACCGCCCGGGGGCCTTTGCCCAGGTCGCGGCGGATCCGGCGGGCGAGGTGGTCGCGGATCTGGCCGATGATCCCGGCGGCTGCCCATCGAGCCATGAACCCCCAGACCGTGCGCCAGGGCGGGAAATCCGCAGGCAGGGCCCGCCACTTGCAGTCCGTATCGACGACGTATCGGATCGCGTCGACGATCTCACGGCGTGGGTGTTTCTCCGGCCTGCCGCCTTTGCTGGTCTCGCAGGCCGGGGTGGGCAACAGCCCTTCGAGCAGGGCCCATTCGGCGTTGGAGGTGTCCGAGGGGTAGCGGCGAGAGCGCATGACGGCTGGCCTTCACAACGAGTCCGGCGGGACCGCCCGCAGGGCGGCCCCGCCGCAGGTCAGGAGCTGTTGATGAGGTCGAGGGTGGACTCGATGGAGTTGAGCTGGGCGACGATGTGCTTGACCCACTTGTCGCCGGGGTGGACGGCGGCGTGCGGGGCGACGGTCCCGGTGATGAACCGGCGGAACTCGGTCAGCTTCTCCCTGACCACCGCCCGTTCGT
This sequence comes from Streptomyces sp. B3I8, assembly GCF_030816915.1. NCBI lineage: Bacteria > Bacillati > Actinomycetota > Actinomycetes > Kitasatosporales > Streptomycetaceae > Streptomyces > Streptomyces sp. B3I8. The sequence continues at coordinate 126,328 of NZ_JAUSYN010000001.1, read as the reverse complement.
ATGCCTCCAGCACCGGCCGCTCGGCGCCGAGCTGGTAGCCCGTCTGCCGGGTCCAGGTCAACGGGGGCCAGCCCTTCTCCGTAGCCTGGTCCTTCAATGCGGCGAGCCCCGAGCGGACCTGACTTGGGGACAGGTCGCTGGCCCGTACCAGCTGAGGGAACTCAAGGCCGGCGGGTCTGGCCTCGAACAGTACGAACCGAAGGGTGTCCGCGTGGCGTCTGGCGGCATCGCCCCGTCGCCGTGAGGCGCGGGGCATCCTCATTCGCCCTTGAGCAGACGGGCCAGTTCGTCGTCGACGTCGACCTTGCCGGTGTCGACGGCCGTCTCGATCCAGTCCAGCGTCGCCCGCACCCGGGCGAGGTTCTCGTGCACGAGCGTGCGTTCGTCGTCGTTCAGGGTGCGGTCCCGCAGGCCGGGGACGGTCCGGCCGGCGGCGGCCACGAAGGAGTGGCAGGCGGTGACCAGGTCCAGGAACTCCACCGACCGGTCGATCGCGCGGACGGCCGGGGCGACGGGGCTGGTGCGGTCGAAGTCCTCACGCGCTTGCCGACTACGTTCGACCTGGGCATGGTTGACCTGGAAGCGGGCGGTCGCGCGGGGCAGGGAGAGGCCGAAGCGTTTCTCGAAGATCGCCAGGCCACGGCGCTTGCGTTCGGCGTAGTCATCGAATCCAGGTGGCCACCCAGCGGGCCCCGCACTCCGGGCACTCCACTTCGCCCGTACCGTCCCGGACGGCCGCCAAGCGCTTATCGGCACGTGGCGACGGCACGAGATTGAGGGTGCGACCTTCGAAATCTGACACAAGCAAAGTCCGGCTCGCGTCGTCCGTGGTCCACCGGGTCTTGCCGTCCGGCGGCGTCCCGATCGCCGCGGACGCTTGAGGAAGTCGGTGGTGACCGCCGCGGCGATCTCTTACCCGCGAGCGAAGTACACATCCAACATCCACCCGGAACTCGTCGTCGCGCCCACCATCCACTGAATACCGCTGTCCACGTGCCCTCCCCCTCGGAAACGAACGGGCCTCCGCCCATCCGTGATGGCGCCGGCGCAGACCAGCCCCGCTGGCACGGCGAGCCCTGTACGGCGGCTCACCGGTCGCCGTTGAAGTGGTCGAGAATTTCATCGCTGCAGTCGTCCGCGCCCACCCGGGTTCGCGTGAAGGACAGCACGCCGTCGTCGTTGCCTTCCCTCTTGGCCTTGGCCAACTGCGTCTCGATGTCGGCGATGTACTGGGCGCACTCGGCGCTGACGGGTTTCTCGGGCTGCGGGGCGGGCGTCGGAGAGTCGTTCAGTGCAGTGGTGGAAGCGATACCGGCCACGCACAGCACGACCCCCGCGGCAACCCACGTGCGGCGGCTCATCCGTAACGGCTTGGGCATGCAGGCATCCTACGAGCGTCACGCCGGGCCTCTTCCAGATCCCTGGAAGCGAGAGCGACGCAGCCGGCTTCATCAAAACGTGAACGGGTGCCCTGCGGTAGCAGACCGCAACAGCCCGCGGAGCGGGCGGATGAGAGCTGTGAGGAACCTTGGAGGCTGTGGCTGCGATCCCCTGTCTCGGGGCGCTCGTCCCGGTGCCGCTGTGGCCAGCCGCTTCGGGCCTCTTCGGTGCGACCGGTCTCAAGGGCTGGTCAGATGAACGTGACGTACATGAGTGTTGAGCTTGTTCTTTACGGTCTGACTTCGTGTGACAGGTCGGTGTAGTCGGCGGATGTCCATGAGCCATGGCAGGTGGAGGACGGTCCGGACAACATCAGCCGGCGCATTGGGGAGAACCCGACCGTGTGACCTCTGGTTGTCCGGATGGTTCGCCGGACGTGTCGTTCCTAGCGTTGCCTCATGTCGATCATGCGGAGTCGGACCAGTCGTTGGACAGTGCTCGTGCTCGCTGTCGCCCTTCTGGCGTTGCTCGTTCCGGCAGGATTCGGAGCGGCGGCCCCCGATCGCCTGTCCCGACTGCAGCGTGATGCCGACGCCCTGCGGGACGACGGCACCACAGGCGTATCGGTGAGACTGGAGACGCCCCACGGAGTGTGGGCCGTCCGTAGCGGGGTCGGTGATCTCAGCACCGGCCAGCCTGTGGCCACGAACGGCTACCTGCGGATCGGCAGCACCACGAAGACGTTCGTCGCGACCGTACTGCTCCAACTCGCCGGCGAAGGCCGCCTATCGCTGGACGACACGGTGGACACATGGCTGCCCGGCCTGGTCCACGGCCGCGGCAATGACGGGCACCGGGTCACGCTGCGCCAGTTGCTCCAGCACACCAGCGGGCTGCCCGACTACATCGGCGACGTCGTTCCTGATCTCAGCGCGGCCGGGTACCGTGCGAACCGCTGGACCACCTACACGTCCCAACAGCGTGTGGCCTTCGCGTTGAAGCACCAGCCCTCCTTCGAACCTGGTGCCTGCTGGGAGTACTCCAACACCAACTATGTTCTCCTGGGCATGGTCATCAAGGCGGTCACGGGCCATTCATGGGAGTACGAGGTCCGGGCCAGGATTCTTCGTCCGCTGCGGCTCACCCGCACTCTCATACCTGGCAACTGGCCGTTCCTGCCCGGCCCTCATGCCCGCAACTACCAGCAGTTCGAGCCGGGTGGTGCCATGACCGACACCACGGTCGCCTACCTTCCCTTCGACGCCGATGCCGACGGGTCGATGATCAGTACAGCTGCGGACACCACCAGGTTCTTCACAGCACTGGTGCAAGGCAGGCTTCTGGCCCCCGCCCAGCTGGCTGAGATGCAGCGCACCGTCGAAGTCCCCGCCGACCGCGGCTTTCCACCGGACACACGCGACGGGCTCGGCCTGTTCTGGACACCACTGTCCTGCGGTGGCGGGTACTGGGGACACAGCGGCGACGGATTCGGATACCTGGTGTGGCCCGCCACGACTCCGGACGGCCGGACCACCGTCACGGTCTCCTTGCACAGCCGACCGGGCGATGAAAGCAGCGCCACTCGGCAGATCCAAGACGCTACGGCTCTCGTCGACCGCGCACAATGCTCCGCTCGTCGCTCTCCGACGTCTACGTGAACAGCACTCGCCCAACCACACTGAACGAAGTCGCTGCAACAAACCCGCACAGCGCACCCTGTCCGCCGGCCAAGCCAAACAGCTGCACTTCGAACGATGCCCCGAACGCAACCGCTCGTACGAGGATTCCGGGGACGTGAACACGACCCCCGTCTGATCCTGTGCTCCGACCAAAGAGGCACTACTGACCTTCAAGCGGGGTGTCGTAGGGGCTGACGCCTCGTGATCCCTGCGGTATGCCGACCGCATGAGGTATGCACAAGGGGGCGGACTGACCGACGAGCGCCGGGCTTTCCGCGAGAAGTTGAGGATGGAGGCGGCCGAGCGGTTCGCCCAGGGCGACGAGAACCCGGTCATCGCGCACGACCTGCGGGTCAGCGTCCGGTCGGTTCAGCGCTGGCGCAGGGCCTGGTCGCAGAACGGGCCCCGGGCCCTGGCCTCCAAGGGCCCGGCATCGCTGCCGCTGCTCAGTGACGAACTGTTCGCCGTGCTCGAGCGGGAGCTGGCCAAGGGTCCGGTGGCACACGGCCGGCGGGACCAGACCTGGACCCTTGCACGGATCAAGACCCTGATCGGGCGCCGCTTCCACAAGAGTTACACCGTCCAGGGTGTCGCCGCGCTGCTCAGACGGCACGGCTGGAGCTGCCAGGTACCAGCCCGCCGCGCGGTCGAGCGGGACGAGCACGCGGTGGCCGGCTGGGTGAAGGAGACCTGGCCCCAGGTGGAAGGACCGTGGCGGCGCTCGACGCCTGGCTCGTCTTCGAGGACGAGGCCGGCTTCTCGATGACGCCGCCGACCACCCGCACCTGGTCCCGCCGCGGTCACACCCCCGTGATCCGCGTGCGGGGCCGCTCCCGCCGCCGCTTATCGGTGGCCGCACTGGCCTGCTACAAGGCCGGCGAACCCTCCCGGCTGATCTACCGTCCCTGCCCCGATGCCCGGCCCGACGGGCGCAAGAGCTTCTCCTGGAAGGACTACCGCGACCTCATCCAGAGTGCCCACCAGCAACTCGGCGGCCCGATCGTGCTGGTCTGGGACAACCTGAACACCCACCTGACCGCCGGCATGCGCCGCTACATCGCCGAACGTGACTGGCTCACCGTCTTCCAACTGCCGCCCTACGCACCCGACCTCAACCCGGTCGAGGGCCTCTGGTCCGTACTGCGACGCACCACCACAGCCAACCGTGCCTTCGCCGATCCGGACGACCTGATCACCGCGGTCCGGCGCGGCCTACGCAAACTCCAGTACCGCCCCGACGTCCTCGACGGCTGCCTCACCGGCACCGGCCTCCGGCACCAGTCACCATGACCGCATCACGCATTCAAGGTCAGTAGAGCTGGATTTCATACGGATCTGACCCCATTGTGAGTGGTGGTCCCTATCTTGCCGGAGGAGTCTCCTGCGCACTGCTACCGAGTGAGGAATATCAGTGGCAAACGGTGTATGGCATTCCGGCCTTCAGCGGATCATCGAGCTCGACAAGGAAGACCTCGGCCTGGGCAGCACGTGGCCACACCTGCCCGTGTGGACGTTCGCGTAATTCCCCAGCCGAAACGTCACGTAATTCCCCAGGTACTGAGTCGTGAGCCGACTGTGAAGTCCTGGGTCAGTCCCACCAGAGCACGAGGAGAAGGTGCCGTTGGGATGCAGCAAGGTAGAACTCGCGCAGGGCACTGAAGTGCCCCAGCAGGTACTTCCTCGGGCCACCGACGGTCTTGTCCGCCCCATGACCGATCAAGGAAGCGACCTCGCTGTCCTCGGTCGGCAGGACGGCCAGGACGGCCGGAAAGTCGATTTGACCGAGTAGTTCCGAGACGCGGGCCACTTGACCTGCGGAAAGGGCAGTGGGAGGCGGTCCGAAGGGACCAATGGCATGCGGGTGCGTGTTGAGGAAGCCGAGATCGATCACCGAGTCCCCGGCGGTGGCCTGCCGAAGAGCACCCAGGTGGACGCCGTCGAGACCTGCCAGCTCGCATGCCCGTTCCAACATGGCCGGTGCCCAGTCCAGGTCCAGGACGTCCGCCGACGGCGGATCCCAGGTGGGATCACCATCGGTCGATGTTCCGGCTGACTGACGGCAGGCGGCGAGATACTCCGCCGGGACGCGGGCGAGTTGCTGGGTGACGGCCATGACGGCAGTATCCCGACGGCGTCCACCGGTTTCCTACTTGGTTGGGGGTCTGCCGTTCTTGTCGGTGGGGTTCTTCGGGCGCTTGTTGGGGCGGTAGCTGGGGCCGTTCATGATGACCTGGTGGCTGGTGTTGATCAGCCGGTCCAGGAGTGACTCGGCGACGACCGGGTTGGGGAAGAGGGGATACCAGTCGCTGGGCGCCCGGTTGCTGGTGATGATCAGGGACCGGCCCTGCCGCTCGGAGACGAGTTCGTAGAGGTCGTCGGCGTGGGCCGCGGAGAGCTGGCGCATGGCGAAGTCGTCGAGGATGAGCACGTCGGGCCGTACCAGTTCGCGGATCCGTTTCTCCCAGGTGCGGTCCGCGTGACCGCCGGCGAGTTCGGCGAGGATCCGGCTGGTCTTGGCGAAGCGGACGTGGGCGCCCTGGCGGACCGCGAGGTGGCCCAGCGCCTGGGCGATATGTGTCTTGCCGACCCCGACCGGGCCGAACAGGATGACGGACTCGCCTGAGTGGAGCCAGCGCAGGGCTCCGAGGTCGCGGATTTGGGCGGCGGGCAGTTTCGAGGAGGCGGTGAAATCGAACTCCTCCAGAGTGACCTGCTGCTCGAACTTCGCGCGCTGGAGCCTGCGCTGGAAGGCGACGGTCTCGCGGCGCGTGATCTCGTCCTGGCAGAGGACCTGGAGGAAGTCGAGGTGACCGAGTTCGCCGCCATGGGCCTGGGCGAGGCGGGCATCGAGGGTCTCCAGCATCCCGGACAGCCGCAGAGATTTGAGTGACTCGCGCAGGGCGGTATCCATCACGCTCATCGTGCCGCCACCTCGTCTTCACCGTGGACCTGGTCGTCGCGGGTGCCGTCCGGGGTGTCCGGGGGCACGGACGGAGCCGAACAGCCCCTGGGGGCCGTGGAGGAAGGCAGCGGCGCCCGCGTCTCCGCTGGTCTCGGGCTCGGGATCGCTCTCGGTGCCGGCGACCAGGATGCCCTTGATGGTGCGGTAGGACGGATCGCCGACCGTGATCGCTCTCGCGCAGGCCGCCTCCAGGCGAGTGTCGCCGTACTTCTTGCGCAGTCCGAGAACCCCCTGGGCAGCACGGAGCCGGTAGAGCGCGTTGACCTCCAGGAGCTGGTTGACGACCTCGCGGCAGGCTTCGCCGACCTCGGATGCCTGGCTGCGGCACCAGATGGGCGTCTTCATCTGGAAGGCGATCCTCTCGGGCGGGTAGTCGCTCCTGTCGGTGCGTTTCCCCTGTGCAAGTGCGGCGTGGGTCTTGACCAGGCTGCCGTCGAGGAAGACCTGCACCATCGTGGCGGTGGAGCGGACGTCGACCTTGCGGCCGATCAGTTTCCAGGGCACGGAGTAGAGGGTGCGGCCGACCTTGATGTGGATGTCCGGGCCAACGGTGGCCGTCGACCAGCGGGCCAGGGTGAACGGGGTGGGCGGCAACGGCAGCAGGGCGGCGGCCTCGACGGCGCCGAACACGGCCATCGGAGCCGCCCCTCCGAGCGGCCGGCACTGGCGGTGCCCGGCGACCTGCTGGGCCCAGGTGACGGCCTCGGTCTGCATGTGCTCGATGGAAGTGAACTCCCGCCCACGCCAAAATGAGTCGCGGACGTAGGGCATGGGCCGCTCCACCCTGGGCTTGTCCTTCGGCTTCGCAGCTCTCGCCGGATCCACCAACGCCCCATAGTGGGTAGCGAGTTCGGCATACGCCTTGTTGATTTTCGGGTCGTAGAGGTCGGGCTTGTCGACGCCGGTCTTCAGGTTGTCCGGCACGAGACGGCGTGGGACGCCGTCGAAGTAGCGGAAGGCCGCGACGTGCGCTTCGGTCCACGCATGCTGGTCCAGGTGCAGCACCGGCCGGACGAACATGTGCCGTGAGCAGGGCAGCACCATCACGAACGCCCAGACCCGGTGGCGTTTTCCGGTGCGCGGGTTGATCCACTGCCCCAGGAACCCGTAGTCGATCTGGGCCTCCTCGCCCGGCTCGATCTCGTCGCGCAGGACGGTGACCTGCGACCGGCTCACCTCGTCGGGCAGCGTGGCGTGCACCCAGCGGCGGAACGAGGAGACCGACACCTTCAGCTTGTGCTCGTCCCGCAGCCGCTGGTGGATCGTGGAGACGGTCACGGTCCCGAGCAACTCCTTGATGTAGTCGCGGTGTTCGTCGATCTCCGGCCACGTCACCTGCCGCAGTCGCTTGTCGATGAGCCCGGGGAACCATCCCTCGATCAGCCGGGACCAGTCGGCCTCGCTCATCGGCGGCCCGCCCGGGGTGATTCCGGACGCCTCCGCCGGCGCCAGGTACTTCCTGACCGTCTTGCGGTCCACTCCCAAAGACGCGGCAAGCGCGCTCTTCGAGCGCCCCGCGTACCAGTGGACGTAGATCTCGGTGATGTCGACCACGACGAACGTTCTCCTTGCCATCCGGGCTGCCCATCGGCCTTCGGGACCCACAGGTCGAGGACCATCCACAGCTCCGAGATGACCAGGTCCATCGATCCCGAACACCGTCGTACCCATGGACAATTAGGAGAATTCGGTGTGGGGAATTACGTGACGCTCAAACCACACCAAGTGGGGAAAAACTTGATCGTCGACAGCCCGACCTGATCGAGAGCCTTTTGCAGCCTGTGGCGGAGAGAGACCGCGAACTTCTTGTCTGCGTAGAGAGCAGCCAAGGACAGCAGTGCAAGGCTGAACTGGGCGGGGTCAAGAGCCCGCATATGTACGTGCGGAAGCATCGCGGCCCTGATGGCCTCCTGCGCCTGCGCGCTGCGCACTGCGCACCATATGACTCCGGAGGAAAGTGACAGACACAAGGCCATGAAGGACTTCCTGACCCGCACCGGGCAGTCGGCCGGCCTTGAAGTCCAAGTGGAGACGACGACCAAGAACCGGACATCCAGACCCGACGTCACGATCACCGGAGCCGGCGGAGTAAGCCTGGGGTGCGAAGCCCAGTACTACAACGCCAGCGCGGGTACTGTGCTACGCCGGTCAAAAGCCCACGCTGAAGCCGGGCTGACCGCCAACTGGATCACGCATGACGACAGGTTCCACCTGATCGACCGCTCCAACTGGATGCTGACCAGGGAGATGACCTGGAAAGAGATCAGTCACGCGGCAGACATCGCCCTGATGGGCGGCTTCCGAGTTCTGGCCGAGTGGCGATGCACCGCGAGTGCTGAGCGACCATGTCCAGACGCCCGGGTGAAGACAGGCTGCGGGAACCGCCACCGCCTCCCTCTGGCCGTCGCCCGACGCCGCACCGGAGTTCGGCGAGCGCTGCTCGTGGCGGCCGGGGTGGTGCGTGAGCAGTTCGGCCCCTGGCCCGCACAGCGCCGACGCATCCCAGGCACCCCTACCAGCAGCCCCGGATACTCCCCAACAACAACCCATCATGAAGTCGACGAGGAACCACTTCTCGAACTCGTAACGACGGCGGAGTTCGAATGTCCCGTCCTCCACAAGGTCCTGCCCGATCCCACCACCAACGAGGCTTCTCGTCGAGGGCCTTGGGGTGGTTGAAGAGTTCGTCCGGCATCGGCTGTTCATGGAAGTTACTTGGAGGTAGTCAACCCTGCTCGCCGACGATGACACCGGCGATAATATCAGCGGTGAGCTGAAAGTCCGGAGTCTGGCCTTCTTAAAAGCAGAGCCACTCGCGTTCATGGAGCCAGTCGGCACGTCCCGGTGCATAGCGAACCCGTCGGGCTCGGAACGAGGCAGGCATGTCGTTGGTTGCGTTCATCTCCTCGCCTGAGAGGTGGAGAACCGGTCGGGCCCCAGCCGCTATGAGGGCTTCGCGATTGAGGAGGATCGCCCATGGGGCGTATGGACCACGCGGCTTGATTCCCTCGCGGAAGAGGAAACGGCGGGCCGCAACGGGCGGTTCGCCAAGGCAGATGACCTCCTGGCGCCCCATGGGCGGGGTATTGCCCCGTATTTTGAAGGATCAGGTGGGGCGGTCATGCTTGGGACGAGCGGGACTCTTGGACCGAGTCGGTCCTTGCTCCGTCGGCCACCGGCCCTCCGGAGGGCCACCGGTACACCCGTCGCATCCATGCGGTGCTGCTCCAGGCGCGCCATCACAGGGGTAACGGTTCGAGTTCGGAGTGGAAGTGGCGGAGGACCGGGCTCGACTGGACCAGGCGATAGCCGGGGATCTTGGCCCTGTTCCTCGCGGTCCTCGCCAGGATTTCGCCGACGTGGTTCAAGTGGCTGAGCGTGTACGTCCTGCGAGGGAGGGCCAGTCGCAGCAGTTCAAAGGGGGCTGTGGTGATCGGGTCTCCGTTCTCGTCCTCCTTGCCGAGGTAGAGGGAGCCCAGTTCGACAGAGCGGATGCCGCCCTCCAAGTACAGCTGGCAGGCGAGGGCGTGGCCGGGAAAGCGGTGCGGCGCAATGTGGGGCAGGAGACGGCCGGCGTTGAGATAGATCGCGTGCAGGCCGGGTGGTTCGAGGATGCTGATGCCTGCGTTGCGGGCCAGGAAGGCGAGGTGACGGGCTGCCTCCGCCCGGGACCGGAGATAGTGGGGATCGGTCACCTCGGTCAGGCCCTGGGCGATCATGTCAAGGTCTCGGCCGGCCAGTCCGCCGTACGTGGGGAACCCCTCGGTGGCGACGAGCAGCAGCCGGCATCGTTCGGCGAGCGCGGGGTCGCGCAGGCCCAGGAACCCGCCGATGTGCACGATTCCGTCTTTCTTGGCGCTCATCAGGCAGCCGTCGGCCAGACGAAAGGCCTCTTCGGCGACCTCGCGTGGGCTGACCCCCTGGTAGGCGGGCTCATGCTGGGTGACCAGCCAGGCGTTCTCGGCGAAGCGTGCGGCGTCCAGGAAGAAGGGGATTTCGTGTTCTCGGCACAGCGCGGCGGCGCGGGCGAGGTTGTCCATGGAGACGGGCTGGCCGCCTCCGCCGTTGTTCGTCAGCGTCATGATCACCACAGCGATACGGGAGGCGTCCGGGCCGCACAGGGCGTCTTTGAGCCGCTGCAAGTCGATGTTGCCCTTGAACGGCTCCTCGCTGTCGAGGTCCTGCGCCTCACGGCAGGGCAGGTCCACGGCTTGGCCGCCGCTGAGTGCCACATTTGCGCGGGTGGTGTCGAAGTGGGTGTTGCTGAGTGTGATTCCCCCGGGGCCGAGCAGCGCCGAGAAAAGGATGCGTTCTGCCGCCCGGCCCTGGTGGACCGGGAGGATGTGGGGACAGGACGTCAGCTCGCGTACCACCTCCTGGAAGCGGTAGAAGGACCGTGAGCCGGCATAGGACTCGTCACCGGCCATGCCCGCGGCCCACTGCGCCGCTGAGAGAGCGCCTGTCCCCGAGTCGGTGAGCAAGTCGATCGTGATCTCATCGGCGCGCAGGGCGAAGAGGTTGTAGTGCACGCGCTGCAACGCTGTTTCCCGCTGTGCGCGTGTGGTCATCGGGAGGGGCTCGACGGCCTTGATCCTGTACGGCTCCATGTGGGTTGTTCTCCCGTTCGGCGCGGGGCGAGTTCCGGTCATCCATCGGTGCGACGACAAGTCGGCAGGTCGGTCACTGCCGGTCGCCGGAGGCGAGCGGGGGCGTCGGCTCCTGGGGGGGCCGGACTTCGTAGCACTCGGGTGAGAGATAGACCGTCAGCCGAGGGGGCAGCCGGGTGCTCTGGACGAGCGAGACGTACGAGATCAGTCCCACCCCCTCGCTCGTGCCGCGGTGCGTCATGGCGGCCAGTGCGCGGTCGAGGGCACCGGTGTCCATGCCGTAGCGCCGCAGGACGGTCGCGGCCCGGTTCCGGGTCACTCGGTCGTCCCGGGCGTAGTCACGCACCGGGACGTGCAAGGTGTAACCGCTGGGACGCTCCACGTCCCACTCCGTAAAGGACAGACAGGAGACAAGCGGTCGGCGGCCGAAGAACTCGGTGTCGCCGACTGTGCGGCAGAACTCCCCCAACCGTTGTGCGCAGCCACCTGGCAGCAGGCGGGAAACGGCTTGTGCGCCGGTCACCGAGAAGTCGCGGTGGGCGATGTAGACCTTCACCCGCCGCGTCTGCCAGTCCCCCACATCCACGGCGAAGAACAGAAACTCGTCGCTGTCGGGCCCACGGGACGCGGCATGCTCCAGCAGCGTCGGCCACGCCCGGCCGAATCCGAACCGGGCCAACGCCTCCTCGGTGACCTGTACGGACCGATCGCGGCCGTGGCACGCCGGGTTGACGTAGACCTTGACGCCGGGCGCCCGGTCCTTGCGCAGATCCATCGCGCACCACAAGGCGAACGGACCCTGGGCTCCGGCTGGGAAGAACAGGTCCGCCACCCGGTCCACCGGCTCGGTCGAGAAACTCCAGCGTTCGGCCAGCGCCTCGAGAGCCCGGCGGCCCACGCGCCCGCTCTCCGCGAAAGAGCGCGCGGCGCACCCGGGCTCGACCACGACCCGCACGGTCGGGGCGTCTGCGGTGGGGAACGACACGGAGAACTCGGCCGGAGAGTGGTCGTCGGAGACGAAGGACGGCGACGGCGGGCCGGCTGCCACCGGACGCTGTGCCGAGGCGCCCAGCAGATCGAGCAGTGAGCGCGTGGAACCGTCGTCGGGCGGGCTGACACCCACGGCGCCGCACACCCCCGACAGTTGGCGGCTCAGGTGCTCGCCCAAGGTGACCACCGACCGAGACAGTACGGCCGCAGCCTGGGAGGAGGAGTTCAGCTGAGAGGGACCGGTTGAGGCCATTGCGGACTCCACAGAGGCGCGCCGTCGGGACGGGCCTCACCGTGTCAGTGGCCGCCGTCACCCCGGTCACCTCCTGGTCGCGCGACGGTTACGCGCAGTCGCTTGCCGGTCACGTGGTGTCGTATGCTTGCGGCGCCCGGGGAATGGAGCACCGAGGGATCAGTGAGCGCACGGTACGAATTCAAGATCCTGGGGCCCCTGGAAGTCTGGCGTGACGGGCACCCCGTGGTCATTCGCGCGGGCAAACTCCGGTTGCTGCTCGCCGCGTTGCTGACCGAAGTCAACCAAGTGGTCACCGCGGAACGGCTGATGAGTCGACTGTGGGGCGACCAGCCTCCCAAAGGGGCTCGCAACACGCTCCAGAACTACGTACTGCGCCTGCGTCGTGCTCTTGACTGCCCCGCCGACGGCACCCCCGTGCTCACCCACCCCCGCGGTTATGTGATCAAGGTCGACCCGGACGCACTGGACGTGCACCGCTTCACCTTCCTCGCCCTCCAGGGCCGCACCGCGCTCAAGGAGGGAAGGGCGGCGAGTGCGGCACAGATGCTGCGCGAGGCGCTGGCCCTGTGGCGTGGCGAACCTCTTTCCGATCTCCCCGCGGAACTCCTTCACGACTTCGTGCCAGCGCTGAACGAGCAGCGTCTGGACGCCTTGGAACTGAGGATCGACGCCGAACTCGTGCTGGGCCGGGCCTTCGACGTCCTGCCGGAGCTGCGCGCACTCATCGGGGCCCACCCGCTGCGCGAACGTTTCTGGGCCCAGCGGATGCTGGCGCTCGCCCGCTGCGAGCGGCAGGGAGAAGCGCTGGAGTGCTATCGCGAGGTCGCCCGAGTGCTGGCCGACGAACTGGGGGTCACCCCGGGGACGGAGCTCAGGAGACTGCATCAGCGGCTGCTGGCCGCCGCACCGGACCTGGGTGAAGCGCCAGACAAGGCGGCGGCTGCGCGTCCTCGGGCAACGGGGAACCTGCCGATCGAAATGACCACGTTCATCGGCCGTGAAGCCCAACTGGCCGAGGTGCGCGCCGTGCTGGCGTCCGCCCGGGTGGTCACTCTCACCGGCGTCGGCGGCGTCGGTAAGACCCGGCTCGCGCTGCGGGCGGCCGCGGAGCTGGAACCGGCGTTCGCGGACGGCGTCCGGCTCGCGGACCTCGCGCCCCTGACCGGCCCCGAACTCCTCGGCCGTGCCGTCGCCGAAGCCCTCGGGGTGCGCGACCATTCCGCTCGGCCTGTCGTGGACACCATCCTGGATCATCTGCGCGACCAGCGGCTGCTGGTCGTCCTCGACAACTGCGAGCACCTGGCCGATGACGTCGCAGCCCTGGTCCTGAGGATGGCACGGGCGGCTCCCGGACTGCGCGTACTGGCCACCAGCAGACAGCGACTGGGGATTCCCGGCGAACACGTCCTGACGGTGCCCTCACTCACCGTCCCCGGCATCGGCTGTCCCGCACCGCTCCAGCGGACCGACGGTACGCCCTCTGCCGAGGACGGCACAGCGGACCGCTCCGAGGCCGTACGGCTGTTCGTCGACCGTGCCGTCGCCGCTGCGCCGACGTTCCGGATCACCTCCCGCAATCGCGGTGCGATCGCCCAGCTGTGCCGACGGCTGGACGGGCTTCCGCTCGCCATCGAACTGGCGGCGGTACGTCTGAGCACGATGACGGTCGACGAGATCCTGGAACGGCTCGACGACAGGTTCCGTCTGCTGTCCGTACCGTACGGGCACCCCGTCATCCGCTACCAGCACACTCTGCGCGGGGTCGTCGACTGGAGCTACGACCTGTGCAAACAGCAGGAGCAACTGCTCTGGAGCCACTTGTCAGTGTTCGCCGGCGGCTTCGATCTGGAGGCCGCCGAGGCGGTGTGCGGTGGAGCGGACATCGCCCGGGAGGATGTGCTGAATCTGCTGGCCGGGCTGGTGAACAAGTCGATCGTGGTGGTGAACAGTTCAGGCGACCGCGCCCGGTATGGCCTGCTCGAAACCATTCGCCAGTACGGTCAGCAACGGCTCCGCGAACAGGACGGTGCACCAAAGCTCCGCCTCCGGCACAGCGACCACTACCGCATGATGGCCGTGCGCGCCGGCGACGAGTGGTGCGGACCGGGGGAAGTCGACTGGCTGATCCGGCTACGGACCGAACTTCCCAACTTTCGTGCCGCGCTGGACTTCTGCACCACGCGCCGCGACCGCGTGGATGCGGGCCTGGAGATCGCCGTCAACCTGGCCCGCACCCGGTTCTGGTTCTTCAACAGTACGCTGGGTGAAGGCCGGCACTGGCTGGAGCGCCTCCTCGGCCTGAACACAGACGCACCGCGGGCCCTCATCGCGGGAGGGCTGGCGATGAAGGCCTGGATCGCACTGTGCCAGGGGGACAACCCCTCCGCCGAGGCGTTTCTAACCGCATGCCACACCATGGCGAGCGAACTCCCCGACGGCGCGGCGGCTCCGCCGTTGACCTTCATCGAAGGCGCACACGCCATGCTCGTCCGGGGCGACCCGTGCTCTGCCGCTCTACTGACCAAGGCGAGGGACCAGTTCCTCGCGGCGGGCCAGAAGGGGGACGCTCATATGGCCACGATGCTCTGGGCCATGGCCGAGGCTTTCCTCGGCGACCGCACCTCGGCCCGCACGGCCCTCGACGCGTATGCAGTGGAAGCCGCGGACAGCGGTGCCGAGTGGGCCCGCACCTGGGCCCAGTGGTGCACAGGCCTGTTCGAGCTCCGGCACGGCACGACAGACCGGTCCCCGGCCCACCTGCGCGAAGCGCTGGGTCGGCAATGGGCCATCGGCGACAGCTGGGGCCCGGTCTGGGGCGTCGAGACACTGGCTTGGGCCATGGCGGCCACCGGCCACCACGCACAGTCGGCACGGCTTCTGGGCGCCGCCCATCGCCTGCGGCAGGACACAGGAGTCGCTCTCATCGGACTGCGTCCGTTCCACGACGCCCACGCGGCCACCGAACACCAGGTACGTGAGGCGCTGGGCACCCAGGAATACGGGGCGGCGTGGTCCCAGGGTGCATCAGCCCAGGACGGTCTGCGGCTCGCCCTGGACGCGCCGGATCACGGAGCCCTTCGGGGCACTGATCACGATCTCGCCTGACGAAGTCCGGCCGGCGTTTCCCTGGCACTGGACGAGCTTCCGGTTTCCCGGACTCATGGGCAGCGCGACCAGCAGAGCTCGCAGTTCGTCCGCTCCGATCGGCATTGGGTGCTCGTCCCGTAGTACCTCCAGCGGCCTGGACATGTTGAACTCGCACCCGCACCCGCACCCGCACCCGCACCCGCACCCGCACCCGCACCCGCACCCGCACCCGCACCCGCACCCGCACCCGCACCGGCACCGGCACCCGCGCACGCATCGCATTCATTCGAATGTGCAAAGTAGTCATCGTGGTTGCGAAACGGCTGTGACCACAACGTGACCGGAATGAGAGCACCGCACGGCACGGTGGGCGCGTCCGTCCGTTCCGAAGGCCCCGACAGGGCCGGCGACCACACGTTGCCCAGCCCGCATCACGTCCGTGGACTACGTGGCCGACGCCGCACCCCCCGATTTCTGGTGGCGTCCCGCCATGTGGTGTAGCGGATCAAGGCGCCGGAACCCGCAGGTCACCGCAGCATCGGTGCGATTCGGGGCCGCACATGGTGCTGACGGCAGGTCAGCCGCTATGCGAACCGGGAGCCGCGCCCCGTGCGGTGGCCGACGCGCGGCTCACCGGAACGCGTCGAGCAAGGTCGCTTACACCACGAAGCGAGACACGACCCGATTTCTGATGGCATTTGCCGTGACCTGCCCCCTCACCCTCGTTGTACGTCCCGCATCGGAGAAGATCCATGATGATGCCGTCGCCCTGAAGGCACTCGTATGGGATGCCGAGTCCGCCCTCGGGCCAACCGGCCACGAAGCACTGCGGTTCCGCTTCGCCGACTCTGTCCCGCCCAGTCCAACAGAATGGATGGCAACGGCATGACTGCCACTGACGACGGCTCTGTCGCGGCTTCCTGGGCCCGCATCGAGTCCTGGCTCGATGCGCACGCCCCGGGCACCAGGGCCACCCTCAACCCGCCTGCCGACCTGACCGCACTCGATACGGTGGAGGCCGCGATCGGACGCCGCCTGCCTCCCGACGTAGCCGCCTCACTGCGCTGCCACGACGGCGTTGGCCTCGACGAGCACACCAAGGGATGGTTCATGCTTCTCGACGGCTACATCCCTCTGAGCGCCGCCGGAATCGTCGACCAGTGGCGCATGCTCGGCGAAAGCCTCAGCCGCCTGGGCGACGACATGGTCGGCCACTGGTGGCACCCACTGTGGCTTCCCGTGGGGCTGCACAACACCGGCGACACGCTGTTCGTGGACCAGCGCCCAGGTACGGGACACGATGCCGTCGGTGACCTACTCACCCACGACAGTGCCGAGGTCGGTACCTGGGGCTCCTTCGCGTTGCTCCTGGAACAGACGGCCTCCGCCCTGGAGTCAGGCGCCGAGATTTACGGAAACAAGGCCACCGTGCATCAAGAAGGATTTGTCTTCTGGCAGTGAACCTCTTTCATCCTGAATAGTCGCAGGTCAGTAGTACGTGGATGGCTTGGGCGGTGCGGCTGATGCGGCGGGTGGAGGAGCGTGCTCTGCGCATGATGCGCCAGGACTTGAGCCGGGCGAAGGCGCGTTCGCCGGGGGCTCGGAGCCGGGTGTGGTCGCGGTTGAACTGCTGGTAGTGCTCGGGCTGTTCGCTGTGGTGGTAGTACGGGGTGCGGAAGGTGGTGCCGGCACCCTGGTAGGCGCGGTCCGCCGGCACGAGGATCTGCCGGGTCAGGCAGGCCTGGACGATGCCGTGGGCGCGGGCCGAGGTCAGGTCGTGTGTGCGGCCGGGTGTCGCGCGGGGGAACCACAGTGGTGGGCCGTCAGGGCGGGCAATGACCTGTACGTTCATGCCGTGCTTCTTGTGTTTCTGCGAGTAGTACGGCTGATCGGCGCGGACGCGGTCGGTGGGGATCAGTGTGCCGTCAACGATGACGTGGTCGCCCTCACCGAGGCCGGTGTGGGCTTCATGGAGGCCTGGGGCCCAGGAGGCCAGTACGTCCAAGGCCTCGTCGACGTAGCGCCAGGCGGTGGCCTGCGATATCGCGAACCCGGCGCCGAGCTGGGGGAACGTCTCGTTCTTACGCAGGTGGACCAGCGTGAGCAGCGCCTGGTCGAAGCAGCCGAGCTTGCGCCAGCGGGTGTTGCGTGCGCGACGGTGCTCGTACAGCAGCCAGGCAACGTGCTCGACGAGTTCATGCGGGACGTCGAGCGTGGCAGGATACGGAACCAACAGGGCCCCTTCGATTGCCGGTGTGCTGAGTGGAATCACCACGCCGACGACGAGGGGCCCTGCCTCGTCAGCACACACTCTGACCAGCCCTTTTCACCCGCCAGCAGAGGATGAAAGAGGTTCACTGAGCATTTTCAGTACGGCCACCGATCGGGTGACGGAGTGGTGTGAGGTTGGGGTGCGCAACGGACAGGGCTCCCGTGCCGTTGAGGGAGGTGTTCGACGTCTCAACTCAGCAGCACAGGAGCCCTGTTGGTTCCGTATCCTGCCGTACTCGACCTGCCTCACGCCGTGGTCGAGTCGGTCACGATGCTCATCGTCACCCGTGAGGGTGACCGGCGGTGCAAACTCCCGCCGCACCGCCGTGCGCTGGTCGCACTCGTGTACCTGCGTCGCCACGACACCCTCGCCCGTATCGCCGGAGCCTTCGGTATATCCGTCGGTACCGCCCACGCCTACGTCACCGCGGTCACGGGTCTGCTCGCCGAGCAGGCACCGGGCCTGCTGAAGACGCTGCGCGCGCACGACCCGGACTTCGTCCTCCTGGACGGCACGCTCGCCGAGTGCGACCGCGTCGGCGACGGCAGGGCCGATTACTCCTCGAAACACAAGCGGCACGGGGTGAACGTGCAGGTCGTCACGGACCCGGCCGGCGAGATTCTGTGGCTCTCGCCGGCGCTGCCGGGCCGGACCCACGACCTGACGGCCGCCCGCACCCACCAGATCCTCCGGATCTGTGCGCGCCAGGGCGTCCCGATCCTTGCTGACATGGCCTACATCGGTGCGGGCGACTGGGTCACCACCGCCAAGCGCCGCCCGCCGGGCGGTGAACTCACCCTCACCGAGCGGACCAGCAACCGGGCCCTGTCTGCGGCCAGGGCACCTGTTGAACGTGGCATGGCACGGCTGAAGTCCTGGCAGATCTTCCGCAGATCCCGCATCAGTCCCAACCGCATGAGCGTCATCACCAAGGCCGTCCTCACCCTGGAGAAGCAACGCTGAAAATGCTCACTGACCGCATCGCCGTGCGTCAGCAGTACATGGACCGGGCGATCCCCGAGTTCGTCGGCCTCCCGGCCCCGGCCGTGACCTGCTGGACGACCGCCCACGCCGACCTGCACTGAGCGAACCTCACCGAGCCCCTGCGGCTGTTGGACTGGGAAGGCTGGGGGCAGGCCCCGGAGGGGTTCGACGCCGCCACGCTCTACGCCTACTCGTGCTCCAGCCGGACGTCGCCGCCCGGGTCCGCGACGCTTTCCCCGTCCTGGGCAGCCCGGTCGGCCTTGCCGCCGAAGCGACCGTGTGCGCGCAGCTGCTGCAGACGGTCGCCCGCGGCGACAACCTGGTCCTCGAGGGCCAGCTCCGGATCTGGGCCGGGGAACTCCGCCACCGCTGACCGAGCTCCCCCGGCGCGGTGCGGTCCTTCCCGGATGCGGAGTGATCCGCAGCCGCCGACGCTGGCAGCATGAGCGCCACCGCCACCTGGTCGGGCACGATCGCCTTCGGGATGGTCGTGATCCCCATCCAGCTGTCCGCGGCGACCGCAGCGAGCGTTGAGGAGGCACGATCCGCCCGGCATCCCCCGAAGAAGTCCTCGAAGGCCGACCGGGACGGCAAGCGATCAGTCTGTCCACCCGATGTCACGGACCTCGATCGCTCCGGCGTGCGGCATGTACTGGATCCAGCACCGCCGCCCGAAGGCCTCCCGGATCTCCTCAACCGAGCCCGGATCACGCACATCGGGCCAACCCGCGGATCCCTCCGCGCGACCTCCACGAGCGCCATCACCTCCTGGAGGGCCCGGTCGTTGGGCAGCTGCGCCATGACCTCCACCGCCAGTTCCTCCACCACCACGCCGTACTTGGGCAGCCTGTGCGAGCAGCCGGTGCCGCCGTGAGCGACACCGGGACGACGAAGCCTCCGGGGTTCGACCCGGTCCCGGAGGCTTGTCCCTTGCTCCGCAGACCCATCAACGAACGGGGCCTGTCGGTGTCCGCCGCCACGGCGGCCTGCCCAACTCGTGCCGATTACCTATTGCGGGGTGCGGTCGCCTGGAGCCTGGCGCGGGTCTGCTTCAGGCCGCACGGTGGTCAAGTCAGTGCGAGACAGGCAGCCTCCCTTGGGGCGGTTCGCCGCCGATCAGCCGACCAGTTTATGCAGCGAATTGAACCTATGAGGCATCTAAGGGCTGTCCCGTAATCCCCGGCGGGCGCGCGACGACAGCTACGGCATCTCGCCGCGTTGTCGGAACGTCCGCATACATCCAGTATTCGGACGCCCCTCCGCCTTGCGATGCACCACATCTGACGCCGCGCGCTGGTCCACCGGGGATTACGGGACAGCCCTTAGCCCGCGGTTCTGCATAGACGTGACAATCTGTCATCGATACGGGCAGGAGGCGGCTGGTGACGATTCCGAGGGTGCGGCGTCCTGTAGGCCGGAGTCGGCTACAGGCCTGGATGCGGCGACCTGTCGGATGTACCGTGCCCGCTCGATCTTCCGGGCTTCAGCGGCACGGGCCTCAAGCGCCTCACGAGCTGCCTCAGCAGTCCGTTCATGGACGCTGGTTGGTGACACGACGCTGGTCGGTAACTTCGAGGTGTTGGTGCGACATTTCCGGGTGCGGCGCTCCGATGTGGTCAAGTCTGGCCGTCCCGACCCTTTCAACAGCGATGGGAGGCTCGGGTAGGCGCACTCGGGCTCCCGGAAGACGATCCGTAAGGCCGCTGAGAGCGCTGCCAGGAGCCGGTCAGCCGCTGACACGGCTGGCCGGCGCCAGGCGGCTGGGCACGCTCATCGACCTCCAACGCGAGCCCCGCGTGGCGAACGCCGCAGTGACCTGACCGCTGGAGGGGGAGCAGACGGTAGCCATCCGGTCGAAGCGCCACCGGCGAGCGGTCCCGCCCAGCTTGCGCACGACATGCCAGGTACTACGAGGTCGGGGTGGACATCTGCCCACCCCGCCGCGGCACCGCTCGACCTCCAGCTCGGCCGGGAACGGCCGCACCGGGATGTCGAGCAACGGCTCGGCCGCGGCGAGCTCACCGACGGTGGTGACCGCTCCGTCGATCCGCCGGCGCCGGTCGTCCATCCGGACCGAGAGCTTGTCGACCCCGGACTGGGCCTGTCCTGGACCAGGCCCGCACCGAGCGGATGTCACTGACCGCAGCCCTGGAACGGCTCCTGGAGATCGAGGTCGAGGCCACCGAGGCCCGCAAACTTGCCGCCCGGGAACGGTTCGCCTGTCTGCCCGAGCCCTGGACCTGGCCGACTTCGACTTCGACTTCGCCGCCCAGCCCGGCGTCGACGAGAAGCCGATCCGAGACCTGGCCACCCTCCGCTTCCTCGACGACGCGTCCAACGTGCTGTTCGTCGGCCCACCGGGAGTGGGCAAGACCATGCTGTCGGTCGCCCTCGGACGAGCGGCCGTCGACGCCGGTCACCGTATCTACTTCACCACCGCCGCTGAACTCGCAGCCAAGTGCCACAAGGCCGCCCTCGAAGGCCGCTGGAAGACCTGCATGCGCTTCTTCGCAGGCCCGAGACTATTGATCATCGACGAGCTCGGCTACCTGCCGCTGCCCGAGGACGGCGCCTCAGCCCTGTTCCAGGTGATCAACCAGAGGTATCTCAAGTCCAGCACGAGCCTCACGACCAACGTCGGGATCGCCGACTGGGCCGGAGCCTTCGGCGATGCCACCGTCGCCGCCGCCATGCTCGACCGGCTTCTGCACCGGGCTGCCGTCGCAGGCATCGACGGACCCTCCTACCGGCTTCGCGGCCACCAGAACCAGGCCGACGCCATGCGCAAGGGAGTTAACGCACGTGCCTCCTGACTCCACCCACAACGACGAAAAAACAGCTCACCCCCGCATCAATCAACTGCCCAGTCTGCGCAGGCGAGTTCATGCCGAGCCCGAGGCAGATCTACTGCTCTCCCCGCTGCAAGAGCGCCGCCCACCGACGCGCTCCCGCCAGCCTGGCCGCACACACCTGCCCGGTCTGCGACGGCATCTTCACCGCCAACCCCCGACTCCGCCAGATCTACTGCTCGCTCGAATGCCGTCGCGAGTCGGAAAGGCAACGCAACCGGACCCGCGACGAAGAACGAGCACGCCGTCTCGGCGAACATCCCCGAGCCCTTCCGCCCGCTCCGCAGCCGACAGCCCCCGGGGCCATCGACCCTCTGGCACCGACGGCAGTCCGGAACTGTCCTCACTGCGACCAGCCCGTCACGATCGTTGCCCTGCTCGCCACCCAGGAAGCCGCCCGCCCCACGATTACCAACCGCGTCACCGACATCGTCCCGCTCAGACGCCTCCAGTGAGCTTCGGCTGACCGTCACCGATCTCCGGGCCCGCCGACCTGACGGTCGGCGGGCCCGCAACACTCAGGTCACCGAGCGCAGTTGGTCCAGTTCGTTGCTGATCGCATCCCGCAGCGCGTCGTGCTGCGGACCGAGCCTGAACTGCTCGTCACTCCACCGTTCACGCGGATAGAGCCACACTGGCTTGCCCACCACATCGGCTGGCTCCCACTCGAACCGCGGCCAGACATGCGCATGCAAGAACGGGTCCGTGTTCCCCAGGATCTCCAGATTGACCCGGCGGAAAGCCGGGTCCAGCCGCCGACAGGCACGCTCGACAGCTTCGCCGAGCTGGTCCATGTCGGACAGGAACGACAGCCGCTTCGCCCTCGGCAGGTCCGACAGCCGCTGCACATCCGGTTCGTCCACCAGCAGAACCGAGTAGCCGGGCAGGAACTGAACGTCCCCGATCACCGCGAACCCCGACGTCAGCCGTCGCAGGACGGTCGGGTTCTCGCCCCTCACCGCAGTCCCGATCCGGTCCATCCGCCAGTCACCAGTCATGGCCAAAACCTACATTCTGGTGATCAAGGACCGCTCTTCGATCCCCATCCTCCCCACTCAGTTCAAAGACCAAGCAAGTGGGGTGAGGAGCGGTCCCGGCCGTTTTCAAAGATCCCCATCAACATGTGCGCGGTGTTCCAGCAGCCGTTTGGCAAGGGTCTACTCGAAGGCATCCTGGTCGTTGTCGAGCAGGGTCCGAAGGAGTTGCTGGTCCGGATCAAGGGCGCCGGCCGCGTCGAGCCGCTCAGCGGCGCGGGCTCGAGTGTCAGGGTCCTGCTTCTGCAGGGGGACGGGGCCGGGAACGGCCCCGGGCGCCGGCCCGCGAACGACGGTGAGGTAGTCGCACAGCGCGTCCATTTCGGCGAGGTCGGCCGCAGTGGATACCGACTCCCGCTTCGAGTCGGGCACCCCGTCGCGGATGGCGGGCGCGTAGTCCTCGCTCAGCAGGGGACCGATGACCCGACTGTGCTCCCACACCAGTCGCTGATCACACACAGGGTGAAAGCCTGGACCCAGGTCTGGGCCGTGGTCGCCGGTGAGGCCGGTTCCCCGGCCTCCTCGTAGTGGATTTTCTGGCTGGTGAGCGTGTCGTCCACGAGGGGGAGGGGGACGTCCCAGTCGCCGTCGGGGAAGGTGCCCAGAGCCAGCTCACCAAGAGCGCACTCCGCGGCGGTGATCAGGACCTTCCGCGACCACGGCGCCTCCAGGGCGGGATCTGCCAGAGTACGGGCGCCGGCGAGGTCCAGGAGGTCGCCGCGCATCTCCCGGAGTCCCTGCCGCAGGGGACGGATGCCGTGGTGGCGCATGTTGGCCCAGTACCCGAAAGCCCGGTGCACTCCGCGTTCGAGGGTGTCCTCTATCCGCTTTCCGGCTACGTCGTGACCGGTCACGTCCTTGATCGTCATATCGGCCACCCTGGCAGCGGGGACTGACAGCCCAGCAGCGGATCACCGGCCTCGGGGAACGTGGCGCGCGTCCCGGGTCAGGCGCCGCCGAGGGCCCAGCTGCCGTCCTGCGGCACCGCGAAGGCGAGCGTCCAGGGCTTGTGATCCGGGACGGTGCAGGTCGTCCAGAGGCGGATGGGAGAGGCGCGGTAGCGGTCGCGCCAGCCCTGCTCGCCGTCGACGCCTTCGTACCAGGAGGGCCGCGGAGGGGTCTACGGCGAGCCGGGTGCGGCCGCCGGGGAGGAGAGGGAACGCGGGGACCGCCCGGCCCAGTGCATCCGCGTAATCGACTCCGGGCCTGAAGCGGTACGGCCCCCAGACGGCTTCGTCGGCTTCAGCACGCTGCTCGGGTGTCAGACCGGCCATGTGGTGTGTCCGGGAGCCCAAGAGGTCATCCTGAATGCGCAGTTCGATGTGGAGTTCGCCGAGCTTGGCCGGACCATCGAAGCGCACGTACAGCACCTCATGAGGCTCCGCCTGGAGTTTGATCCGGAGCTGGGGCGTCAGTTCCCTGTGCCAGCGCTCCTGCTCGATCTGCGCGACGACGGTCGCTGTCTCGTTCGCGTAGCGGGCTGCCATGTTCGCCTGGCGAGAGGCCTTCCATGCGCCGTAGGCGGCAGCGCCGGTGAACGCTGCCGAGGCTGCGGTTATGGAGGTGTCGAGGATGCTCATGCCGGACTGTATAGCCCAACCTCACGAGCACGTGCCCCGAGCCGGACGTCGTGGGTCGGCAGGAGCGTATGGGCCCGGACGACGCGCCTGATCGCTACAGTGGGGGCGTGCTCTCCGCGCGAGCGGAGGTGGACCCGTGATCACTCAGTCGCGCAGGTCGAACGCACCTTGTCCCCGCCGATGCGGCGGTGGTCCTTCAACTCTCTCGCGCCCCCGCACTGAACGCCCCCCGTCCACGGGTGCTCTCCGGCCGGGGTGAGGAACCCGGCGACCGCTCGGCCCGCGGCCTCCGGGAGTGTCGTGCTGCGCCCGACGTCATTTGCCTGGCTTCATCGAGGGCACCACCCACCCAGTTGTGCCCTCGCCGGTCCACACCTGCAGCTACAGGGCGGCGTTATCCGGACGGGTGCGGTCGCCTGGCCGGGCGTCGGCGTCGGCGTCGAGCCGGTCGGCGGCCTCGGCGAGTTGGCGGGCGCTGTCCCTGAGCAGGCCCCAGTCGTGGTTGTGGGCTGCCTGGACGCAGGCGGCAAGATGGACCTGCAACGTGGTGTCCGCGTCGGCCGGATGCTCCTCTGACAGCGTGTGCTGCTCCGTCCCGGCCGGGGACGTCACCGCGGGGGAGCCCTGGCGTGCGGTGCGGCGTTGCTCGGCGGCGCGGATGGATTCCCGGAAGCGTTCGACCTCGCGCAGGCGCGCGGCCCGCGAGGTCTTGCCGCCCAGGGCGGTGGACTTGCGCGAGCCCTTCGGCTTCTTGTCCTTGGGCCCGCCGTGGTCACCGCTGGTGAGCTGCACGCGCTTGGCGGAGCCGTCCCGCCGCTGCCGTCCGCTACTGGTCATGCGTCCACGCTACCCAGGGCGTGCCCGCGCCGGGCACGCCTGCGCCCGGGCTGAGCACGGAATCCGTTCCGCGAGGCGAACGGTCCTGGCGGTCTCGCCGACCAGCCACAAGAGCACGGTCTCATCGTCGGGGCGGGCTGTGCAGGCGACCGCGTGCACGGGGACAGGGGCTTGCCCGGCTGGTCCCGCTGGTGCGAGGACCAGGCAGGCTTCGGCTTCTCTTCAGTCCGGCTGCCCGTTCCGCTCAACTCGCAGTACCTCTCACCTACCTGCTTCAGGGAGCCGCTCTTGTGCGCACTGCCTGGCGTATGCGGGGGTGGGCGGTGCGGTCGTCGGCTACGTGGCTGAAGTGCTGGGCAGATTCCGGATGGTCGCGCAGGATGGCGGCCATGACAGATGCGGCCTCGCTCGTCAGAGCCCGCAGCCAGGGGGCGATCTTGTCCTGGGCGCTCCACTGATCCCAGACCCCGTCCCAGGTGCACATGGTGTGGGCGGCCTCCTCCAGCAGGTCCCAGTCGCGCTGGTCGGTGGCGTAGGCGCAGATGCCCTGGAGCCAGATCACGACCGTTGCGGCGTCGCCGAACTGCACCATGTGCGTGGCGACTCCGTGCACGTGCTCGGCCAGGGCCCGCAGGACACGATGGGCTTGCGCGGGTTCTCGTTCGAGGGCCGGTCCCGCTTGGTGGGTGTCCAGACGGGTGAGCACGCCGACGTGGAGTTCGTAGTCCTCCGGGTGGTCGCCGACCAGGGTCAGTAGCGTGTCCGCGGCTGCCGAGTCGCCGGTGCCGGCGGCTTCGAGCAGCGTCTGGGCCCTCTGGAAGGGGTCTTCGGGGATGGCTGCGTGTTCGCGGTCGATCAGGGCGAGCAGATCGCTGACGGTCTGGGGGCGGCGTTGCGGATCCTGCTGGGTGGCGGCGCGGACGATGGGACGCCATGGGCCGGGAGGGGCCTGCAGGGGGATGTTGGTCTCCGGCAGTGTGCCGGTGAGGGCCCACGCGATGACTCTGCCGACGCCGTAGATGTCACTGGACGCCGTGGCCTCATGAGGCGTTCTGGACAGCTCCGGGGCGGCGAACCCCTCGGTGCCGAGGAAGTGTCAACGGTCATTGAGATGCCCAGGTGGGTGGCCGTTGGAGGCCCAGGCTGGTGGCCATCAGAAAGCCAGGCGTGTGGCCAGTGGTGTTCCCGGGGTGGGTGTCAGTTCAAGGGAACCACTCCCTTCCCGGCGAGTGCCTCGGCGAGGCGATGCGAGTCACCGGTGGTGGTCACGAGGCGAGCGTGATGCATGAGGCGATCGGTGCTCGCGCCCGCGAGAGTCTTCGGCATGATCGTGTCGAAGCCAAGGGTGAATGTTGCTGGTCACAGCGATGGACCGGCGTTCGTAGGCTGCGTCGATGATCCGGTAGAACGCCTTGGCGGCGTCTTCCCCGAGGGGCAGCAGGCCGGTGTCGTCGATGACGATGAGGTCCGCGCGGCAGATCCGGGCGACGGTCCGTGCGGTGGATCCGTCGACCTTCGATTTGCCGATCGCGGCGCTCAGCGTCTCCAGGGTGAACCAGGACACCCGTAGGTCCTTCTCGATCGCGGCCTGGGCAAGGCCCTCGGTGAAGTGGCTCTTGCCTGTCCCCGACGGGCCGGCGATCACCAAGTTCTCGGCGCGGCCGATCCACTCCAGGGTGATCAGGGAGTTCTGGGTGGGTTCGGGGATGGTGGAGTCCTCGGCTCGCCAGGAGCCCAGGGTCTTGCCGGTGGGGAAGTTCGCCGAGTGGCGACGAAGACGCCGGGTGGCGGCGTCGCGGCCGGTGACCTCCTCGGATATCAGCAGCCGCAACACCTCGGCGGGGTCCCAGCGTTGGGCTCGGGCGGTGACCAGGACGTCCGGGGCCGCTTTGCGCATGTAGGGCAGGCGCATGCGGCGCATGAGCTTGTCGAGCTCCTCGGGCAGGGCCGGGGCCTGGGGGAACGTCATGGTCGTTAATTCCTTCGTCGGTCAGGATTGGCGCCGATAGGCTCAACGGGTGATAGATATGCAGGTGCGTGGTGACAGCGGCGACGTCATAGCCCGGGCCGAGGGCGGGGTGGAGTGGACTTCCGCTTTCGGTGATCTGAATCCGGGGCTGTTCCCGATGCTCTGGGGCCTGATTCCCTATGGGGATGCGGTCTTCAACCATCGGCAGGTGTCGCTGCTGCTGGCGGAACTCGACCGGCTCCCGGCTGCCTGCGGCGGTGACTGGGCCGGGCAGGCTCGCGAGTTGTGCCAGGTCGTCGGGCAGGGGTCACACCGTTATCTGTGGTTTGTCGGCGACTGACCGCAGAGTCGTGCGTCAACTTCCCTGAAGTCGTTGCCTACTGGCCCAGGGCTTGCCAGCCGATGGTTCCGTTCTGGACGGAGTGGGACTCGTCGGCGCGGACGACCTCGCCAGCGGGCTTGCTGTCGGCGATGTGTCCCAGGATCGAGAGCAGGTCGTCGGCGAAGCGTCCGGCCGTGGCCGCCAGACCGAGGGCCTGGTCGACTTTGTCGTTGCCCAGGACGGTGGCCAGTTCGACCGCGCGGGCCATCTTGGCGCGGATGCGGACCGCGCCGGCGGGGCCGGCTTCCTTGAGTCAGCGCCCGGCCCCGCCGCCGATGCCTATGAACGCGATCTCCGCTTCCGAGCGGGGCTGCAGCCTCGGCTGGTGGATGCTGCGGCCGTCGGGATGGTCGGGGTAGTGCTCGTCGATGATCTGTGGAACACCCGGGGTGGAAAGCTGGTGGCGCCAAATCTCCGACATGTCACCGGAGTTGGTGCGGGCGGTGATGGAGAGTTCCTCGCCGAGCACCCGGCACCACACCTTGGCACCGGTATAGCCCGGCGGGGTCGAGTAGCGCACCGAGTTGAAGCTGATGGTGCGGTCCGAGCCGACCAGTCTCTCCTCGCCCAGTGCGAGCGCGAGCGGCTCGATGGGCAGGACATGCAGCGTGGTGCGTTCGATGTCCAGACGGTCGACGGGTATCTGCCCGGTCGCCCGGTGACGGCGTGAGTTCACCGCATCGCACCAGGTCAGGCAGGCATCGGCGAGCTCGGCGAAGGTGTCGTAGGCGGCCAGCAGGTTCGCATCTGTGGGCACCAGGTCGGCCTTCGCGATGCGGACCGTGGCCTCCGCGCCGCCCTTCGATTCGGGGTCGTAGGGCACGCAACTGACCACCTGGCAGCCGTAGTGCCGGCCCGCGGCGACCATCTGCGGATGACGTACCGGGATCCCGGCGATGCGCTCGACGGTGACCGTCTTCGCGTTGTCGGTCAGTACATACGTCGGCGCCCCGCCGATCCGCCTGAGTGTGGTGTCCAGCAGGCCACCAAAGTGCCCAGCGTGCAGTCCCAGACCGGGATCACCACCCGGAACCGCGACCAGGACAGCCATGCGCAGAACAGCCAGGTCCGACGCCCCGCAATGCGCGGCCCCTCGCCCCAGTCGAACTGCAGCCACCGGCCCGGCTCGGGAATCCACGGCCGGTACGTTCGTCGCTTGCCCGCCTTCCACGCGGTCTTTGCCGTGTTCACCGCCCGTCGCGTCGAGCGTTCGCTGCCCCGGTAGCCCATCTTCACGAGCTTGTCGTGGACCACATCGGCGCGGATCGTCGCCTTCGACTGCTCGACCCACTCCTCGACCTTCTCCAGGAACGCGTCGATCACCTTCGGCCGCGGCTCTCGCTCATAGGGATTGCGCCCGCCGTTGCGGGCGTCGACATACCGCTTGACCGTCTTCGGGTCGTGCCCCGTCAAGGTCGCCGCGGACCAGACCGTCCCGGTCAGGTCGTACGCCTCAAGGATTTCCATGATCTCCGTGTCAGACTTCGTCACAGGACCTCTCCGGCCGGTAGCTGATGCGTGCAAACACCAGCAAATGGTCGGAGGGGTCTCCTCCAGTTAAGGAAGTGATCAGGAACACCACTGGTCAGACGGCCATCCACCTGGAATTCCGGTGGCCATCAGCCTGGACTCGGCTGGCCGCACAACTGGACTTTGCCACGGCCGCCGTCAGAAGTGGCCCGTGCGTCCCGCCTTGGTGGTCTGGCCTCGTGGCCGGCGGACGATGCCCCAGTCGGCGAGGGCCCAGCGGCCGTCGAAGTAGAGGATGTTGGAGGGCTTGATGTCGCGGTGCAGCCAGTCGTGCTCGTGCGCGGCGGCCAGCACCGATGCCAGGGCGTGGACCAGGGCGCGCAGCTCGGCCGGTTCCCGCAGCAGCTCCTGGCGTTGGACGGCGGTCGCATCCGCCCAGGGCATCACGAACCACGTGTGGTCGGCGCCGGAGTCGAGAACCGGCATGGCGTGGGGATGCCCGTCCAGCAGCCGGCCGATCTCGATCTCCCGCCGCATGCGGGCACCTGGCGCTCCGCCGGGTACTTGCTGTGCAGCTTCCTCAGCGCCACGGTCGTGCCGGTGGGCTTGTGTACCGCCTCGAACACGTCCGCCTGGCCCCCGTCCGGAACTGGCATACGCGGGCAGGCGTAGTCCTTGCGCTCGCCGCGAGCGGCACGGCGGACCGCGGCCCAGCCGTCCCGGCCGGACGGTGCGGAGGGCGTCCCGGCCGGGGGAGCGGGGTGTTCGGTGCGGGGGCGTGCTGGTATCCGGCGGGCCTCGTAGACCGGGTAGCCGCTGACCGTGCGGGCCTCGGCGAGCTCGTAGCCGTCGGGGGCCAGATGGCCGTTGACCAGTGCCAGCAGCCGCTGGACCTCGCTGGAGTCCGTCCGCACGGCGGGGTGGATCATCTCCGCCAGGAAGCGCAGCAGGACCTCGTCGGCGCCGTCGGACAGTCCGAAGCGGTCGTCGCCGAAGACCCAGTCGTCGTCCCAGTCCTCGGGGTTGTTGTAGCGGTGCTGGACGATGTCGCCCTCGGCCGAGGCGAACCGCGGGTCATGACTCTTCAGACGGTCCAGGTCGTACAGCCTGCGCAGGAAGGTGACCTCGTCCAGGCTTCCCGACCAGCTCGTCCCCGTGTTGCGCAGCGCGTCGAACAGGTGCCGCCGGGTGACCTCGGTGATGTCCGCCGAGGAACCTGCGGGTATGCCGACGCCCCGGAAACGGCCCGCGACGGTGTCGGCGGAAACAGACCGGAGCAGGGACGTACCCATCACGTTCTCGGTGCGGGCACGGGAGAAGAGGTCCAGATCGAAGCAGACATCGTGAAGAGCCCGCAGCACGGTGTGCTGCAGCGCGCCACCCAGCTCGCGCAGCCGTTCGTAGTAGGTGTCCCGCAGCCCGAGCGAGAAGAAGCTCCCGTCCAGGGTCTCGAAGTCGTCCGGCAGCGGAGTCCTGGCCGGCGCGGCCATGCCGAACCGGCCGATCTTGACCCCGCCGATTTCCCTGATTTCGCCGCGCGGATCAACACAGAGCAGCTGGAAAGTCGTCTTGAAGCTGTAGTCGTCCCAGTCGTCCCGGACCAGGAAGGCCTGCCCCGGTGCGGGGGAGACAGGCCGCCCGCCGACGGGCAGGACAGTGAACTGCACGGTTCCTCCGGAAGGCCCTCGGCCTGCGGCCGGGTGTGTCAGAAAAGAGAATCCCACCAGCCCTGTGTCGGGCGGTGCTGTTCCCGGCGAAGTGGCGCCGGGCCTTTCCCGGCTGTCAGGCCGAGGCTCGTCAGACCTGGGCCGACGCGACAGGTGGCCGCCGCCTACTGGTCGGGGTGGACGGCCTGGACGCCGGTGCCCGCATACGCCTTGGGCGTCAGGGTGAGCAGGTACCGGCCGCCGGGGTGGGCGGGGGAGGGGCGGGCGGCGTGGATGGCGTGGACGGCGGCGAAGGAGTGCCCGAAGCGCAGCAGTTCGGTGGCGGTGACGGCGGCGTCGGTGTCGAAGGCTTCGATCCGGATGTACCGCAGGCCCTTGATGTAGCCGAGCAGGCCGGGCCGCTCGGCGTCGCCGGCCGTCAGCGACAGCACCGGCGCGTACAGCTCGCCGAGCCCGCCGGAGGCCTGCACGTAGAACGCGGCGACCGCTTCGTTGAAGGGGTCCTTCGGGTCGTACAGCGCGCCCGCGGTCGTGTGGTCCAGGACGACCGCGATCCCCGCCACTACGCGGCCGCCCGCGGGCCGTGGGAGGAGGCGCCCAGGCGCTCCAGCAGCGCGCGGGCCTTCGCCTCGGCCTCCGGGCTCGGCGCGCTGCCGAGGGCGGAGGCGAGCTCGATCCGGGCGAGCTCGGCCCGCTCGGCGTACTCGGCCTGGGTGGGGGTGCTCTGCGCGAGGTTCTCGACCAGGTGGCGGATGGTGGTGCCGTGCTCGGCCGCCAGCTGCGCGAGCCGGTCGCGCGCGGCAGTGCTCACCTTGATGCTCGTCTCGTCTGCTGCCATACCCCGACTCTACCGCCTTCCTCTACCGCTGGTAGAGGGAGACGTCTGCGTGGCAGTGCGTGGTGGCGGTTGCCCGCCAGTACTGCGGAGCTTTGGGCAAGCAGGCCAACTGCCAGGTCGCGGTGAGCGTGCACGCGGTCTCCGACACCGCGTCCTGTCCGCTGCAGTGGCGCCTGTTCGTGCCCCAGGAGTGGGCGGACGATCCGGGCCGTCGGCGCAAGACGGGGATCCCGGACGAGGTCGGGCACCGGGAGAAGTGGCGCCTGGCCCTGGACACGATTGATGAGCTGGCCGGGTGGGGTCTGGTGCCGCCGGTGCTGGTGGCCGACGCCGGCTACGGACAGAACGCCGACTTCCGCGACGGACTGGAACGTCGCAGCATCGACTACGTGGTGGCCATCCGTTCGGACGTGACCGTTCACCCGCATGATGCGATGCCCACGGCTCCCGCCTGGTCGGGAAACGGCCGCAAGCCGCAGCCCCGCTACCGCGACCAGCCGTCCCCGGTCGACGTACTCGCGGCCGGCCACGGGCGGCAGGCGTTCACCGAGGTCACCTGGCGGGAAGGCTCCCGCGGGCCGATGCGCTCATGCTTTCTGGCCGCGCGGGTGCGGCCGGCCGGCGTCCGAGCCCGCCGCCTGGCCCAGGCCGCCACCACCGAAGACGGCCACTGGGACGGTGTCCTGCCCGAGGTCACCCTGCTGGCCGAGTGGCCCGAAGACGCCGAAGCACCCACCGACTACCGGCTGTCCAGCCTGCCCGCCGGCACCCCGCTTGCTGAACTGGTCCGACTGGCCAAGATCCGCTGGCGCATCGAGCACGACTACCGCGAACTCAAACACGGCCTCGGCCTGGACCACTTCGAGGGCCGCTCCTGGAACGGCTGGCACCACCACGTCACCCTGGTCACCGCCGCCCATGCCGTCCTCACCGAACAGCGTCTGGCCCCAAAAGCCGATACACCGGACTTACTCTCTACCAGATCCTCGACACCATCCAAGACCTGTTGAACTGCTGGACCGGCACCTGCACCACATGCCACCGCCCCCTGCCCAGAACACCCGCCACCAGCCCAAACTCAAGAGCCAGAGCAACCTAACGGAGTCCTACTAGTCCAGTCCGGCGTAGGCGATGCTGAGGACCGTGATGGTGCTTCCATGGGCGCCCAGCGCGCACGATCTCAGCCAGCGACAGGCCACAGACCACCCCCATCACGATGCCGGACCACGCCCCCGCCAGGGAGCCGATGATCACGCGTCGTCGTGCGAAGGAGGGGCGCCAACGGCGCCACGCTCCTGACAGCCCCGGCCCTTCTCGACGATCCCTCACCTCCTGAACCGAGTTGGCCACCGGCGCCGGAGGAGTGGAACGACCGTGCGGCTGGCCGCGACCGCCCTTTCCCCCCGTGCGCCGACGGTCCCTCCTGCCCGTGAACGGTGGGATGAACCCGGGCGCATGGTGGCAGGCTTCCCTGACGTTCAGATTGATCACTGGTGCCTGAAACCCGTGCACCGTCAGAGAAGGAGCACTCTTGGGATTCATCGCCAAGCTGTTAGGCAAGCCGCCCTACAGCGACTGGCCCGCGAGCTACGACAGTTTCCGCGGTGACATGGCCAAGGCCGCAGGCCTGGGGGTGGCACGCATCCGCTGCCACCGCAACACCTGGGCCTACCTGCTGGACAACGTCCCCAAGGACAGCGAGACGATCATCACCGGTCGCGAACGAGGGCAGAACAGCGCGTTCAGGCCCCCGGCGCAGGACGAGGTCACCACCGAGGAGGACGCGATGGTCACGGTGCCGCTGTCCGGTACGACCCTCGCCGCCGTGCTCAGCTGGTGCCGCAACATCCAGCCGAACACTCTGAGCAGCCCTGGACCGAACTGGACCGCTCGATCGGACGCCGTGTCGGCGCCGTGATCTCCCAGGCTCTGGACAACATCGTCCCCTCCAACGGCGCGGACGGGCCGACGGCCGTCATCTACCTCGACGACCGCGTCACCGCCAAGGACACCACCCCTTACCCCCTCAAGTACCCGCTCTGCCCCAGAGCAAGGCACGCCTGGGGCAGAGCGGCCCGGCGGCCGAAAAGACCGGCGCCGGGCTTGACGCGGTGCCCAGGGCGGCGATGCCTGCGGACCGGCGTGGACGCCCGAGACCACCCGGGGACACGGGGAGGCAGCACAAACCCCAGATGCGCTTTCCGACCTGGGCCGCGCACAGTCCGCTACCACTCCTGCCCTCAGGCTTCTACCGTGGCCGGTCATGAGCACGCGCGACTTCAACGGCGCCTACCTACTGCCCCTCTTCGGCGAGGTCGAGCAGGCCCGCACGGACGGCGCCTACCGGCAGCTGCCCGCCCCCGACTCGGCCAGCAGCCTGGCCACCGACGACGCACCGCTTGGCGCCTACGCGGCCGCTCACCTGATCCGGGCCTCCTACACCGCGGGCCTGGCCCACGCCGACGCGCTGCGCCGCCTGACGGTGGCCGGTGAAATCGACCCCACCAGCCCTGGACCCTGCTGCGCGGCGCCCTGGAGAACTTCGCCACCGGCCTGTGGCTCCTGGACGGCGCGGGCCGGGCCGAACGACGGCGCCGCGCGCTGTCGCTGTGGGACGAGGACATGCGCAACCGTCACCAGCACGAACAGGACACCGGCCACACCCCCACCGGCGACGGCATGAGCGGAGCGCAGCGCCGGGCAGAGATCCGCGGCATCGCCGACCACCTCGCCCTGGCCCCGCTCACCACCCCCAGGACTCACCAGATCCTCCTCACCGCCGCACCCGTCGCGGGCCTCACCGCGGTCAAGGTGGGCGCCGCCTGGCGGGCGGCCTCCGGCTTCGCCCACGGCCGCTACTGGCCCAACCTGCGCGCCTCCCAGCCCCGCGCCGCGATACCGGGAGCCGACGGCGTCCACACCCTCGCTCTGGTCATCGACGAGGACCAGCACCGGCCACTGGCCGAGTACTGCCGCATCATGCTCCGCCGACTGCAGGAGCATTACCACGCCCGCGCCCAGGCCCGCTGACCCCCGGCGAGCGACCGTGCCTCCAGAGCCCGGCCCCTTCGCACCGGTGCGGCTGCCGAACAAAGATCTGCTGAGAGCGCGGCCGGGACCGACCGGAAGATGGGCGACGCCGTCGGCGGCGCAGCCGATGAACTCAGCGCTCATGTACGCCACGTTCATCTGGCCGGCCCTCGAGACCGGTCGCACCGAAGGGGCCCCAGGCGGCTGGCCACAGCAGCATCGGGACGAACGTCCCGAGACAGGAGAACGCAGCCACAGTCTCCAAGATTCCTCACAGCTCTCATCCACCCGCTCCCCGGGCCGTTGTGGTCTGCTTCCGCAGGGCACCTGTGCACGTTTCGATGACGCCGGCTGCGCCGCTCTCTTCTCCAGGGAGCTGGAAGAGGCCCGGCGTGACGCTCGTAGGATGCCTGCATGCCCAAGCCGTTACGGATGAGCCGCCGCACGTGGGTTGCCGCGGGGGTCGTGCTGTGCGTGGCCGGTATCGCTGCCGCCGCCGCACTGAACGCCTTCCCGGCGCCCGACCGGCAGCCCGAGAAACCCGTCAGCGCCGAGTGCGCCGAGTACATCGCCGGCATCGAGACGCAGTTGGCCAAGGCCAAGAGGGAAGGCAACGACGACGGCGTGCTGTCCTTCACGCGAACCCGGGTCGGCGCGGACGACTGCAGCGATGAGATTCGTGACCACTTCAGCGGCGACCGGTGAGCCGCCGTACAGGGCCTGCCGTGCCAGCGGTGCTGATCTGCGCCGGCGCCGTGGTACTCCTGCCGTGAGCGAGGCGACGGAACCACAGCCGCAGTCCACTCCGCCGCGGGTGCACTCCCCCTGGCTGGCGGCTGGCATCAAGCCGATGCCTGCGGGCGACGCCCGGTGCGACAGCCGTTGAAGAACCACTGAGTGAGCGTTTTCAGGCTGGCCACCGATCGGGTGATGGCCTCGGTGCCCGCAACGGACAGGGCTCCCGTGCCGTTGGGTGAGGTGTTCGAAGTCTCGACCTGTCGGCCCAGGAGCCCTGTTGGTTCCCTGTCCTGCCGCACTCGACCTGCCTCATGCGCTGGTCGAGTGGGTCACGATGCTCATCGTCACCCGTGAGGGTGACCACCGCTGCAAGCTCCCGCCGCACCAGCGTGCCCTCGTCGCTCTCGCCTACCTGCGCAAGCACAACACCCTCGCCCAGATCGCCGCCGGATTCGGCATATCCATCGGCACCGCCCACGCCTACACCACCGCGGTCGTGCGGCTGCTGGCCGACCGGGCGCCGGGCCTGCTCAAGACCCTGCGCGAGCACGACCCCGACTACATCCTCCTGGACGGCACCCTCAGCGAGTGCGACCGCGTGGGCGACGGACGCACCGACTACTCCCACAAACACCGACGCCACGGCGTGAACGTCCAGGTCGTCACCGATCCCGAAGGCCGGCTGCTGTGGATCTCGCCGGCCCTGCCGGGCCGAGCCCACGACCTGACCGCCGCACGCACCCACCGCATCATCCGGATCTGCGAACGCCAGGGCGTCCCCATCGTCGCCGACCGCGCCTACATCGGAGCCGGCTCCTGGGTCACCACCGCCATCCGCCGCCCGCCAGGCGGCGAACTCACACCGACGAGCGGACGCTGAACCGCGCACTCGCCCACGCCCGCGCCCCCGTCGAACGAGGCGTCGCCCGCCTGAAATCCTGGCGCATCTTCCACCGGAGTCGCTGCAGCCCGAACCGCATGACGGTCATCGCCGCCGCGGTCCTCACCCTGGAGAGGCAACGCTGAAAACGTTCAATGAGCCGGTCACCGTCACTCCCCCGTCCGCCGGGGACACCACGGACCTGGGCGCCCTGCTGGACGCACAGACCGGCTGACCTTGTCCTTCCTTCCAGGCGCCCCGGCGTTGGCACCGAGGCCGGCACCGTCGGCACGGCGCATCGAGTGCAGCGCCGAGCTCCCTGCCTCGAGCCTCGACCTGCCTCAACGCGCGGGAACATTTCGACCGAGTTCGAAACGTTGGGCTGTGCCGGATTTGCGGCCGTAGAGTCGGCGTTTGTGGTGTGGTTCACGGCCGCACCCTGCCCTCGCCGCTTCTCCACAGAACTGGAGTGTTCTGATGCAGCCCACCCACCTCGCCCGCGGCCTCGCTTCGGCGGGCGCGACGGCCGTATTGCTCATGGGTCTCGCCGTAGGGTCCGCAAGTGCTGCGGTGCCGGCCCGTCCAGCAGGACCTCAGAACGTCTGCTTCGAGCGCGAGACGTGCTGGGTCACCGCAAACAACGTCATTTACAGGGTTTCCCCCGGTGGTACCCCGTTAGGGCAGGTGAACCGGGGTCAGGGATTCGACACCGTCGAATACCGCGACGGCTGGTTCCGAGGAAATCTGTGGGGCGGAAGGGCCAACGTCTGGATCTACGCGGACTACCTCGACTCGACCCGTCCCTGACCCGCCGACGAATTGCACGGCCTAAAACCATCGCCGTCACATGAAGGTTCGGGCTGTCCGCAAGATGCATCGCGGGTGGACCGAGTCCCTTGCGTTCGCGAGGACTTCGTCCAGAACCTTGATCACCGGGTACCGGTGTGGTGAGGCTTGGCGGCCAACGGCCCAACTGCCCTGTACCGCTGGCGGCCGGCGCCTACGTCGCTCGGCGCCAAGGCTGTTCGATCACGGTTGAAGAGCTTTGCCGGAAGCCAGCCACAAAGGATGGGGAGCGCCGACGCGGCGGACTCCCACACAAGGACGGACATCGGTTGTCTGTCAGAAAGCGTCGTCTGCCGGCCGATGATGATGCGGCCGGCACTCAACTGGGAATAGAGGTCTGATGATCAGGAAATGGATTGCCGGCGCTGCGGCTGGTGCAGCATTGGTGTTGAGCGGGAGCATGGCGGTCGGCCAAGCCGACGCCGCACCCGCGTCGCCTGCCGCGGGATGGGACCGCTGCCCGGCCGGGAACTTCTGCATCTTCGACGGTCCCAACGGGACCGGCGGGATGGCATGGTTCCAGTCGGGCTCCGCGGATCTGCGGGGCCAGGGAATGGACAACCGCACGACCTCGTACTGGAATCGCTCGTCCAGCACCTTCACCATGTATGACGGTTACAACTACACGGGCGAGGACGCCTGCATCACGGCGAACTCAGGCCCGTGGACGATCACAGGGCACTACGACAACGTAGCCAGTTCGGTGAAGGCCACCCCCGGACGTACGTGCCCCCTCTGAGGTATCTCGGACACTCCTTGCATCCCGGGAATTGAGCCGACTGGGGGCGGTGGCGGGTCCGGCATGGAGGTACCTTCCGGACCCGCCACCTTTCGGGCTGAGCTGGGGGCTCGGCAGCAGAATTCGTCAGCTCAGGGAGTGCCCGGCAGGAGGCCTGGCCGACCGCGTCATTGAGCGCTTTCAGCGTTGCTTCTCCAGGGTGAGGACCGCGGCGGCGATGACCGTCATGCGGTTCGGGCTGCAGCGGCTTCGGCGGAAGATGCGCCAGGATTTCAGGCGGGCGACGCCTCGTTCGACGGGGGCGCGGGTCTGGGCGAGTGCGCGGTTCAGCGTCCGTTCGGTCGGTGTGAGTTCGCCGCCTGGCGGGCGGCGGATGGCGGTGGTGACCCAGGAGCCGGCTCCGATGTAGGCGCGGTCGGCGACGACGGGGACGCCCTGGCGTTCGCAGATCCGGATGATGCGGTGGGTGCGTGCGGCGGTCAGGTCGTGGGCTCGGCCCGGCAGGGCCGGCGAGATCCACAGCAGCCGGCCTTCGGGATCGGTGACGACCTGGACGTTCACGCCGTGGCGTCGGTGTTTGTGGGAGTAGTCGGTGCGTCCGTCGCCCACGCGGTCGCACTCGCTGAGGGTGCCGTCCAGGAGGATGTAGTCGGGGTCGTGCTCGCGCAGGGTCTTGAGCAGGCCCGGCGCCCGGTCGGCCAGCAGCCGCACGACCGCGGTCGTGTGGTCCAGGACGACCGCGATCCCCGCCACTACGCGGCCGCCCGCGGGCCGTGGGAGGAGGCGCCCGGGCGCTCCAGCAGCGCGCGGGCCTTCGCCTCGGCCTCCGGGCTCGGCGCGCTGCCGAGGGCGGAGGCGAGCTCGGCGCGGGCCAGCTCGGCCCGCTCCGCGTACTCCGCCTACGTCGGCGTGCTCTGTGCGAGCTCCTCGACCAGGTGGCGGATGGTGGTGCCGTGCTCCGCGGCCAGCTGCGCGAGCCGGTCGCGCGCGGCCGTGCTCACCTTGATGCTCGTCTAGCCTCCGTCTGCAAGCGCAACACCACCTCGCAACCCGGAGCTGTCGTAGCGGACAACCGGCATTCGAGCGGGAGGATCGAGGCCGGCGCTCCCACTCAACTGCCACGACCGCCCCCGCCCGCGATGCTCCTGCAGGCGGGTGGTCCCGCCCGGCGCTGACGGCCTTGCGTGAAGCGCAGTGCCGTGCACGTGTACTACCCGCTGCAC
This sequence comes from Streptomyces sp. B3I8, assembly GCF_030816915.1. Classification (NCBI taxonomy): domain Bacteria; kingdom Bacillati; phylum Actinomycetota; class Actinomycetes; order Kitasatosporales; family Streptomycetaceae; genus Streptomyces; species Streptomyces sp. B3I8. Next base: position 88,029 of record NZ_JAUSYN010000001.1, on the reverse strand, counting down.
GCCACCCCTTACCCGCCCGCCACTTCGTCCGTGGCCGGTCCGATCCGGCTGGGCGATCGAACTGCTGAGTGGCTGTCGGGGACCTTGGTGTCACCCGGCAAGCAATCCCTTGCCTTCGATCATCCACTGACCTCGTCGATGTCGAAGCCGATGGACTTCAGGAAGTCGGGCGCGGTACGCGCGCTGAGCTGCCGGCCGCGGCCGATGCCGATGCCGTCGGGCCGGCCCGACGGCATCAGCCAGGGGGGCACTGCACATACCACCATGATCTCGGACTGGCTCTGATCCCTACCCCGGCCGAGACTGGACGCAGATTCAACGGGACGCGACACAGGAGATAAATCCGATGAAGGTCAACAGCACCGCCCCTTCCTCCCTCGATGAGGAAATCCGTACGCGGATGCAGGACTGGAAGGAAGCTTTCGAATCGAAGGACGTCGATTCCATCATGTCGTTCTACGCGCCCGAGGGCTTCACCGCATTCGACTTGATGCCCCCCTTCCAGTTCGAAGGGGGCGAGATGTGGCGGAATAACTGGGTGAACTTCTACGAGTCGTTCGACGGCCCGATAGAGCTGCAACTGGCCGACCTTCGTGTCTATGCGCAGGCCGACCTCGCGATCGCGCGATGCGCCGTCCGGCTGGCCGGAACGATGTTCGGGCATCACATGGACTCGTGGGTGCGCACGACCAACTGCTTCCAGCGTATCGAGGGAGAATGGCTGATGATTCACGATCACGTTTCATGGCCCATCGACTTCGCCACCGACAAGGCCTTGAAGGACCTGACCCCCGCAGGGGCTGGCCGATGAGCAGCCTGAACGCTGACGAGATCCTCGACAACGTGGCCCGCTCTTTCGTCAATCCGCTGCGTTCCCCTGTGGCGAGGGATCCCTCGCACGTCGGCCTCGACTACGAGAGCGTCACCTTCCCGTCCCTAGACGGGGTCCCCCTCGAAGGATGGTTCATTCCGGCTGACAGCGATGACGTCGTCGTCCTGAACCATCCCATGGGTTTCAGCCGTGCCGGTCAGCCGACCCACCTGGAGCCGTGGCAGTCGATCTGGGGTCCCAGCGGCAATGGAATGGAAGTCGATTTCCTGCCCGACTACGCCATCCTGCACGAGGCCGGATACAACGTACTCACGTACGACCTGCGCAACTTCGGTTTGAGCGGTGCCGCCAACGGGGGCGCGGTGACCAGCGGACTGTTCGAGGCGCGTGATGTGGTGGGCTCCCTGCGATACCTTCGCGCCCGGGCGGACACGGCGTCGATGCGAGTGGCCCTCTTCAGTCGCTGCCTCGGTGCGAACGCCACGTTCGCGGCCATGCGGCAAGCACCGGAGGATTTTGACGAAGTCTGCTGTCTCGTCGCCTGTCAGCCGGTCTCCGACCTGGTCATCATGGGACGCCTGCTGGAGATCCTCGGCCTCGGGAAACAACACCTTCCCGAGCTGGATCACCGCGTCATGCTGGGAACGTCCCTCCCCTTCGCGGCTCGCCCCGATACGAGCTGGGCGCAATACGTCAGTGTTCCCACCTATCTGTACGCTGTCCGCCAGGACTCCCTGACCGAGCCGCACGACATCGAGACCGCGTTTGCCATGCTCGATACCAGCGACAAGGAGCTGCAGTGGGTCGAGGACACACGCCGACGGTGGGACGGTTATCTTGAGTTCCAGCGCCGCCCGCAGCCCGTCCTTGACTGGCTGCACGCGCACATGAGGACCCAACTGTAACCAGCTATCAGTTGTAATGGAGACCGGCCCTGACGCACGAGAATACGGACGAACTGGGCACGTTCCTGCGCGCATGCCGTGAGCGGTTGCAGATCGACCCGCATTCCGGGCGAGCGTCGTCCACACGACGCACGCCCGGAATGCGGAGAGCTGAGGTCGCGGTCACCGCCAACATCAGCGTGGAGTGGTATTCGCGACTGGAGCAAGGGCGGGGCGGACGCCCGTCGATCCACGTCCTGGAAGCGATCTGCGAGGCCCTGCGACTGAAGCCGAAGGAGCGGGAACACGCCTTCCTGCTCGCCTACGGCACAATCGGCGCCTCCCACCAGGAACTGAGCCCTGCCGAGAGACGCAAGCTGCGTGTGGTGCTCGACGCGCTGGAACCCTGCCCTGCGTATCTGAAGTCCCCGTCATGGGACATCCTCGAATGGAACGCCGCCGCAGCACGCGTTCTGACGGATTACGCGGCACTGCCCGCCGCGGAACGCAACGTGCTCCGCATCCTGTTCACGCATTCCGAGTCCCGCAGGCGAATCCGGGACTGGCCCACCGAGGCGAAGCTGGCCGTTGCGACGTTCCGTTCCGAACTGGTCCGCTGGGAAGAACGCTCCCCGCGGGTGCAGACGCTGATCCATGACCTGCGTACCACCTCGCCGGATTTCGACGAAATATGGCGACGCAACGAAGTCGGACACCTGGGGGAGGGAACGAAGACCATCCTCATGCCCGACGGATCAGAGACAACCATGCAGTACACATCGTTCAACATCGACGCCCACCCAGGGACGGGCCTGGTGGTGTACACGCCGGTGACCGATGCAACACCCCTGTCCCCTAACCTCGGCCTTTCATGACGGTCCGCCAACGGAGTTGGCGGACCGTTTCGTGCTCTGTGCCTGCTGATGGGTAGGGAGTGTCTAAGATCGTGTCCTACGTGGTGTGTCGAGCGAGTCGCTTGTAGCAGCAGAGGGCGGCTGCGAGGCCGAGGAAGGCCAGGTAGTTGCGGGGGTGGCGTTCGTAGCGGTGGTTGAGTCGGCGGTAGCCGGTCAGCCAGGACATGGTCCGCTCGATGACCCATCTGCGGCGGCCTAACCGTTCGCTGGACTCGACTCCCTTGCGGGCGATGCGCACGCCGATGTGTTTGCCCCAGAGCCATTTCCTCAGGTGAGGTACGTCGTATGCCTTGTCGGCGTGCAGGCGCTGGGGCTTGAAGTAGCGGCCGCGGTGGGGGTCGTGTCTCGTTTGGTGACCGGCGACCATGGGTTTCAGCGCGAGGCTGTCGTGGGTGTTCGCGGCGGAGAGGCCGACGAGGAGGGGCAGTCCGTTCGCGTCGGACAGGATGTGCATCTTGGAACCCGGCTTGCCCCGGTCCACGGGGCTCGGACCTGTGAGTTCGCCCCTTTTTTAGCCCTCACGTGGGCGGAATCGAGAACGGCACGGGACAGGTCGAGCAGGCTGGCATCGTCCAGGCGGTGCAGGATCTCCTCGTGCAACCGTCCCCAGACGCCAGCTCTGGACCAGATCAGGAACCTGCGGTGGGCTGTGGACTTCGATATCCCGAAGCACGGGGGCAGCGCCCGCCAGGCGCACCCGGACACCAGCACGTAGATGATCGCCGCGAACAGCGTCTCATCAGGCGTGTCCTGCGTCCCGCCGCCCTGCGGCCGCGCCTTCGACGGCGGGTTCAGCGGCTCCGCGATCTCCCACAGCCCGTCCGGAACAATCCAACTCCACTTACCCCGCCCCATGACGAGCCCAACGAGCCAGCACCACGTAGGACACGGTCTAAGAGGTCCTGACACAATGAGGTAGTCACCAGCAGGCGACGCACTGGGTGAGGTCTTCCGATTCGACGAGCACGGCCCGGTTCCCTGGTGAGCAGCCTGTCAGGGAACCGGGGGACGGGGTGGTGGGGGTCAGCCCGGACGGGATGGGCGAGCCGGAGACCGCGCCGGCGCCGCCGAGCAGCAGCTCCAGGACATCGTGGCCAAAAGGACTCCAGGAGATCTGCTTCAAGGACCGCGGACGGCGCGCACGGACTGCTGGTGGACTTCACCGGCATCGACTCCTCGACGTCGGCTACTGACCGGGGCGGTGCTCCTTCCGTGCTCCGGCATCTGCGCCTGAGTGCTTGAGCGAGGGGGGGCGTGACAGCCGGCCGGTATGCGCCGCCGGCCGGCTCAGGCGAGTTCCTTCCCCGTACCGGGCGGGCAGCGCACGCAGTTCGTCGGACCTGGCGTCGTCGCGGACCCCGGGGCGGTTTTCTGGTTGCGCTTCCAGCGGGCGGGCAGGAAGCGGGGGCGGCGCCTGTCGTGCGGCTGCCGAAGTGCCGCCCGAACGTATGGCTGGGCCGCGCGGCAGCGGCCACCACCCCCCAGGGCCGCGCCGACCGTACGAGGGTCCGCCGGCTTCCGGAGCGCGGTTCGATCTGCTGCTTTGCCGCTCTGGCCGCTCGGGCGCCGCGCCAGGGCGGCGTACGTGCGGGTCCCGGCCCGTGTTCGGCGGTCTCCCCGGTCCCCGAGAGGGCCGCCTCGCTCCGCCGGCACGCTGCTTCGCTCCGCCGGCACGCTGCCTCGCGATGCCCGTATGGCTCTCCGGAGGCGTCACCGCCCGGCAACATGGGCGCCGATCACGATCAATTCATTAATTAGCAATTAATCTTGACCTTGCTCGGGTGTCTCTTTCATACTCGGAGCACACGCCGCGGCGCCGATCCGCGCTGAATGTGGTCGTGCGTAGCTTTTGCACGTGATTCGGAGTGATGTCATGAGGAACGGCAGGGAGCGGCGTCGCACCGCGGTCGTCGTGTGCCTCGGTCTTGCGCTGACGATGGTCGCGCTGACCGGGTGCATACCGCGGGCCGGGGACGGGGGCCGGGTCGGGCTGGTCTACATGGACGCACAGGGCTTCTACGCCGGTGTCCGTAAAGGCATGCAGGACTCGGTCAGCAGCCTCGGGGATGAGGTGCAGCTGCTGGAGCTGAACGCCCAGGGCGACGCCTCCAGGGAGAGCACCTTCGTCGACACCGTCAGCGCCGCGGGGGTGAAGGCCCTGGTGCTCTCGCCCGTCTCCACCACGGCGTCCGTCCCCGCCGTGCGCCTGGCGCACGAGAGCGGCGTCAAGGTCGTCTGCTACAACACCTGCCTGACCGAGGAGGCGACGCGGAAGTACGTGAGCGCCTGGGTGCTGGGCGATCCCCTGAAGTTCGGGGAGCTGGCCGGGGCGGAGGCCGCCAAGTACTTCAAGTCCGAAGGCATCGACGATCCCCACATCGCCGTACTCAACTGCGAGACGGTCGAGGTGTGCATCCAGCGCCGGCTGGGCTTCGAGAAGGCGCTGTTCGCCGAGCTGCCCGCGGCGCGGATCGTCACCAACCAGCAGGGCACCACGATCGACCAGGCCCTCGAGGTCGCCGACCGCATCCTGAGTGCGCAGCCTCGGGTCGACGCCTTCTACGGAGAGTCGGGCGGCAGCACGATGGGCGCTGTGCGCGTCGTGCGCCAGCGCGGCCTCGTCGGCCGGACGGTGGTCTTCGGCAGCGACATGACGGCCGACCTGGCCCGGGAGCTGGCCGACCACCGGGTACTCAGGGCCGATGTGGACATCTCCGGGATCGAGGTCGGTGAGCTGGCCGCGCGCACCACCGCGAAGGTCATCGACGGCGAGAAGCTGGACAGCCCCATCGTGCCGGCCCCGGTGAGGCTCTACTCCACCCCCGAGGACGCCCGCGAGTGGCTGACCACCCACCCGGACGGCCTGCCGTGACGGCCGCCGGGTCCGCGGCCGACGCCGTCAGGACCCCTTCCGGACCCTTTCCCGTCCCTCCGGTTCCCCTGGAGCGAGTATGACGACCCCCTCACCGCCGCCCGGCCGGCCCGCCCCCGTGCCGGCTGCCGAGGCGAGCGGCCTGAACAAGCAGTACCCGGGTGTCCGCGCGCTGTCCGACGTCGACTTCCGGATCGAACCCGGTGAGGTCCGCGCCCTCCTCGGACGCAACGGGGCGGGCAAGTCCACGCTCATCCGGATGCTGTCCGGTGTTGAGGTCCCCGACAGCGGTGAGGTACGCATCGGCGGTGAGACCCTGGGGCACGGCGGGGTGCGCCGGGCGGCCGAGCTGGGTGCAGCCACCGTCCACCAGGAACTGAGCCTGGTACCGGAAATGACGGTCGCCGAGAACCTGTTCCTCGGCGAGTGGCCCCGCAGTGGCCTGTCCGGGGTGGACTTCCCCCGCATGCGCCGCGAGGCCGCCGAGGTGCTGGCCGAACTGGACGTACGGGTCAGTCCCGAGGCCACGGTCGGCTCCCTCTCGCTGGCCGAGCAGCAGCTCGTCGAGATCGCCCGCGCGGTACGCCGCCGGCCTCGGCTGCTGATCCTCGACGAGCCGACCAGCGCGCTGGCCGCCGGTGAGGCGCGCACCGTCCTGGAGGCGGTCGGCCGTATCTCCGCATCCGGTGTCGCGGTGATCTACGTGAGCCACCGGCTGGACGAGATCCGGCAGGTGGCGCGGAGCGTGACCGTCGTCCGGGACGGCAGAGTGGTGGACACCGTGGACGTCCAGGAGGCGACCACCACACAGATCGTCGCCCTCATGCTCGGCCAGGCCGCCCGTGAGCAGGAGCCGTTCGCGCCACGCACGGTGAACCGCTCCGGTGCCCCGCTGCTGTCCGTGCGGGGCCTGACGCTGGCGCCGAAGCTGGAGGACATCGGCTTCGACCTGTACGCCGGTGAAGTGCTGGGCATCGGCGGGCTTCTGGGGTCCGGACGCAGCGAACTACTGCGCTCGGTCGCCGGGTTCGAGCCCGAGGCCGAGCGCACGGTCGCCTTCGAGGGGCGGCCGGTCGCGCGTCCCTCCGCGGCCGAGATGAAGCGGCTCGGGGTGGGCATGACCCCCGAGGACCGCAAGGGCGAGGGCATCGTCCCGCTGCTGGGCGTCGGCGAGAACATGACGATGGCCTGGTTCGCCGGGATCAGCGGCCGGGTCGGTCTCTCCCCCCGCCGGGCCGCTGAGGGCGGTGACGAGCTGGTGCGCCGGCTCGCGGTCAAGACCCCGGGCCTGGACACCCCCATCGTCAACCTCAGCGGCGGCAACCAGCAGAAGGCCGTCATCGGCCGCTGGCTGCACGCCCGCAGCCGGGTGCTGCTTCTGGACGAACCCACCCGAGGTGTGGACGTCGAGGCCAAGCAGCAGATCTACCGGCTGATCCGGTCCCTGGCCGACGAAGGCGCCGCCGTGGTCTTCGTCTCCGGCGAGCTGGAGGAACTGCCGCTCGTCTGCGACCGGGTCCTGACGCTGCAGAACGGCCGGTTCACCCGCGAGTTCCTCGCACCCGACATCACTCTCGACGACATCATGGCCGCCACCATGGCCGTGGAAGTGTGAGGCAGACAACCATGTCCTCGACCCTTGTGTCCGACAAGCCGTCCGGCCCCACGTCATCACCGGCAGGCGCCGTCCGCTTCCGCAGGCTGCGCCACCTGAACGAACTCGGTCTGCTCTCCGCCGTCGTGGTGCTGTACATCGTGCTTGGCGTCATCGCGGGCGGATTCCTCAGCGCCGACAACCAGCTCGGCATCCTGCGGGACGCCGCGACCGTCGGCATACCCGCCCTCGGCGTCACCCTGGTGATCATCGCCGGGGAGATCGACATCAGTATCGGCCCGGCCGTGGCCTTCGCCTCGGTGCTCTTCGCCAAGGCCGCCTCCGAATGGGACTTCGGGCTGCCGATCGCGCTGCTGCTCACCCTGATCGCCGGTGCGCTCTGGGGGTCGGCGGCCGGCTGGCTGCGCGCCCGGTTCGGGGTGCCGTCCTTCATCGCGACGCTCGGACTCTGGAGCGCGCTGGGCGGCTTGGCCCTCTACAGCACCAACGCGCTCCCCGTCGCCACCCCTGGTGGCGGATTCATGGAGGCGCTCGGCGGCAAGATCCTGGGCGTCCCCACCCCGGCGATCGTTCTGGTGCTGCTGTTCCTGGCGTTCTGGTACGTCGCCCGCCGGACGGCCTACGGGCGGTCGGTCTACGCGGTGGGCGGCAACGCAGCCGCCGCACGGCTGGCGGGCATCCGGATCAGCCGGGTGCGCGTGGTGCTCTTCGCCACGACGGGAGTGCTCGCCGCTCTCACCGGCATCCTGATGGCGGCCCGGCTGGGCTCGGGCAACGGCGGCGCGGCAGCGGGCCTGGAGTTCGACGTGATCGCCGCCGTCGTCATCGGCGGCACCGCTCTCGCCGGAGGCCGGGGAAGCCTGGTCGGGACGATGCTGGGCGTCGTGTTCATCTCGGTGATCGCCAACGGGCTGGTTCTGCTGGGAGTCAACTCCTTCCTCCAGGACGTCGTGCGCGGCCTGATCATCGTCGGTGCCGTACTCATCAACGTCGTCATCTCCCGCAAGAGCCTCACGACACGCACCACGTGACCCGTCCGCCCTGACCCGCTCGACCCACACGAAGGACACCCCATGAGCGACACCACCGCCCCGCTGCCCGCCACCATGCGCGGCGTGTACCTGCCGGGCAACAGCACCGCCGAGGTGCGGGAGCTGCCCGTGCCCGTGCCCGGCCCGGGACAGGTACTGCTGCGGGTGGGCGCGGCCGGTATTTGCGGCAGCGACATCGGCTACATCTACCGTGAGCACAAGAGCCACCGCGGGGTGGACGGTCCCGCCTACCGGGGCGTCGTCGCCGGTCACGAGCCCAGCGGCACCGTCGTCTCGACGGGCCCCGGCGTGCGGCGGTACCGGGCGGGCGACCGGGTGCTGGTCTACCACATCGCCGGATGCGGACTCTGCGACAACTGCGCACGCGGCTACCAGATCAGCTGCGCCGACCCCTCCCGCGCGGCCTACGGCTGGCAGCGGGACGGCGGAGCGGCCGACTACCTGCTCGCCGACGAGCACACCCTGGTGCCGCTGCCCGACGAGCTGAACTTCGTCGACGGGGCACTCATCGCCTGCGGCTTCGGCACGGCCTACGAGGGCATCCGGCGGATCGGCGTGAACGGCGACGACGACCTGCTCGTCGTCGGCCTCGGCCCGGTGGGCCTGGCCGCGGCGATGACCGGCCGGGGGCGTGGCGCGCGGCGGGTCATCGGGGTGGAGGTCTCGCCCGAGCGCCGCGCCTGGGCGGACGGACTGGACGTCTTCGACGCTACGGTCACCCCGGAAGAGGCGGCCGACACCGTGGCGGCGCTCACCGGCGGGCGGGGGGCCTCGACCGCGATCGACTGCTCGGGCACCCGCCCCGGCAGGTCCACCGCCATCGGGCACATCGCCGAATGGGGACGGATCTCACTGGTCGGCGAGGGCGGGACGCTGGAGACCGAGGTCTCCGACGCCCTCCTGCACAAGCAGGTCACGCTCTACGCCTCCTGGGTCACCTCGGTGCCGGTCATGGCGGAACTGGCACGCAACCTGGTGCGCTGGGGCGTCAGGCCGGAGCGCATCGTCAGCGACCGCTTCGGCCTCGCGGGGGCGGACGAGGCGTTCGGGCTCGCCGCGGGCGCTGCCCGGGGCAAGGTCGTGCTCGAACCCGGTCTGGACGGCTGAGCGGTGACCGCCGCGGACGACGCGGTGCGGGTACACCGCACACCGACCGCGTACGGAGAGCTGATCACGCTGGACGCCGGCGCCCTGACGGTGACCGCCGCGCCCGGGCTGGGCGGCCGGCTCCTCTCGGTGACGCTGGGCGGCTCGGAGTTCCTCTACCGCAACCCCCGCCTCCTGGACGACGACCTCACTCCGCTGCCGGGCGTGCGGGCCGGCCCGCACGACGGACCGATGGCCGACTGGCTCAACTGGGGCGGCGACAAGACCTGGCCCGCACCGCAGGGCTGGGACGGCCCCGGCCAGTGGGCGGGCCCCCCGGACCCGGTGCTGGACTCGGGCCCGTACACCGCACGGGTGGAACAGCGGGACGGCACAGCGGCGCTCGTGCTGACCAGTGGCGACGATCCCCGCACCGGCCTGCGGCTGGAGCGCCGGATCGCACTGCGCCCCCGCAGTACGGCCTTCGGCCTGCACCTGACGATGACCAACACGTCGGCCGTGGAACGCCGCTGGGCGCTGTGGAACGTCACCCAGATCGCCGGGGCGCCGCCGGCGAGCCCGGCGGGTGCCGAGGGCGTCTACCTCGGCCGCGCCCGGTCCGGGCGGCCGCCCACCGTACCGCTGGTCGCCGGTACCGGTCGGCCGCGGGTGCTGGAGGCCGCTGCCGACGTGCTGTGTGTACCGCACCAGGACGTCGTCGGGAAGGTGGGTTTCCCCGACTCCGCGGGATGGCTGGCGCACGTCGGGCCGGAACGCACCCTGGCGCAGCGCTTCACCGTCCATGAGGGCTCCTATCCCGACGAGGGGTCGCGCGCCGAGGTGTGGATGGAGTGCCCGCTGGCTGGGGGGCTGCCTCATCTGGGCGGTCTGCGGCCGCGTGACCACGTCGTCGAATGTGAGGCGCTGGGGCCGCTGACGACGCTGGCGCCGGGGGCGTCGGCCGTGCTCGAAGTGGAGTTCGGTGTCGGGCCCTCGGCCGGCCCGGTTCGGGCGGTGACCCCGGCCGGCTACTGGGCGGGGCCGCTCCGCGACGGGCCGGAGGGCGTCTTCGTGCCGTACACCGCAGGTCGGCTGGAAGCGCGCGGTCCGGCCGGGACGCAGCCGCTAGTGCTGGGCACGCTGGAGCCGGGGCGGGCCTGCGGCGTCCGCCTGCCGGAGGGACAGGAGCATTACGGGCGCTGGGAGTTGACGGCACCGCTGCCCGGCGGTGGCAGAGCGCGAGTGGCCCGCATCACCGTCGGGGAGAGCGGAATTCGCCCCCATTTTAATTCATAAATTATATAGAGTGGGGTGTGCGCACCGCGTGGGGCGTGCGGGGCGAGAAGGGACGGAACATGGCCGAGTACGTAGGCAGAGGCCTGCACGGACAGATCGTGGAGAAGGTCGGTACCCGCATCGTGCAGGGACGCCTGCGGGTGGGGGAGACCCTGGACATGACCTCCCTCATCGACGAACTCGGCATAAGCCAGACGGTGCTGCGCGAGGCCGTCAAGGTGCTCACCGCCAAGGGTCTGGTCGACGCGCGGCAGAAACGCGGCACGTTCGTCCGCCCCCGGGAGGACTGGAACCTGCTCGACGCCGACGTCATCCGCTGGCAGTTCGCCGCGGACACCCCGGAGCTGGTCCTGCGGGACCTCGCCGAGCTCCGCCTGGTCGTCGAACCCGCCGCCGCCCGCCTGGCCGCCGAACGGCGCACCGAGGAAGACCTGACCGCGCTGGAGGCGGCCCTCGCCCGCATGGGGGAGACCTCCGGCGACCCGGCCGAGGCCGCCGAGGCCGACCTCGCCTGGCACCGCGCCCTGCTCCGGGCCACCCACAACGAACTGCTCCAGCGCATGGACGTCTTCATCGGACCGGCCCTGGCCGAACGCGACCGGCTCGTCCACTCCACCGAGGCCGACGACCCGGTCCCCGCGCACGAACCCGTCCTGCGCGCCGTGCGCGACGCGGACCCGTCCGCCGCAGAGGAGGCCATGCGGGCGCTGCTCGCCCGCGCCGACGCCGACCTCGCCCGCACGGCAGACCCCTCCCGTACCCGCACCGGGGCCGAGGCGGACGACGACGACCGCACCGGCCGGGACAGCGGGCACGGCACCGAACCGGAGGACCGAGAAGCACCATGAAGATCACCCGCATCGAGACCTTCCGGGTACCGCCCCGCTGGCTCTTCTGCCGTGTCGAGACGGACGAGGGGATCGTCGGCTGGGGGGAGCCGGTGGTCGAGGGCCGCGCCGACACCGTCCGTACGGCCGTCGGCGAACTGGCCGAGTACCTCGTCGGGCTGGACCCCCGGCACATCGAGGACCACTGGCAGGTGATGACCCGCGGCACCTTCTACCGCGGCGGACCGGTGCTCTCCAGCGCCGTCGCCGGCATCGACCAGGCTCTGTGGGACATCCGGGGCCAGGCGCTCGGCGTCCCCGTGTACGACCTGATCGGCGGCGCCGTCCGCGACCGGGTCCGGGTCTACTGCTGGGTCGGCGGCGACGAACCGGCCGAGATCGCCGACGCCGTCAACGCCCAGGTCGAGGCCGGGTTCACCGCCGTCAAGATGAACGCCACCGGCCTCACCGGACGCCTGGGCGGCGCGGCCGACATCGCCGCCGCACACGCCCGGGTGGCCACCGCGCGCGAGGTGCTGGGCCCCGGCCGGGACGTCGCCGTGGACCTGCACGGCCGTCTGGGTCCCGCCGGGGCGCGACGCCTGCTCGCCGCGCTGGAGGAACTGCACCCTCTGTTCGCCGAGGAGCCTGTCACCCCGGAGCACACCCGGCTGCTGGAGCCGCTCGTCCGCTCCACCACCGTGCCCATCGCCACCGGCGAACGCCTGTATTCGCGCTGGGACTTCCTGCCCGCGCTGACCGCCGGGATCGCCGTCGCACAGCCCGACCCCTCGCACGCCGGAGGCATCTCCGAACTGCGCCGGATCGCCGCCCTCGCCGAAACCTTCGACGTCCAGCTGGCACCGCACTGCCCCCTCGGACCGATCGCGCTCGCCGCCTCGCTCCAGGTCGCCTTCGCCACACCCAACTTCCTGATACAGGAACAGAGCATCGGCATCCACTACAACGACGGCGCCGAACTCCTCGACTACGTCGTCGACCCGGAGGTCTTCCGCTTCACCGACGGACACGTCGCCCGCCCCACGGGACCGGGTCTGGGCATCACCGTCGACGAGAACGCGGTCCGCCGGGCCGATGCCGCGGCGGGCTCTCCCTGGCGCAGCCCGCTCTGGCGCCACTCGGACGGATCGTTCGCCGAGTGGTGACACGGCCCCCGCCGGACCGCCGGACCGCCCGACCCCGCATCCCCACCGCAGCCCCGAGGAGTGACCCGTATGAGCCTTGTCGACCGACTCCGCCGTGAACGCGTGATCGCCATCGTCCGAGGCACGGACGCGAAGGCCGCTGAGCGGACCGTGCACATCCTCCGCGAGGAGGGCATCGCCCTGATCGAGGTGTCCCTGACAACTCCGGACGCGGCCGGGATCATCGCGCGCAGCTCCCGGGAGTCCGGTGACGCCCTCATCGGCGCCGGCACGGTGCTCACGGGCGACGACGCCCGTGCCGTCCAGCAGGCCGGCGCCGCCTTCGTCGTCACGCCCGCACTCGCCGAGGGGAGCGTCACCGCGCACGCGCTCGGACTGCCCGTCGTCGCCGGGGCGCTGACCCCCACCGAGATCGTCCGGGCGGTCGGCGAGGGCGCCTCCGCCGTCAAGCTCTTCCCCGCCTCCGCGGCCGGCCCGGCCTATCTGCGTTCCCTGCGCGAACCGCTGCCCGAGGTCCCGTTCGTACCGACCGGGGGCGTGGACACCGAGGCCGCCCACGCCTACCTGGAGGCCGGGGCCCTCGCCGTCGGCGTGGGGTCGCCCATCATGGGGGACGCCCCGCACGGCGGCGACCCGGACGCGCTGCGGGAACGGTGCCGCGCCTTCCTCGCCGCCCTCGCCCGCCACCGGGAGGGGGAGTGAGCCCCGAGACGGCCCCCGAAGTGGTGACCCTCGGGGAGACGATGGCCGTCCTCCGGGCGTCCGGCCCGCTCCGGATGGGGGCCGACCTGCGGCTCTCGGTAGCCGGAGCGGAGTCCAACGTGGCCATCGGGCTGACCCGGCTCGGACACCGCGCCCGCTGGATCGGCCGGGTCGGTGACGACGAACTGGGCACCCTGGTCCTGCGTACCCTGCGTGCCGAGTCCGTGGACGTCACCGGGGCCCGTACCGACCACGACGGACCGACCGGGCTGCTGCTCTCCGAACCGCGGATCGCCGACCTCACACGCATCCAGTACTACCGGGCGGGCTCGGCGGGCTCCCGACTGTGCCCCCAAGACGTGCCGGCTGCCATGCTCAGCGGCGCCCGGGTCCTGCACGTCACAGGCATCACCTGCGCCCTGGGGCCGCAGCCGCTGGACGCGGTGCGTGCGGCCGTCCACGCCGCCCGGACCGCGGGAATCCTGGTCAGCCTGGACGTGAACCACCGCCCCCGGCTCTGGAGCGCGTCCCAGGCCGCCGACGTCCTGCGCCCGCTGGCCCGGGACGCCGACCTCGTCATCGCCTCCGACGACGAACTCGCCTTGGTCGCCGACCCCTCGGCCCGCACCACCACCGACCGCGTCCGGTCCCTGCTGTCCAGCGGCCACACCCGGGAGGTGGCCGTCAAACTCGGCGGCGACGGCGCCGAACTGCACACCCCGCAGGGCCGGGAACGCACTCCCGCGCGCCGCGTCACGGTCCTCGACACCGTGGGCGCAGGCGACGCCTTCACCGCCGGCCTGCTGTCCGGGCTGCTCGACGGCCTCGGTCCGCGTGACCGCCTGGAACGCGCCAACACCCTGGGCGCCTTCGCCGTCGGCTCGGTGGGGGACTGGCAGGGACTGCCCGAACGCCGCGAACTCACCCTGCTGGACAGGGAGGACGGCGCCACGCTCCGCTGACCACCCCGCCGTGCCCCGCTGACGCGTCCGCAGCCCCGCACCCGTCCCCGACCTGCGGAGGGTGCGGCGGACCGGAAGGAGAGAGCCCTGACCCGCCACCCGACCGGAGCGACCGCCCCACCGGCGTTCCGCCCCTGGAACACCCACCGGCGCGAACTGGGCGAAGGCCTTCGCCACACCGGAGACCACCTGGTGACCGTCGACATCCTTGACGGCACCCTCACCGCCCTCGACCCCGCCACCCCCGGCGACGGGGCCGTCCTGCTGCGCCTGGACGTCCCGCTGGGCGCCGTCGCACCCCTGGCCGGCCTGCCCGGACACTGGCTGGCGGCGGTCGGGACCGGCGCCGCCGTGATCACCCCCGACGGCAGCCTCACCTGGCTGGCCCACCCCGGCGCCGCTGATCCCGTGCGCAGCCGCGTCAACGACGGATGCTGCGACCCATCGGGACGCTTCTGGTTCGGCACCATGCCCTACGGACCGGAGCGCGGCCTCGGACGGCTCCACCGGGTCGATCACGACGGGTCCGTCACCACCGTGCTGGACGGACTGACCATCCCCAACGGTCCGGCGTTCACGGCCGACGGGACGGTGATGTACCTGGCCGACAGCGCCGAGGGCCGCATTGACCGCTTCCGGGTGGATCTCGACGACGGGCGACTGCTCGACCGGACCGGGTTCGCCGTGTTCGCCCCGGACGCCGGCAGCCCGGACGGCATGACGGTGGACGACGACGGCCGGCTCTGGGTAGCGGTCTGGGGCGCCGGATCGGTCCACCGCTACGCACCGGACGGCACCCTCACCGCCGTTTTGCCGCTCCCCGCCGTCCAGCCCACCAGCCCCGCGCTCGTCAACGGCACCCTGTTCGTGGCTACCGCAGCCATCGGTCTCACTCCGCTGCCTGACGACCGCCCCGACGAGACCCGGTCCGGCGGCGCCCCCCGGCACGACGGCCGGGTGCTGGCCGCTGAGGTCGGCGCATCGGCACCGCCCGCCCGCCCGGCCATCCTGCACCCCGGGGCCCCCGGGGTCCCGTCCACGACCATCGCCGCCCGTCCTTCCGGCGGCGCCACCCACAGGGAGGCACTGTGAGCCCGTACCCGTTCCAGGACCGCACCGCCATTGTCACCGGCGGCGCCCAGGGCATCGGCGAGGCTGTCGTCGACGCCCTGCTGGCAGGAGGCGCCGCCGTCGCGGTGCTGGACCGCGACGAGGCCGCACTCGAACGGGCCGCCGACCGCCATGCCGCCCACGCGGACCGGATGCTGCCGCTGGTCGTCGACATCACCGACGAGGCAGGCGTCGCCGCGGCCACCGGGTCCGTCGCCGAACGGTTCGGCCCGGCGACGCTGCTGGTCAACAACGCCGGGATCAACGCCTACTTCGACCCCGCCGCGATGACCTCCGACGAATGGGACCGCGTCTTCGCGGTCGACCTCAAAGGCGCCTGGCTCGTCGCCAAGCAGCTGATCCCCGTCATGCGCGAGCGTGAGACTGGCTCGATCGTCAACGTCGCGTCCCTGCACGCCCGCCTCACGTCCGCCGGGTACTTCCCCTACGCGGCGGCCAAGTCCGGTCTGCTGGGGCTGACCCGGAGCCTGGCCCTCGAACTCGCGCCGCACGGGGTGCGGGTCAACGCGGTCAGTCCGGGCTGGACCCGGACTGCCCTGGTCCGCGACTACTTCGCCGCCCAGCCCGACCCCGCGGCAGCCGAGGCCGAGGTGGTCAACGTGCACCCGATGCGGCGGATGTGCGAACCCCGGGACGTGGCCGAGGCCGTCGCCTTCCTGCTCGGACCGGGCGCTCGTGGCATCACCGGCGCCGAGATCCCGGTCGACGGAGGCCTCGGCGCCCGCTTCGCGGGCTGACCCGCGAGGCCGCGACGCCGGGCCACGGATTCGTGCGGCGGTCGGAATCCTGCGGCCCGTCGGCGCGGCACCAGGCGGCCTTCACCGCAGCGGACGCTCCGGGTCCACCGGGCTCCGGCGGCGAGGCGCCCGCTACCCTCGCCGCACGGCTCCACCCGTCGCCCCCTCCCACGGCTTCCCGTCCGACCCGACCTAGGGGTTCACGGCCCCGGACCAACTGCTGCGCGTCCCGGCCCCGCCCGCCCCCGAAGCCTTCGAGGCGTTCTGGCGCGACCGGTACGCACGGGCCCCCGCCCTCTCCACGCGGCCGGTCCTCGGCCCGGTGGAGGAGGAGCGCGACGGCGCGCGCGTCCACTGCGTCACGTACACCTCCGTGGGTAACGCTCGGAGTGAAGCTTCCCCGTGGTCTCGGACACGTGATCGTTATGCCGCAAGGACGTGCTGGTTCCACTGCCTGGTCTCGGCCGGGGTGAGATAGCCGAAGTTCTTGTGTCTGCGCAGTCGGCGACGGTTGTAGAAGGTCTCGATGGTGCGTTCGTTGACGTTCCGTGTGCTGCGCAGGGGGGAGCGTTTCCAGGAAGCTCCCGGGCCGGCAGGTAGCGCTGCGTGCCCGCACTCGGCTGCAGCCGCGTGCCTTCGCCGTGGCGCCGCTCGGTGAGTGCGGGACGGGTGGCGCCGGACGATGCGTACCTCTCAGAGGGCGTTAGGTCCGTTTCTGATATTGGCCGCGTCCAGGTTGCTCAAGGAACCCCTGGCGGACGAGTCGGCCCAGGCGGGAGCGGGTGACGTTGATCGAGGGCTCGCCGGTGGGCAGGTCAGGGTGTTCGTGCAGATCGCGGACGCGGAACAGCTTCTCGGGGTGCTCGTTGAACGCGGTCACCATGCGCTGGTAGACGGTGGCGTTCTCCGCGGGGGCGGGTTCGTGGTCGGGCGAGGCGAGGCCGTCGATGACCTTGCGGGTGGCGGCCAGTTCGGCCAGGCGAGTCTCGGTCTCGGCCAGGACGGTGGTGAACTGCTCCATCTGTTCCCGCAGTTGGTAGGCGCGGGCGGCTGTCTCGTCGTGCTCGGCCTGCAGCGACCGCAGGAGTTCGGTGACGTTCACACGGCCAGCTCCATGTCGTCCCGCCAGGCGGGGGTGGGGGTGGTGAGGCGGCGGAGCATGCCGGCGGTGGAGGCCCAGTAGACGCGGGAGGCGGCGTTGTCGGGCCGGTATGTCCGGGGTCACATGGACTCCAGTGAGCACTTCGGCCCGCCGATTCCGGGGTGAACACCGAGACACCGCGGAACTGGATCCGGGCCGCCGACGGCGGCCGACCTGGCGCCCGCTCCGAGCCGCCCACCGCCTCGTCGGCCGGCGGTGACGCGGTTCGAGCAGAGCTGGCCGCAGCCCGCAGGAGGATCCGCCAGCTCGAGGAAGAACGGGATATTCTCCGCAAGGCGGCCCGGTATTTCGCGATGGAGACGCGCTGGTGAACCGCTGCCAGTTCGTTGACGATCACCAGCGCCGATACGGCGTGAAGCGGCCCTGCGACATCCTCGGTCTGGCCCGCTCGAGCTTCTGCTACTGGCGCCGCACCGCAGGCGCGAGAGCGGCCCGGCACATCGTCGAAGCCCGGGTCGTGGCCCGGATACGCGAGGTCCACCAGAACTCCGACGGCACCTGCGGTGACCAACCACATGAGGTGGCGACTGTCCGCCGTCGATCCTGGCATGGTCGAGTCGGCACCTTGAGGCCGGTGAACGAATTCGTCAGAACCGAGGCGCTTCCCAGCGTCAGTGGACCTCAGGGCCG
Source organism: Streptomyces sp. B3I8 (assembly GCF_030816915.1). Taxonomy (NCBI): domain Bacteria; kingdom Bacillati; phylum Actinomycetota; class Actinomycetes; order Kitasatosporales; family Streptomycetaceae; genus Streptomyces; species Streptomyces sp. B3I8. The sequence goes on along the minus strand of NZ_JAUSYN010000001.1, from coordinate 70,161 downwards.
TTCCGAAGACGCTCGGGTACGCAGTGCTCGCCCGCGCCCACACCGCCGGGGCCGTCACGAACGGGGATGTCGGTCACCGCCGACGAGGCCGGCTGAGCCGCAACGGACGGTCGTGGGCGGAGAGGTCACGCGCCGTCGATGATGTCGAGAACGGCGCGCACTGGGTCTGCGGACCGGTACTCCGCGCTCAGGTCCTGCGCCCGGCGTCGGAATGCCGGCTCGTCAAGCACCTGCCGGACGGCCTTTCCGACCGCGGCGGTTTCGGGTCGTCCGGTGCGCAGGTCGACACCGACTCCGAAGTCCGCGACCCGGGCGGCCACAGCGGGCTTGTCCTCGCTGCCGCCTGCCACGACGAGCGGCACGCCGTGGTGCAGGGCGAGCTGTACGCCGCCGTATCCGCCGTTGGTGACCACGACGTCGACCAGTGGGAACAGCGCGTCGAACGGGATGAACGACTCGACGCGTGCGTTCGACGGCACGCGCAGGTCGCCGGGGGCGATCTTTCGGCCGCCGAGCCCGGCTACGACGAGCACGTCTTCGTCGGCGAGCGCGTCGAGCGTCGGTTGGACGAGATCGGTCAGGTCGTGATTGGCCACCGTGCCCTGGGTGAGCGCGACGACCCGGCGCTGCGACAGCTCGGGCCACCACGAGGGCGGCTCCCATGCGGTGGGCGGTTCGGGCGGCAGGGCCCCGACCAGCCGCAGCGCCGGCGGCGCATCGATCCGGGGGTACTCGAAGGACGGGACGGTGAGCTGAGCAAACACGTCGGGCAGCAGGACCTGCGCGTCACTGATCACGGGCAGTGTGGCCGTCGCGCCCAGCCCCGCCATGACGTGCTGGGCGTGCGCGGTGGCGCCGGCGAGCTGCGCGGCGAGTTCGGCGTTGAACGCCGCAGCCGCTCTGCGCACGTCGAGCCCGGCGCGCGGGGCAGGAGGCCCCATCATGGTCAGCTCGGCCCCGCTGAGGGTCAGAGGGAAGATCCCGAGGCCGACGGTGCGCCGTGGCCGGATCCCGGGTGCGCCCAGCAGCTGCGGCCACGTTCCGTAGAAGGCGGCCTCGTGGATGACGGCGGCGTCCGGCTGCTGTGCCAGCACCTCCTGCAGCACGGCGTTCTGCGTTGGTGCCATGTCGGTGAACCAGCCGAACATGGCCTCCAAGAAGGCCGGGCCCGGCGGCAGCTCGTGCAGCCACGGCTGCAGCTCACCGAGGCGGCGGTCGTCGAAGTCGGCCGGTCCGGCCAGCGGGACGAACGCCGCTCCCGCTGCGTCGGCCTGCCGCGCGAACCGGCTGCCGCTGACGACCGTGACCTGTCGTCCGGCCGCGACGAGGTGACGGGCAAGGTTCAGGATCGGCCGGACGTGACCGGTGAGTGGGGTCGCGGCGAGCACGATGGGGGCGGCTGTCATGGGGGAGCTTCCTCGGGGTCGACGGAGGTCGGCCCGCAGGGGCGGCCGACCCGATGAACCCGATCCTGGCCCCCTCGCTCGGGGGAAACCACCGGACATCGACCGGACAGCGCCGGTACGGGCGGACGGCCGGGCTCAGTCCCGCCCGGAAACGGTCTCGGCACGCCGGACAAGTTCCCGGAACCGTTCGCCGAGTTGGTCGGAGTCCGGCGCTGGTTCCGAGCCTGCCACCCCCTCCCACCATTGCGCTGATGCCACGTCACCAAGGTCGGCGGCCACGGCTGCGGCCACGCACGCCAAGTGTGTCCGCGGCCGCTCGTCCTGCTGGGGGGAGAGTTCGGCGGCGGCCGCGAGCATCACGGCGGCGTCGTCCAGGCGTCCTTCGCTGCGGGCGGCCTGCGCGCACTCCGCGAGGACCGCTGGGACCGAGAAGTCACTGCCCAGCTTTCGCGCCGTGTCCGCCGCGGCCCGCCAGTGCCGCGCTGCCGCGGCCCGGTCGCCGCGCAACAGCGCACCGTCGCCGTAGCCGATCGGCACGTGCACGGCCGCCCACACACCGCGCTCCACATCAAGGCGCTTCTTCATCAGGACCTCTGCCCTGGCCAGCAGAGTCTGTGAACCGTCGAAGTCCTCCAGGCGCAGCGCCGCCGCCGACGCGAAGATCGCTGCTTCCGCGGCCAGCGAGGAGTCGTCGATCCGCTCGGCAAGGCGCATCGCCCGCTCTGCGGTGGTGAACAGATCCGCGGCCACGCGATGGGACCCGGCGCGCGCCACCAGCCAGCGGGCCCGCCCATGTTCGCTCAGGTCGTCCTCGTACAGGCGGTTGGTCCAGGCGAGGGCTTCGTGGGTGTGCCCGGTCATCCACAGCGGCAGCCACACCGACCACAGCAGCTCGGCGGCGGCGTCGTACTGGCCGGTGTCGACGAGGTGGTCGAAGCCGAGCCGCAGCACATGGCGGTCGGTCTCGACCCGCTCGACCGCCGTCATGTCGCCGCGGCCCCGGATCCGCGCACCGTGCTCGCGTCCCGCCCGCAGGGCCCATCGGGCCACGCCCCGACGGACGTGTTCCCGGTCGGCTGGTTCGAGGGTCTCGACGGCGTGCCGGCGGACCGGTTCCAGCAGCCGGTACCGCGTGACCGGCCCCGTGCCGTCGGCGCGAGCCACCAGGGAGTGCTCGATCAGCTCGGCGAGCGCCCCCACCGCATCCGCCGCGTCCGGCGCGGCGATCGCGTCGACGGTGTCGAGGGAGAAGCTGCCCGGCACCATGGCAAGCCGGGGGAGCAGGCGTTGGGCCGCGGGGCCGAGCATCTGGCAGCTCCACTCCACGGTGGCCGCCATGGTGCGTTGCCGCGCCGGCAGGTCCTGTGGGCCGGCCACGGGCAGTTCCGTGAGCGCGTCGATCCGCTCAAGCAGCGCCCGCGGCCCCAGTCGGGCCGCTGCGGCGGCCAGAAGTTCGATGGCCAGGGGCAGCCCGTCGGCCTGTCGGCACAGCTGCGCGACGGCACTGTCGTCTGCCCTCCCCATGGGCGGTGCCCCTGTGGCGGCCAGCCGCTCGCCGAAGAGCCTCTCCGCCGCCCTCGGACCGAGCGCGGCGATACGCACCTCACGTTCCCGGCGTACGCGCAGCGGGACCCGGCTCGTGGCCAGGATCACCGTGTCGGGGGAGGCCATGAGCAGCTCGGCCAGGTGGGGGCCGCAGGCCGTGACGCGCTCCAGGTTGTCGAGCACGAGCAGGGCCGACGTCCCGGCAAGATGCTCCGCGAGTCTGGTCACGGTGTCGGCGGCGCAGGCCGCCGCGTGGGCCACGGCCGCGAGGGCGTCGTCGGGTTCGGTGACGTCGGTGAGGTCGGCGAAGTAGACGGCGCCCGGGCGCTCGGCGGCCATCACATCAGCGGCTACGAGGGCGACGGTGGTCTTGCCCACCCCGCCCGGACCGGTGAGCGTCACCAGCCGGCCCGGCGTGGTGCCCAGGGCGGCGACGATCTCCGCGACCTCGTCGTCACGGCCGACCACCTCGACGCTCGGCGGCGACGGCATGCGGGGCGTCAGCTTGCGGGACGGCATTTCGAGCGCCGCGTCCCCGGCCCGGCCCAGGGTGGACAGCAGCGCCATGCGGTCGGCGTCGCGGAGCTGCAGCGCCGTGGCCAGCGCCCGCACGGTGTGCGGCTGGGGCTGGGTCCGTCGCCCGCGTTCCAGCGCGCTGACCGCGTCGACGGACACCCTGGCGGCGGCGGCCAACTCGTGCTGGGTCAGCGATCTGGCCTCCCGCAAATCCCGTAAGAGCGTCGCGAAGCTGATCGTCTTCCGTGCCGGTCCCGCTGAATCGTTCACGATGTCGATTATGCCCGCCAGGTCCGGACGGCTGTCCGGACGGTGTCCCGGCAGTGTCCGGTTGTCGGGCAGCACCTCCGTGTTCATGATCGACATGACAGGACGAACCACCGCTAGGAGATCCACGCCATGCTCCCCCAGGCTCTTCAGTCACTGCGCGACGCGATCAACTCCCACGTCCCGGAACGGATCGCCGGCTGTTTCACCGAGGACTACGTCGCCGAACGACCTCTGCGACCGGCCGAAGGATTCATCGGTTCCGGCGAGGTCGCCGCGAACTGGACGAAGATCCTGGCCGGGCTGCCCGACCTCCACGTCGAGATCCTGCGCCACGCCCAGAACGGCGACGAATTGTGGTCGGAGTGGGAGTATCGAGGCACCGCCCCGACCGGGGCGACGGTCCTGCTGCGCGGTCCGGTCATCCTCACCACCCGCGACGAACGGATCGCATGGGCCCGGTTCTACCCCGACCCGGTCACCATGGAGGGCCCGACCCACACCACCGTCTCCCAGGTACTGAACGCACCGGCCGAACGGATCTTCGCCGTCCTCCGCGACCCCCGCCGCCACCCCGAACTCGACAGCACCGGCCGACTGCGGCACGCCGAAACCTCCCAGCCGCTCGCCGCTGTAGGCGACACCTTCATCATGGCCATGCACAGCGAGGAGCACGGCGACCACCGGATCGAGAACCGTGTCGTCGCCTTCACCGAGAACCGGATCATCGGCTGGGCCCCCGGACAGCCCGGACAGCGCCCGCCCGGGTACCGCTTCACCTGGAAGCTCACCCCGACCGACGACGGCCGCACCGAGGTGACCCAGACCTACGACTGGGCGGCGGTCACACACCCGGCACACCTGATGCGACTGCCGGTCGTAGCCGCCGACGAACTCGACGCATCGCTGACCCACCTGGCCGCGGCGCTGGCCTAACCGTTTTCTCCACAAGATTGGTGACAGCGATCACTGAGCTCTTTCAGCGTGACCACTGATCGGGTGACGGGCTGGTGTCCCGCAACGCACGAGGCTCCCGTGCCGTTGGAGGAGGTGTTCTACGTCTCAACCCGCCGGCGCGGGAGCCTCGTCGGTTGTCCATCGAGCCGTACTCGATCTGCCTCACGCCCTGGTCGAGTGGGTCACCATGCTCATCGTCACCCGCGAGGGTGACCGCCGCTGCAAGCTCCCGCCGCACCAGCGTGCCTTGGGCGGCCTGGTGTACCTGCGCCGACACGACACCCTGGCTCGGATCGCGGCCGGCTTCGGGATCTCGGTCGGCACCGCTCACGCCTACGTCACCGCCGTCATCAACCACCTGTCCAAGCGGGCGCCCCGGCCTGCTGCGGGTGCTGCGGGAGACCGATCCCGAACACGTCCTCCTCGACGGCGCGCTCGCCGAGTGCGACCGGGTCGGCGACAGCTGGGCCGACTACTCTTACAAACACCGCCGTCACGGCGTGAACGTGCAGGTCGTGACCGATCCCGCGGGCAGGCTGCTGTGGATCTCACCCGCGCTGCCCGGCCGCACCCCCGACCTCACCGCAGCCCGCACCCCCGAGATCATCCGAATCTGCGAACGCCAGGGCGTCCCTGTCCTCGCCGACCGCGCCCACACCGGAGCCGGCCCCTGGGTGACCACACCAATCCGACCCCCGCCCCGCCAGGAACTCATACCGACCCAGCGCACGACGAACCGGGCACTGTCAGCGGCACGAGCACCGGTCGAACGGGGCGTCGCAAGACCGAAGCGCTCAGTCAGAAGCCGTATCCCAACCGAACATGATCGCTTGATTTCTGCTGGTCAGACATGGTGCAGCTTCGAATGAGGGAGGGATCCGGCGTCTTGTTTCCGTTCCATGAGCAAGGGGTGCGCGATGGCGTCGGTTCTGGGAAGCCTGGAGGAGCGGGAGACAGCGGCCCGTGTGCGGGTGGAAGGGCTTCGGGAGGAAGTCGCCCGGTTGGCTGCGGTGTTGGAGGCCGCTGAGATCGAGCTGGACCGGCGGGTGATCACGCGGGAGGAACTGGTCGAGGCCTTGGCCGTGTCCGCCGCCGAGACGACTGCCGTCACCGAGGCGGAGCAGGAAATCGTGCCCTTGCCCTCGCCCTCGCCTGCGCCGGTGCCGGGCTCGATCGTGCCGCCTTGGCGCGAAGGCTTGCCGGTGACGGTGCTGGCGCCGGACTACCAGCGGATCCTGGGCGTGCTCGATGAGCGGCAGCCGGCGGGCCAGGGACCGCTCAAGGCCAGAGAGATCGCGGTGGGGCTGGGCCTTCAGACGACGTCGGCGAAGGTCGAGGGGGTGCGTTCGAAGGCCGGGCGCCTGGCGGAGCGCGGGTGGCTCGTGCAGGAGGCGTCGGGGGCCTTCACTGTCGGTCGGCGGCCTGTGGCCGTGCCAGGTGACGGCTCATCCGCGTGACCATCGACCACCGGATCATCGCCTCGCTGCTGGCCGGCAACGTCTCGTAGTCCCGGCCCAGGCGGCGCGAATGCACCAGCCACGCGAACGTGCGCTCTGCCACCCAGCGCCTGGGCAGCACCACAAATCCCGTCATGTCGTCGGTGCGCTTGACGATCTCCAAGGTCAGGGCGAGTTTGTCCCGGCACCAGTCGACGAGGCCGCCGGTGTAGCCGCCATCGGCCCGGACCAGGGTGATGCCGCGGTGCAGGCGGCGCAGCCTCCCGAGCAGGCCCGTCGCAGCATCCCGGTCGCCGATGTTCGCGGCAGTCACCGCGGCGACCAGGAGCAGGCCGAGGGTGTCGGTCACGATGTGCCGTTTGCGGCCGCCCACCTTCTTCCCGCCGTCGCAGCCGCGTGAGACGGACGGCACCAAGGCCGCGGCCTTCACCGACTGCGCATCGATGATCCCGGCCGTGGGCTCGGCCTCGCGGCCCTCCCGCTCATGCACCCGTCCGCGCAGCCGGTCAGGGAATTCGGTGATCAGCCCGTGCTCGCGCCAGCGGCGGAAGAAGGCGTAGACCCGGCCCCAGGCGGGGAAGTCCGCGGGCATCGCCCGCCAGGAGATCCCGCCCGCGACCAGGCAGCGGATCGCGTCCAGCATCTGTCGGTGGCAGTAGCCCTCGGGCTGCCCACCCCGGCCCTCCAGCCAGGCCGGCACCAAGCCCCAGCAGAGCCCGGATCTCCTCAGTGACCGTGAACCTCCCGTGACTGCTGGCCCGCTCCCCCGGCGCCACACCCGCGCCATCATCGCGTTCCGCCGCAGCCAGCCACCGCCACACCGCACGCTCCCGCACTCCCAGCACATCCGCCGCCGACCTCACATGCGCCGTGGTAAGCCTGCCCTCCCGACGCAACCCCACAAGCCGACGCACTGCAGGCCCCCGCAACGCCCGAACCGACTCCGGCGGCAAAACGCCCGACCCCGCACCCGACCCCGGCGACGGCTGAGTTCCTTGACCGTCCGCCTCGCCGGTCAGCCCGTCTGACCGGCGAGGCGGGAGTGCGTGGCCGAGGCGGGACCCGCCCGGCTCGGCCATCGGCATTCGGCCAGCGACACAGGGAGGTCCGGAAGTGGGGGTCAACTGTCGGACGCGGCAGGGGAGTCGCTTTCCTCACCGTCCGCCGCCGCGGTGGCGAGCCTCGTGAGCCACTCGCCCAGCAGGGTGTACTCCCCCGCGGTGAAGGGGCGCTCCCCGTCGTCGAGCAGGGCCTTGAGGGCGACGGCGTGCCGGGCGCAGCGCGCGGCACACGTGCCCTCGGGCGGGGTGTCGTCCAGGTCCGTGACGAGTGCCGCGAACACGGCCTCGCGGGTGCGTTCCGACAGGCCCTCGTGGTCGGCGAGGCGGCCGGCGGCGTCGGCCTTGATGAGCGTGAGCGTGACGCCGACGCCCGCCGCGTGGATCATCGTCGCCGCCTCTTCGACGCCGACGCGCAGCCGTCCGGCCTCGGCGACCCGGGTGACGAGCTGCCGGAGCAGGCTGCCGGCCTCACCGTTCGCCGCGTCCCCGGCGCCGGGACGCGCGTCGGTGTTGAGCAGCCGGTAGACAGCCGGGTTGGCGAGCCCGAAGGCCACGTGCAGGGACCAGCCGCGCCGCAGTTGCTCGACGGGGTCACCGGTGATGAGGTTCTCCCGCTTGGCGGCCAGGTAGGAGGCGTAGCCCTGGCGGGCCACCGCGTCCAGCAGCCCCTGCATGTCTCCGAAATGCCGGTAGATCGTCTGTGCCTGCACGCTCGCGGCGGCGCTGACCGAGCGGGTGGAGACCGCCTCGCGTCCGCCACGCGCGAGCAGGTCCGCCGCTGCCCGGAGGATGCGCTCGCGTGGCTGGTGGGGATCGGGGAGCGTCATCGTCACGGATCGATGATAACGCTTGACCGACATCACTGCTGTGTTATCGTCGATACAGTTAACTCGTAAGCAGTGATTCTCTGCGGGAACACCCGCTGGTCAGCGCCAAGTTGGGCTTCCCCGCGGACCCTGGACGGCGCCTTCCCGTGCCCGGCCCGGGTCCCCCGACGCGCCACCGCATCCCCTTCTCCCGCCCGTCACCCTTCCGCTAGGAGACCCAGACGTATGTCCGACACTGACGAGCACGACCACTCAGCCGACGAACACAGCCGCCGCAGCGTGCTCAAGGCCGGCGCGGTAGGCGCGGTCGCCGTGGCCGCGTCGGGCGGCATCACCACGGTCGCCGCCGGCGCGGGGACCGCGCTGCCCTCCCCCGCCTCGACGGCCGACGTGACCCTCCGTGTCAACGGCGTGGAGCGCCACGTCACGGTCGAGTCCCGGGTCACCCTGCTGGACGCGCTGCGCGAGCGGGTCGGGCTGACCGGGACGAAGAAGGGCTGTGACCGCGGTGAGTGCGGCGCCTGCACCGTCCTCATCGACGGGCAGCGGGTCAAGTCGTGCATGACGCTCGCCGTCATGGAGGACGGACGGGAGATCACCACGATCGAGGGCCTGGCCCGAGGGGACGAACTGCACCCGGTGCAGGAGGCGTTCATCCGGCGCGACGCCTTCCAGTGCGGGTTCTGCACCTCCGGGCAGATCATGTCAGCCGTCGCCTGCATCCGGGAGGGCCACGCCGGATCGGACACCGAAGTCCGCGAGTGGATGAGCGGCAACCTGTGCCGCTGCGGCTGTTACCCGAACATCGTCGACGCCGTACGGGACGCCGCGAAGGGACAAGTGAAGTGAAGCTCTTCGAGTACGCGCGTGCGTCGCGCCCCGCCGACGCCGTCGGCCTGGTCGCGGGCCATCCCGGTGGCGCGTTCATCGGGGGCGGGACCGAACTGACGAACCTGATGAAGGACGGCGTCCTCACCCCGGACCTCGTCGTCGACGTGAGCGGTCTCGACCTGTCGGGCATCGGCGTCGGCCAGGGCCGACTGCGGATCGGTGCCACGGCCCGCATGGGGGACGTAGCCGAGCACCCGGTGGTCCGGGAGCGCTTCCCCGTACTCTCCGAAGCCCTGCTCGCCTCCGCGTCCCCGCAGATCCGCAACAGGGCCACCATCGGCGGCAATCTGATGCAGCGCACCCGCTGCTGGTACTTCCGCGACGTCGGCAGCGCCTGCAACAAGCGCGAACCCGGCAGCGGCTGCCCCGCGATCACCGGGCAGAACCGCTGGCACGCCATCCACGGCGGCAGCGAGCACTGCATCGCCGTCCATCCATCCGACCTGGCCGTGGCCCTGACCGCCCTGGACGCCACCGTCCTCACCCTCGGCCCGGACGGCCGCCGCTCCCTCCCGCTCCAGGACTTCTACCGCTTGCCCGGCTCCACCCCGCACCGGGAGACCGCGCTGCGGCACGGCGAACTCATCACCGGCGTCGAGATACCGCAGAGCCGCCTGGCGGCCGACTCCCGCTACCTCAAGCTGCGCGACCGGGCCACCTTCGAGTTCGCCGTGGTCTCCGTGGCCGCCGCCCTCACCCGGGAGCGGGGGACGGTTCGTGACGTCCGGCTCGCCTTCGGCGGCATCGCCACCAGGCCGTGGCGTTCACCCGAGGTCGAGGACGCCCTGCGCGGGCGCCCCCTGAACCAGGCCACCATCGCGGCGGCCAGGCGGGCCCTGGTCGAGGGCGCTCAGCCTCGCGAGCACAACGCGTTCAAGGTCGAGCTGGTGCAGCGTGCCCTGGCCGACGTTCTCGAAGATCTCGGAGGACGGTAATGAGCCCGATCGTCGGCAGCCCTCTCGCCCGGGTCGACGGGCGCGCCAAGGTGACCGGTGCGGCCACCTACACCGCGGACATCGAAGTCCGCGGGGCCCTGCACGGCTTCCTCGTGCTGAGCACGGTCGCCAACGCCCGCATCATTGGCATCAACGTGCGGAACGCCGAGCGCTCACCCGGTGTGGTCGCCGTCTACACCCACGAGAACATGCCCCGGCTAGCCGTGCCCACGGAGCAGGGAACGGTGTACTGGAAGCGGGTCATCCCCCTCCAGAACGCGGACATCCACCACAGCGGCCAGCCGGTGGCCTACGTCGTGGCCCAGACTCCCGAGCAGGCCCGACACGCCGCGTCACTCGTCGATGTCTCCTACGACACCAGCACGCCTCAGGCCGACCTGGCCGCGGCCATGGACGAGGCCTTCGTGCCCACGTCGGGTCTGAAAGGCCCCAATGACGTCACCCGCGGCGACCCCGTGTCGGGCCTGGCGCAGGCGGACGTACGCATCGACGTCAGCTATACGACGCCCATGCACCACCACAACGCCCTCGAACCCTCCGCCACGACCGCCGTATGGGACGGCGAGAAGCTGACGATCTACGAAACGGCGCAGGGCATCAACGCCACCAAGGCCACCGTGGCCGCGGCGCTGGGAGTGCCTCCCGCCAACGTGCGGGTGCTGTCCCGGTTCCTGGGCGGAGGCTTCGGCGCCAAGGGCCCGGTGTGGCCGCACACCCTGATCACCGCCGCCATCGCCCGCGAGCTGCGGCGCCCGGTCAAACTGGTGCTCTCCCGCGCCCACGCCTACACGTCCAACGGCCACCGCCCGGAGACCCACCAGCGGCTGCGGATCGGAGCGAAGCGGGACGGCACGCTCACCGCCATCGAGCACGTCACCACCTCCCAGGTCGGTCGTACCGAGGATTTGCTGTTCAACACCAGCGAGCCCACCCGCATGTTGTACACCTGCCCCCATGTGCGGGTGACACAGCAGGCGGTGGCGCTGCACCTGCCCGCGCCGAGCATGATGCGGTCACCGGAGGCCGTCGCCTCCCACGGCCTGGAAACGGCACTCGACGAGCTGAGCTACGAACTGGGCATGGACCCCATCGAACTACGGCTGCGCAATTACGCCGCGGACAACCCCGAGGAGGACGGCGCCCCGTTCGGCAGCAAACACCTGGAGGAGTGCTACCGCCGTGGTGCTGACGCCTTCGGCTGGCACCGGCGCGATCCGCGCCCGCGGTCGATGCGCGACGGGGACACCCTGATCGGCTGGGGCATGGCGACCGCCGGGCACACGGCCGGCGGACGGCCGGGGGCCGGGGCCCGCGTCATGATCTCCGCCGACGGGCAAGCGGTGGTCCAGGTCGCCACCCACGACATCGGAACCGGCACGTACACCGTCATGTCCCAAGTGGCCGCGGAGAGCCTCGGCCTGGACGTCGACGACGTGGACTTCCAACTCGGGGACACCGCTTACCCGTTCGCGTTCGTCTCCGCCGCTTCCGCCACCGTTCCCGGGGTCGGCGCCGCCGTCAACCGGGCCTGCACCACGGCCCGCCGGGCACTGATCGACATCGCCGTCGCGGACACCCGCTCCCCCCTGCGCGGCGTCCCGGCCGACCGGATCACCGTCGAGGACGGAGTCCTCTACGACACCGACCGGCGCACACGCCGCGACACCGTCCGCGCGGTCGTGACCCGGCATGGCGAACCCGTCGAGGCCACCGCCAACCCCGTCTTCATCCCGCCCGGTTACTCCACCGGCGCCTGCTTCGCGGAAGTACGGGTCAACCCCCGGCTCGGACAGGTCCGCGTCACCCGCATGTACGGGTACTTCGACGCCGGCCGGGTGCTGAACCGCAGGACCCTGCGCAGCCAGGGCATCGGCGGCGCTGTCTGGGCCGTCGGTTTCACCCTGTCCGAGCACACCCTGGTCGACCAGCACCTGGGGCGAATCGTCAACCCGAACCTGTCGGGCTACCTGGTGCCGGTCAACGCCGATATCGACGAGATCCGCATGGGCTTCGTGGACAAGCCCGACCTGGCTAACCTCGACGCCCTCGGCGCACGCGGGTTCGGGGAGACACCGATGACCGGGATGACCGCCGCCATCGGCAACGCCGTCTACCACGCCACTGGCCGCCGCATCCGCGACCTGCCCATCACCCAGGACAAGCTCATCGAAGAGGAGGGTGGAGCCCGATGAACGACATGAGGAGCCCGGTCAACGACATGTGGGAGCGGCTCCACCGCTTGTGGGCGGCGGGCACACCGTGCGGCCTCGCCACCGTTGTCTCGGCGTACGGCTCGGCCCCGCGCCAACCCGGAGCCCTCATGATCTGCGCCTCGGACGGCACCGTCACCGGCAGTGTGTCGGGCGGCTGCGTGGAAGGCGCCGTGTACGACCTGGCGCAGCAGGCCATACGGGACGGCGTACCGGTCCTCGAACGCTACGCGGTGAGCGACAACGACGCCGGGGCGATCGGCTTGACCTGCGGCGGAACCATCGAGGTGCTCGTCGAACGGGTCGACCGGCAGTCCTTCCCCGAATTGGGCCTTGTCATGGAGCGCCTGCGGGCGGGGGACGCCGTAGCCGTGGCCACGGTCGTGGAGCCGCACGGGTCCGTACCTGCAGGAACCCACCTGGTGTACTGCTCCAACGGCACCACCGGATCCACCGGTGACGCCATCCTCGACGCCGAAGTAGCGGAAACGGCCCGACACCTGCTCACGCAGAGGCGCTCCCACACGTTGCGCGCCGGGACCGCCCCACGGGTGTTCGTCAACTGCCTGGCTCCCCCGCCCCGCATGATGGTCTACGGTGCCACCGAGTTCGCCTCGGCCCTCACCCGCCAGGGCGCGCTGCTCGGTTACCGGGTGACGGTGTGCGACGCGCGGCCCGTGTTCATCACCCCCGAGCGCTTCCCGGACGCCGATGAGGTCGTGGTGGACTGGCCCCACCGGCACCTGGCCGCCGAGGCGGCGGCGGGGCGGCCCGGCCCCGGCACCGTGGTCGTCTCCCTCACCCACGACCCCAAGTTCGACGTGCCCTTGCTGCAGGCCGCGTTGCAGATGGACCTCGCGTACGTCGGCGCCCTGGGCTCCCGCCGGACCGCCGGGCAACGCAAGGCGTCGCTACGGGCCGCAGGCGTACGGGACGATCAACTGGCCCGGCTCTGCTCTCCCGCCGGTCTCGACCTGGGCGGCGCCGAGCCAGCGGAGACGGCGCTGTCGATCGCCGCCGAGATCCTCCTCCACCTCCATGTCAGCACAGGCGCCCGGCTCTCGGAGACCGAGGGAGCCATCCACCGGCTGGCTCCGGCGCCGGTGGTGTCCCAGGTGGCGGCGGGCTGAGCCGACTGACGGCCTCTCGCGTCAGTCGACGAGCCAGCCCGCCACCCCGTTGACCAACTCGAGCAGGGCGTTGACGCCTTGAGACAGGGCCGCCGCCCTGCGGCGACGGGACGGCCCACCTGAGTCGAGGAAGAACTGAGGGAACCCCCGGGTCGTACTCCCTGTCGCCGTATGCGTAGTGACCGGCCCGACCTGGGGGGCGTTGGTGGCGTCGTAGTCGAGCGGTACGACCGTGGTCCAACTGTCGCTCACGGGGCGAGGCGGATTCATCCCCGGGGAGTACGCCGGGCGGGCCCGCGAGGTGCAGTAGGGCACCGCCCCCAACGTGTAACGCAGGTCACTGCAGCGCCGTCCGTGCCGAGGACAGGAAGGAATGTGGAGCTTTACATGCGCACCGGTCATGCCGTCGCCGGACGGGAGGGGGCTGGTGTCCGTCTCATGCCGCTGGCGGTTGCGCATGTCCTCGTCCCACAGCGACAGTGCGCGGCGCCAGCGCTCAGTCCGGCAGGGCCGTCCAGGAGCCACAGGGCGGTGACGAAGTTCTCCAAGGCGCCGCGCAGCAGCGTCCAGGGGCTGGTCGCATCGACCTCCCCGGCCGCCGTCAGACGGCGCAGTGCGTCGGCATGAGCCAGGCCGGCGGTGTAGGAGGCGCGGATCAAGTGCGCGGCCGCGTACGGGCCCAGGGGAGCGTCGTCGGCGGCCAGGCTGCTGGCCGGATCGGGGTCGGGCAGCTGCCGGTAGGCGCCATCGGCGCGGGCCTGCTCGATCGCGTGGAAGAGAGGCAGGAGGTAGGCGCCGGAGAAGGCCTGCGTGCTCATGACCGCCCACGGTAGGCCGTAACTGCTCTGCTCGGCAGCCGCTTTGGGACCGCTCTGGTCGGGGCGGGCAACGCTGGTGGCGGGTGAGCTTGGTCAGTGCTCCTTGCCGGCCCGGCGGGTTCCGTCCGGGCGCCACCATCATGAGCTGTCGCCAGCACCCAGCTCTGACCAGGTATTCCTTTGGCACTGGTGTGCTTGACGAGACTTTCGACCAGGTTGCCCGCTTACGAGCGGGGTGTGCCCCGCCGCTTCATAGCCGGAAGTCTTCTCATGCCTCGCCTGCTCCGCTGAGAGCCGCTCACCACCACAGATCCGCATCCCTCGAAGGCCCCGTTGCCGTCTCGGCTACGGGGCCTTCGCCATGCCCGCACACCCTTGAAGGAGATGCGCCGTGACCCATGCCCGGTTCACCGACCCGGAGTTCAACGACCCGGAGCTGCAGGCCGTCTACGACTGCCTTGCCCCCGCCAGGACCGGCGCGCCGGCCGATACCGCTGAAGCCATCGCCGCCCGAGAAGGCCTCGACCCGGCGGCCGACCTCGCCGCGGTCCGCCGGCGCACCGCCCGCGCCGCCGCGGCCCGGCGGCGCACGGACCGGTCAGGCCGCCGCGGTGATGGACGTGCGCTGGAGTCCCACGCCTTCACCCTGTTCAGCCGCCAGGCCCGCACCTGCGCACCCCCGAGTTGCGGACCCGGGCCCGGGCCTGGGCCCGGGTGGGGCTGTGGCCCGAGGAGATGCGGGCGTGGATCGCTGCCCTCGGCGTGGACGGTGCCGCCCTCGCCCGGGACTGCCGCACGGCGGGTATCGCCCTGTCCGCTATGGGCGTCGTCCTGGACGGCATGCGCGTCAAGCACCGTCTGCGGGGCGGGGAGGGCGCCTTCTCCGTCCTGGCCCGCGCCGCGGCCTGCGGACGTGCGCCGAACAACTGACCCACCAGCGGGCGCAGGGCCAGCGCGTCGGCCGCCGTGCCGGTCAGCCTGCCGTGCCGGAATGGCGCTGCATCCAACACCCTCGACATCCGGTGGCTCCTTGACCGGCAGGAGGAACCGCTCGGCAAGGAACCCGGGGTCCGGGACTACTCCGGCCTCGTGGCTGCCGTCGCCCGGCACCGGGTGAACACCCCGCAGCTGGAGATGGGCGAGCCCGACGCCTATTGGCGGGCGGCCGCCCTGCTGGAGCAATTGGTTCTGCTGCGCCCCTTGCCGGCCCGCAATGCCTACTTCGCTTACGGCGTGGCAGTGGCGTACATCCGGGCCTCCGGGGAGGAGATCGACGACTCCTTCGAGCCGTGGCGGGACCTGATCACCGACATTCGCGCGCTGCGGCTCACCGTCTACGACATCGCCGACCGTCTGCGCTCCTGGCGCAGCACCCGGTAAAGCCTCCGGCACCCGCGAGCGGGGACAGCCGCCGTCGCCCGAGATGCCCAGCCGAGACAGCGGCCACCGAACCGTCTACAGCACACGTACGGGGCCGGGGACGCACGTTCCCGGCTCGCTTCGGACCGCCCGGCGGAGAAGGCGCCGGGGTAGGCGCGGCATTCGCCGCGGCGGCGAGGTAGAACGCGGCGAGCTCCGGCCGGGCCATTGGTCAGCGGCTGCGCCTGGCGGGCTTTGCCGCCCGGGGTGTCGAAGACGACGGCTCACCGCCGGTTCCTGATCTGGTCGAGAGCGGTGTCTGGGGCCGACTGCACGAGGCCGTGCTGCGCCGACTCGACGACGCCGGGGGGCGACGTCACCCGCGTCGTCCTCGACACCGCCTACGTCCGCGCCAAAAAAGGGGCGAACACACAGGTCCGAGCCCCGTGGAGCGGGGCAAGCCCGGTGCCGAGATACGCGTCCTGTCGGACGCGAACGGCCTGCCCCTCCTCGTCGGCGTCTCCACCGGCAACGTCCACGACAGCGAAGGACTGAAGCCGATGTGGGGGTCACAAACGAGACACGACCCCCACCGCGGCCGCAACTTCAAACCCCAGCGCCTGCATGCCGACAACGCCTACGACCGGGCCGACCTGCGCAGATGGCTCCGCGGGAAGCGTATCGGCGTGTGCATCGCCCGCAAAGGCATCGAGTCGCGGTGTGCCCAGGCGTCGTGGTCGTCCCCAGGGCGCCGGTGAGGGTGGGCCCGCTCCGCGGTGCCGGGGAAGACGGGCGTGCAGATCGCGCCGAGCGGCTACCGCGCCGCCAGGACCGGAGCGCCGTCGGCACATGCGGGGAGAAAGGCAGTCGCCCCGGGATGTCGGTGATGTAGAGGACTCCTACTGACCTCTTCATTCGCCAAAGTCGAAGAGACGGGCGCGCGGCCTGATGCGCGCTCACCCGACGTGACGGGAATTCCCTGTCACCTGCTCACTGTGGAGAACCAGCATGAAGATGCGCACACTCGGCCGAACCGGTATCCGTGTCAGTCCCTACTGCCTCGGCACCATGATGTTCGGTCCCGCCGGGAACCCGGATCCTGACGACTGCCGACGCATCGTGGACCGGGCCCTGGACGGCGGGATCAACTTCATCGACACGTCGGACGTCTATGGCGGTGGCGAGGCGGAGACGATCGTCGGGAAAGCGATCAGAGGCCGTCGGGACGAGGTCGTGCTGGCCACCAAGTTCACCGGTCCGATGGGCGAGGACCCGAACCGCCGGGGCGCGTCACGTCGATGGATCGTGACTGCCGTCGAGGAGTCCCTGCGCCGACTCGACGTGGATCACATCGATCTCTACCAGATCCACCACTTCGACCCCGAGACAGACCTGGACGAGACCCTCTCCGCCCTCACCGATCTGGTCACCAGCGGAAAGGTGCGGGCGATCGGCTCATCTAATTTCCCCGCATCGACGATCGTCGAATCGCAGTGGATCTCCGAACGCCGCGGGTTCGCACGACTGCGAACCGAGCAGCCCACATACTCGATCCTCGCCCGTGGCATCGAGCGCGAGGTGCTGCCGGTGTGCGGCGAGTACGGCATGGGAGTGCTGACATGGAGCCCGCTGTCATGGGGTCTTCTCACCGGCAGGTACCGCCGGGATCAGCAGACCCCCGTGACGGCGGGCCGTATGGCGTATGGACCCCGTCATATGACCGACCCGCACAAATTCGACGCGATCGAGGAACTGGTCCCGCTGGCGGAATCGGCCGGTTTGCCGATGACGCACCTGGCGATGGCGTTCGTTGTCGCTCACCCGCAGGTCACGTCCGCGATCATCGGACCCCGAACGCTCGAGCAGCTCGAAGACCTGCTCGACGCAGCGGAGACACGCCTCGATGACGATGTCCTCGACTGCATCGACCGGATCGCCCCTCCCGGCACCGATATCGGAGTGATGGACGTCGGCCATCGGCCGCCTGCGATCGAAGACGCCGGCCTGCGGCGTCGCCCGGCGGCCGACCGTAGTGCCGCTTAGTCGGGGAGGTCCGGAAACCCTAGGAACAAACCTGAAAAGTTCCCACTCTACCCTGCCGCTCCGGAAGCCCGGCCAGCCAACGTCAGGCCTCCGGGGTGCCTTCCAGACGCGTGAGGGACTTCGTGATGCGGCTTCTTCGACTGGTCCCGCTCGGAGCCGTGATCACCTGATGGATGACGGCGTAGCGCTGCGCGCGGGTCAGCGCGGCGAAACGGGCCGCCGCCGTGGGCGACGCGGCGAGCGCCTGGGCGAGGTCGGCGGGTACTTCGGCCCCGGCCTGTCCGGCATAGGCCCGGTCCCAGCGCCCGTCCGCTTTGGCCCGTTCGATCTCCGCGAAACCCCGTGGCCGCATGCGGCCCTGCTCGATCAGCGTCGCGACGATGGTGACGTTTCGCCGAGACCAGATCGACCCGGTTCGACGCGGGGTGAAGTGCTGTTGGAACGTGCGTGCGTCGACGGCGTTGCGGCGGCCGTCGATCCAGCCGCTGCAGAGAGCCTCTTCGAGGGCCTCGGCGTAGGCCAGGGAGGTCGGTTCCGTGATGCCTTTCTTCGCAAGAATCAGCTTCACCCCGGCAGATGAACTCTCATGAGCATCGAGCCAGGTCCGCCAGGCTCGCGCGTCGGCCACCATCAACCGGCCTGTCCGCTCCTCTTCCGCCATGTCTGTCATGTTCGTCATGAGGTGAGCCTCGCACGCGAAGCGGTCGCCTCCTGTCCTGTACTCTCTCGGCGCTTTCCCGTACTTCCCTCCACTTCCCTATACCTTCAGCGCGCACGGGATCTTCCCGCTCGACGGTCAATCTTCCGGCGACGACGCAGAGACGGAGTCCTGGAGTCGCCCGGCGAGCTTCGCCGCGGCCTCGGCCAAGGCGTCCGGGCCCACCACGGTGAAGGGAGCGTCGTACCGGACCACGGATGCGAGCAGACCGGTCCAGGACCACGACCCGATCGTGACTCGACAGGACCGCTCCGTGAGCTCTTCGACCTCCCCGTCACCGATCCAGGGCGTGATGTCACGCGCGGGAAGCTCGATGACGACATCGCCCACGCAAGGCCAGCGATCCTCGCTCTGCGATCCTTTGGACCGGGCGGCGAGAAAGGAGCGCGCATCGGCCGCGGGAAGCGAGCGGGGCGTGAACGCCGGCCCCGTCGGGGTGCGTGGTGCCATACGGTCCATGCGGAAGACGCGCCAGTCGTGGCGGTCCAGATCCCACGCGATCAGATACCAGAGGCTGTGCCGGGCGACGACCGCGTGCGGCTGAACGCTCCGTGCAGGGCCGTTGCTCCCGCCGTAGTCGAATCGGAGCGTGTGCCGTTCCCGGACGGCGACACTGACACTCTCCAGCACGGACGGATCAACACGGGAAGAGGTGTCGGTTCCGGTGAAGTGGATGCCGTCGATGTGGTGACGGAGCCTCGACGGCATTACCTGGCGGACGGTGGCCAACGCGCGGGCTGCCGCCTCGTCGATGTCGACCCCGGTGGAGGGCGCACTATGGAGCGCGACTGCAATCGCGACTGCCTGTTCGTCGTCGAACAGCAGCGGTGGCAGTTCCGAACCGGCCTCGAGCCGATACCCACCGTCGGGTCCCTTCATCGACCCGATCCGGTAGCCGAGTTCCCGCAAGCGGTCCACGTCACGGCGGACCGTGCGCGGGCTCACCCCCAGGCGCTCCGCAAGGACCTGCCCCGGCCAGTCCCGTCGCGTCTGCAGGAGGGACAGCAGAGCGAGCATCCGCGAAGTACTTCCGACCATGAATCCAGTGTGCTTCGCGTAGAGGACCGTCATTGACCTCTTCTTTCGTGATGCTCATCCCTGACAGCGGCCCGCCGGTCGCATCCATCGAGGAGAAGAGCAGATCATGACTGTCAGCACGACCACCCACCTGAATTTCCGCGGTACCGCTCGCCAGGCGCTTGACTTCTACGCGACCGTGTTTGGCGGCCGGACCGTCATTGCCACCTACGGCGACCTCGGCATGCCGAAAGAGGTTCCCGGCGCTGACAAGGTCGTGTACGGGCAGGTCGAGAACGAGGACGGGTTCCGTGTCATGGCCTACGACATCCCCGGTCAGGACGACACCGACATCACGGTGACGGCCGGCTACACGCGCCGGGAGAACGGTGCCACGATCACCGACCGGACATTCTTCCAGTCCGTTCGCGCCGACACCCTTGAGGAGATCACCGGCTACTGGAGCGTCCTCATCGAGGGCGGCACCATCATCGAGCCCCTCGCCGCGTCGGCATGGTCTCCCGGTTTCGGCATGCTCACCGACCGGTTCGGCGTCACCTGGATCCTTGACGTCCAGACCCACCACGCCGACTGACTCCCCCGGCACTGGTGCAGGGCCTCACGGCACCGTGAGGCCCTGCACGGTGCCGCCCCTCCTGACTGCACCAACATCATCACCAAGCCGGAAAGCACTCCCGGCCAAGGCCGTCTGACGACGTGTGACACGCGTCCGGCGAACGCCGCTCGCCGACGGAGGCGATCGGGCCCCTGACGCAGTGCGGTTCACCACAGGAGTGACCAGCGATGGAACCGGCATGCATCATGAACCTGTACAGGGCACCTTCAAGGGGCGTTGCAGACGCCGGCCGGCACCCTCAAGCCGCTGGGCGCGAGGGTCGATGCACCGACCGCCGACTTCCGGTACCTGCAGGACGGCAAGGTCGAGCGGTTCGACTGCTACGTCGGGTACACGAAGATAGGTACTCGGACATGGGCGTGAACCTCGACAGGGCCGCGGCGGTCGAAGGCAAGTGACCTACCGCTGCCGCATCTCGTGGACCGCTATCGGAGCCGGCGCGAGGAGAGCCGCCACGGCTGGCAGCGGGACCTGGCCGGTCTCGCGTTCACCACCGCCATCGAGATATCCATCGACGCCTACCTGGTGGTCGTCGGCAGAGATCCGGACATCCAGCCGGTCACCCAGGCCACCGCGGCTCTGCACTGGCAGGATGAGAAGTGCCACGCGTCCATCAGCGAGCTCGCCACGTTGTCCGACTCGACCGGAAGCAGCAGGACCTCTTCATGCGGCAGATGGTGCACGCTGGCCGCGTCTTCCGCGAGCAGGACTTCTCGACCTGGCGCCGGATCTCCGACCTGGCCGGGATGCCGGACGGCCGAAAGCTGCTGGCGGAGTGCGCCGAGATTCCTGCGGCCCGCCACCTCGTCCGGGACAACACCGGCCTTCACCAGCTCTGGTCAGACCTCAACGACCGCGCGGGCTCCCGGTACGACGAACTCCTCGCCGACGAGCCCGAGCGAGTCGACGGTGCCGCGGTCGGGTGAGCCGCATCGTCCGTCAACGCCTTCCCCTTCGACGGATGGGCACCCACTGTGACTGTTACTGAGGGTTAATGCGTGATGTCGTCGGAGACACACGTCCTCGTCTCGATGGCGAGGGGAATATCTGCATCTCTGGATACCTTGTTGATGATCATGCGTATCTTCCGTACCTACGCCCGTGTCTACGCCAATGACCTGGATGCGGTGCTGGCACCGCTCACCACGGTTACGGGTGAGCCGATCAGCACCCGCTTCACGATGCCGAACGGTTTGGAGTTGGCCACGGTCGGCCGCGTTTTGGTGGTGGCGGGCAATGAGCGAGTACTAGAGCCCTACAAGGCGACAGCGGCCACGCTCATCATCGATGACCTCGACGAGTGCCATGCGCTGCTCACACGGACCGGAGCGCAGACCGTGCGCGGTCCGCAGGCCGTTCCCACTGGCAGGAACCTGACTGCCAAGCTGCCAGGTGGCGTCCAGATCGAATACGTGGAATGGGACGACGCCCAGTGGGGACGTGCCGGAGGCCGACCAGCCTAGGGACTCTCCTTCCTGAGCCCGGTGCCGGCGAGGCATCCGTCGACGAGAGCGGGCCTGTACTGGATCTGCCGGAGCCCTTGTCGAAAGGTGAGCATCAGGTGCGCGGGGTCGGTGAAGGCCGGTGTTGGCCTGGCAGCGGCGTCGGAGCAGGGACCAGATGCCTTCGACTGGGTTAAGTTGCGGCGCGTAGGGCGGCAGGTAGTGGACGGTGATCCAGTCCTGGGCGTCGGTCACGTAAGCGGCGGTCGCGGTGGACGTTGTGGTTGTCCCATAACAGTACGAGGGGACGGCCAAGTTGCTGGTGGGCCGAGATGAGCAGGTCGCGGTAGTCGTTCCGAGCAAGCGCGGCGCCCGCCCGCCTTGTGGCCCGGGTGGACGATCGGCCGGTAGATCAAACGGGAGCGTTCGCCGTGCTTGTAGCAGGTCAGGGCTGCGATGGAGATGCGGCGCTGAGAGCGGGCGCGAACCCGGAGGAGCGGGGTGTTGACGTGGCGGGATCATGTGCTCGCGGTGGGCGGCGCCCCCGCGGCCGGCTCACCCCGGCAGCCCGGACCCGGTTGCGCAACGTCTCCGGGTTGATCCCCAGATCAGCGGCGACCGACCTGATCGTCGCCTCCGGCCGCGACTCGTACAACGCGACCGCGTCCGCCTTGAACTGCGGCGGATAGTGCTTCATGACCACGGGACATCCGTTCTCCTGGACTCAAGATCCAGTTTCTCGGGTGTCCAAGCCCCGGGGTCAAGGCCCATCCCAAGGTTTCATCCCCAAGGGCTGGGCGCCAGACCGCCGACAGCGGCACTTCCTGGAGATCACTGACCCGTCACACTTTGCCGAACGCGACGAGGGCGGACTGTGAAGGCGATAACTCAACCAGAGTCCTTCATCCGGTGAGGGGCCGGGTGAACGGGGGTGCGGGGCGCGGCCGGGTGGGGCGCTGTCTATTGCCGCGGTCGTCCGCCGGAGGAAGGCTGTGTGGCCAGGCGGGACAGCAGTTCGTCGAGCAGGGCACGCTCACCGGGCGAAAGCAGGGTCTGCGCATCATCGAGGACCGCCGCCAGGGCCGTCGCTCGGGCGGCGGGCTCTGCAGCGTTGGGTGGCACGTCGGCGACTATGGCCGCGATCACCGACTCTCGTAGCCGCACGGAAAGGATGGGTTCACGGGCCTCGGCGGGGGCGGCCAGCAGCGACAGCGTGGCGCCCCGTGCGGCCGCATGCATCATCTCCGCCGCCAGGGCCACAGGCACGCTGAGCCTTCCTGTCTCCGCAATGCGCTGGACCAGTCCGCGCAGGACGCTCAGAGCGGCTTCCGCAGCGGGGATCGGCGCTTCTGGCCAGGGCTCGCCGAACATGATCAGGTAGTGCCCTGGGTTTTCAAGACCGAATCCCAGATGCAGGTCCCACCCCGCACGCAGATCATCGACAGGGTCCGCGTGCCGTCTCAGCTCCGACTTGCCGGCCAGATAGCGCTCGAAGCCCTCGGCTGCGACAGCTTGCAGGAGGCCGTTCATGTCGTTGAACAACCGGTACAGAGTCGGCGCCTGAATACCGGAACCGGCGCAGACGGCGCGTGTGGTGACTGCTGTCCGTCCGCCCTCGGCGAGCAGCCGCGACGCCGCTTCGATCACGCGCCGCTTGGTCTCGTCTCTCGCAGGCATCTATCAACGCTAACACAAAATCGTTACCTGCGCCGTCAGTCCCGGCGGGCCCGGCGGCGGTGTTAGCGGCGCTTGCCAAAATTTGGTAGCGCCATTTGACATTCCCGCTCGCTAACATGACAGTGGTAGCACCGATAACAAGGAGTGGTCATGAGCAATGTCTCTCAGCGCGTCGCGATCGTCACGGGTGGTTCCGGCGGCATCGGCTCCACAGCCGCCCGGCGTCTGGCCGCCGACGGATTCGCGGTCGTCGTGCACTACGCGGGCAAGCCCGCTCCGGCCGAGGAAACCGTGAAGAAGATCCGCGCAACGGGTGGTCTCGCCACGGCCTTCCAGGCGGACGTCGCCGAAGAGTCCGAGGCCAGGGCTCTTTTCCAGCACGCCGAGGACGAGTACGGCCACGTCGACGTGGTCGTGCACACGGCGGGCATCATGCCGCTCGCGCCGATCACCGCAATGGACCTCGAGACCTTCGACCGGGTCGTGCGGACCAACCTGCGCGGGACCTTCGTGGTCGACCGGCTCGCCGCCCAGCACGTCCGCGCCGGCGGCGCGATCATCAACTTCTCCACGTCCGTGACCAGGCTCCAGATCCCCGCCTACGGCGCTTACGCCGCCTCCAAGGGCGGTGTCGAAGCACTGACCCTGATCCTCGCCCGCGAACTGCGCGGCCGCGACATCACGGTCAACGCCGTCGCGCCCGGCCCGACCGCTACGCCCCTGTTCTTCGAAGGCAAGAGCCAGGAAGCCATCGACAACCTCGCCATGGCCAATCCGATGGAGCGCCTTGGCACGGCGAAGGACGTCTCCGAAGTCGTCGCGTTCCTCGCCGGTCCCGGCCGTTGGGTCAACGGCCAGGTCGTATACACCAACGGCGGCATGGCCTGACGCTCCACCCGGTCACCGCGGCGGCAGGCCACCACCCCGCCGCCCTCACCCACGCTTCCCAGCAGAAAGGACCAGTGTCATGTCCGTCATCCTGGTCACTGGTGCCGCCACAGGCATCGGCAATCTCACTGCCAGGGCCCTCGCCAAGGCCGGTCACACCGTCTATGCCAGCATGCGCAGCACCCAGGGCTCCAACCAGCGATATGCCCGCGAACTTCTCGACATCGCCGCACGGGACAGACAGGACTTGAAGGTCATCGAGCTGGACGTGGTGTCCCAGCAGTCCGCCGACGCCGCCGTCCAGCGCATCATCGAGGAGTCCGGCCGGCTCGATGTCGTCGTCCACAACGCCGGCCACCTGTACGTCGGCTACCTCGAGGCCTTCTCGCCCGAGGACATCGCCCACCTGCTCGATGTCAACCTTCTCGGAGCACACCGCGTCAACCGCGCCGCCCTTCCGCACATGCGCCACCGGGGTACCGGAACGCTTGTATGGGTCGGCAGCACCATCCCCGTCACCACCCCGCCTTTCCTCGGCCCCTACACCGCCTCCAAGGCGGCGATGGACTCCCTGGCCATCAGCTACGCCTACGAGCTGAATGCGTTCGGCATCGAGACGACCGTCGTGATGCCCGGCGCCTTCACCCAGGGAACCCAGCACTTCGCGAACGCCACCCAGGCCAGCGACACCCACCGCGCAGCCGAGTACACCAGGCTCGACCCCCTCGTCCAGCGCAACCACGAGGCACACGGCACGCTCTTCCCCGACGGGGCGTAGAACGCGCACCCCTCCGCGGTGGCCGACGAGATAGTGCGCGTCCTGGCCCTGCCCCGGGGCGCCAAGCCCCTGCGCACCGTCATCGACTTCACCGAAGCCGGTGTGGAGGAGGTCAATGCCGTCGCGCAGACCACCAGGGAGACGTTCGTGAACCGGATGGGCTTCGGCGAACTGCTGCGCGTTCACCTGTGACTGACCGGCGATGAATCGCCCCTGAGGGGCAGAGCCCAATTGCACTGCGGACCCGTCCCAGGTCTGCCGTCGGCACGCTCCTCGCAAACCGCTCGCCGCTGCGCTTCCCTCCAGAACCGCAGCGGCGAGCCGCCCTCTTGCCTCAGTGGCCACCCGGCAGTGCTCCCACGGAGTTGGCGGACCGGAACACCCCGTCACGCCTGCACACATACGACAGGGAAATACCTCATGTCTGATCAGCACGCGGCCCGTCACTGGATCGACGGCCAGTGGCTCACCTCCTCTACACAGCGGCCCAGTTTCAACCCGGCCACGGGTGAAGAGATCGGCACGTTCCACGACGGCGGGGCCGAGGCCGCACAGACCGCGATCGACGCCGCAACACGCACCTTCCAGGCAAGTTCGTGGCGATGGGACCCCATGGCCCGCGCTACGGCCCTGAGCCACCTGGCCGACGCGTTCGACGCACGGCTGAACGACCTCATCGACACTCTCTGCCGGGAAAACGGCAAGCTCCGCCAGGAGGCGGTCTACGAAGTGCAGCACATCGTGCGCGCGCTGCGTTTCGCCGCCGGACTCGCGGTTCAGAACTTCGGCCGTGTGGCGGACCCCCGGCCAGGTCTGCAGTCCCTGGCCATCCGGCAACCCGTGGGAGTGGCCGGCGTGATCACCCCATGGAACTCACCCGCCTACCTCAGCATCCGTGCGCTGTCCCCCGCCCTGGCCGCCGGGTGCACGGCGGTGGTCAAGATGCCGGCTCAGGCGGCGCAGACCGCAGCTCTGGTCGCCGACATCCTTGCCGGCGTTCCCCAGTTGCCCCGCGCAGTGGTCAACATCTTCATCGAATCGGGCTCGGAGGGCGCCCGTCTGCTGGTGGACTCACCCGTCGTGCCGGTCATCAGTTTCACCGGCAGTACCCAGACGGGGCGGCACATCGCACAGGCCGCCGCCGCTCGCCTGAAACGTGTGGGACTGAAACTGGGCGGCAAGACCCCGCATCTCGTCTTCGACGACGCGGATCTGACCGCGGCCCTCCCTGTCATCGTACGTTCGTCGACAGTGTTCGCCGGGCAGTTCTGCATGACCGGTAGCCGGATCCTCGTGCATCGAGACCTCAGCGAGGAACTCGTCACCCGGCTCGCCAAACGGCTGGAAGGACTCCGCCCGGGACCGGCCTCCGACCCGAACAGCGAAATCGGCCCCATGATCGACAAGGCGTCCGTGACCCGCGTCAACGCCTTGGTCGAGGAGGCCATCAGCGCGGGAGCCGAGGTCATCGTGCGCGGCGGCCCCTCGCCCCTCCCGGAGCTGGCAGCCGGCGCCTTCTACCACCCCACGCTCCTGGCGGTGCAGGACTCCTCCCTGCCGATCGTCCAGCAGGAGACCTTCGGCCCCGTTCAGACCGTGCAGGTCTTCGACACCGAAGAAGAAGCCATCGCGCTGGCCAACGCCACCGAGTACGGGCTCAGCGCCTGCATCTGGTCCCGCGACGCGGACCGGCCGATGCGCGTCGCACGTCACCTGGAAGCGGGTCTCATCTCCATCAACAGCTGGGCGAATCTCGCCATCGAGTTCGAGGAAGGCGGCTTCAGATCCAGCGGACTCGGACGCCTGGGCGGTCTCGCCAGCCTCGACGACTTCACCGAATACAAACAGATCAGCCAGAACTACGCCCGACCTTGACCGAGGGGCCACATTTGCTGTACTCCAAGGCGCGACACCTCGAAAAGCGGTACTTTCAGGCCCTCAGCTGGCGTTGGACCTGGACATGCAGCTGGGCCGGCACGCCGACCTCGTGCCCGAACTGTGGCGGCTGACCCGTGAGAATCCCCTCTACGAAGGCCTGGCGGCGAAACTCATGCTGGCGCTGTTCCGCTCCGGACGCCAGTCCGACGGGTTGAACGCGTTCCATCAGATCCGGGCTGCGCTGCTCGAGGCACTGGCCACAGAACCGGGCACGGAACTGCAGCAGGTACAGCAACAGATCCTGGCCTCCGAGGACGCACGGCTCACCGGGCCGGGACCGGCGGACGCCCGGCCCGTCACCCTGATCGCCGCCCCGTCACTGCCACCTCCGGCCCAACTCCCCGCCGTGCTACCCGACTTCCTCCCGCACCCGTCCGCCGGGCTGCGGTCGCCCGTGGACGGTCCCGCGAACATGCTCTCCAACCCCACAGCTCCGCCACGGGAGACGCTCACGGTGATCAGCGGCAGCGGCAGCGGCGGTGTCGGCAAGACGTGCCTGGCGGTGCACTTGGCGTACGCCTGCCGCAAGGAATACACCCGTGGCCAGCTCTACGCCTCCCTGGGCGGCAGCAGCAACCGCCCCGTCCGGCCGTCCAACCTGCTGACACGATGCGGAACTCGAGGGCCTTTACCGCTCGGTGGTGGCTGACAGCAAGCTGCTGGTCGTCCTGGACGACGCGCACAGTACCGCGCAGGTGCGCCCGCTCATCCCCGGCGGCATACACAGCAGAGTGCTCATCACCAGCCTGGACCGACTCGCGGACCTGCAAGGCGCGCGGGCCGTCGTTCTCGGGTGCATGAACGAGGACAGCTCCCTGCGGCTACTGTCCACCATCATCGGCCGGGCACGTGTCGACGCGGAGCTCGCGGCCGCGCGGCAGATTATTCGAATATGCAATGGTCTGTCCCTGGCTCTGCGGATCGTCGCCATCAGACTGCTCGGTCGGCCGCACCGTCCCCTCGCCTGCATGGCCGACCGGTTGGCGAGAGCCGACCGGCTGCTGGACGAACTCACCGTCGGCGACCTGTCGGTACGCGGCTGCTTCGACGCCGGCTACCAGGCTCTCGGCCCCGCGCCTAGGCATGGCATGGCATCCACGCGAAGATGGCACTACAGATCCTTGGCACACTCGAAACGGGCATCCTCAGCACCGCTGTGCTGGTCGAGCGGCTCAGATGCTCCTCCATCGAGGCCGAGGACGTCCTAGACCGCTTGGTGGACGCCAACCTCCTCCAATAGGGCCGGGTCCCTGCTGGGTGCCGGCTTGTGTGCCGCCGAATCTGCAGCGGATGCCGGTCCTGACCGGGGTGGACAGCGTTCTGCGGGTGTATGGAACCTTCGCCGGGGCCGAGGTCCGGTGCTCACGTTGGTCCGAGGATGAGGTCCGGGCTGGACCGGCTTCCGGGGCGGCGGGGTGCCCAACCTCACCGACGCCGGCCTGCGGCTCCTCGACGGGCATGGTCTGCTGAGCCGGCGTGCTCGTGGAAGCGGAGCAGCGGACTCCTGCGGCCTCGTTCACCTGGGGTTGGGCGAGGCCGGGCCGTGGCGTTCGCTCCTGATCGCTGGTGAGGACGGCAGGGGCGGTGCGGTCAGGATTCGCGGGTTTTGAAGGCGAGGATGCTCTGTGCGGTCGCGAGCAGGGCCTGCTCCGGCGAACGCGGCGCCCATCCGAGCACGCGCTGCGCCTTGGCGCTCGTCGCGTCGCGTGGGGTGCCGAGCATCGACAGGCTCAGGCGGACGTTGTCGTCGAACACGGAGGCGATTCGCACGATCCAGTCGGGGATGGTCCTGGTGGGGACCTTGCGCGCTGCCTCCCCGAGCCCGTCCCGCAGCGTCCGCGCCATCTCGGGGAGGGTCATCAGCTTGGCAGTTGCGATGAAGCGTTCGCCTGCGGCGGCGGGGTGCGTCATCGCGCGCACGTGGAGATCGGCGACATCGCGGGCATCGACGATCCCGACCGTGGCTCGCGGCAGCACAGGGATACCTCCGTCGAGCAGGAGCGCGATCGTCCCCACGGAGGTGCCGTAGTCGCTACTGAGTACCGGCCCGAGTATGCCGACCGGGTTCACCACCGCCAGCTCGAGGCCCGCACGGTCCGCGAAGTCCCACGCGGCGCGCTCGGCGAGCGTCTTGGACTTGGCGTACGCGGTCACGCCGTGGCCGGTGAGGTCGGTCCAGATCGTCTCGTCGTAGGGCGTGGTCGTCGGCGCGTGCCCGTAGTCGATCGCTGCCAACGACGAGGTCGACACGACCCGCTTGACGCCGCCGCGCAGTGCGGCACGAAGCACGCGCAACGTGCCCTCGCGGGCCGGCACGATCAGGTCGCTCTCGTCGGCGGGCGGTGTGGCGGGAAAGGGCGAGGCGACATGCAGTACGTAATCGCAGCCGGCGACAGCGGCGTCCCATCCGTCGTCCGTGGTGAGATCCGCCCGCACAGCCTCGACGTCGGTTGCGGCCGTGCTGCCGCCCGCGGCGATCATCGAGCGGACGCGGTCGGCGCCGCGTTCGGAGCGCACGGTGGTGCGCACCTGGAAGCCCTCCTCCAGCAGGCGCAGGATGCAGTGCGCGGCGAGGAAGCCGCTGCCGCCCGTGACGAGCACTCGGGAGTCCGTCATGACCGGTTCCTTTTCTTGTCCGTACCGGTATCGGAAGACCGGCCCCCCGTCCTGATCGCTCCCCACACCGCGGTGAAGCCCGCACGGCAGCGGCTGTCGAACTCTTCGGGCTCGCGCGACACAGCTTCCATGGTCGTGGCCGCCAGGGCACCCACCGTGGCCACGAGGAACTCGAGGGGCTGGTCGGCGAAGGGCCCGCGCGCCTGCGCTTCCGCGAAGAGCGAGTCGGCGCCCCGCATGGTGGCGACACCGTCACGACGGGTCTGATCGGTCAGTTCATGGGAGGCATCGCACAGCATCAGCACCCGCTGCTTGTCGGGATCGGCCGCTCCCCATCGGATCCACCGCCGCCAGCCCTCCCAGGCGCGTTCCCCCAAGGAGCCGTCAGGAATGGGCGGCTCGACCACCGCGGCGGCCAGGTCGCGCTTCAGGCAGAGGTACAGCTCGTTGAGCAGCACCGCCTTCGTCGGAAAGTAGTTGAACAACGAGCCGACCGAGAGTCCCGCCTCTGCCGCGATCGAGGCGGTCGACGCCGCCAGTCCGTCGCGCGCGATCGCCCGTGTCGCAGCCTTCAGTACCGCCGCGCGGCGCTGGTCGCTCAAGGTCCGTGGCATCGACGCCTCCTATAAACGACTGAGTGGTCAGTCATGTATAACATTCGCAGCGGCGAGCCGGTACCCCAGAGGGTCAGAAAACAGCACCCGCACCACATGGCGACCTTGGGATGCCCGATGCCAGGCAGAGTGCTCGCGGCGGCGCGGGACGGCACTCATGAGCAGCCACTTTGTGGTCGGCGGTGCGACGGCCACGAGCTGCCGTAGATGAAGCGTCCGGCCCGAGCAGCTCTGGACCGGGCCGCCTCACAGCGACGGTCAGCACCACGGCGGTCGCCGTTCTGCTTGCGTGCGGTGAAGGGGTGGCGACTGGCGGTGCCAGGCCGGGTCGATTGGAGGCCGTGGCCACGGCGCCCGAGAGCTGGTTCCGTATGTCTCGCGAGAGTTGCACCGACCCGGTGAACGGGAGGAAGCCGTGAACGGCTCAGCTGGGTCAAGGGCGTCGGGCAGGCCGGCACGTTCACCGTCACCCCGCCGTCCGGGGACCACAACGCCATCGAGTGGTCGGACGACGGCGACACCTGGACGTCCATCCCGACCGGGGGCACCACGAGTCCGCGCACGTTCACTGTGACGCCGAAGCAGGCAGGCACGCAGAGCGTGGAAGTACGCACCAGCGACAGGGCTGACAACAAGTCCGACACCGTCGAGTACACCTTCCATGTCGGGCCGGGCGGTGTCACCCGCCCCGACGACGGCACCAGCACCGCGGCCCGGCTGCCCCTGGCGGCCGAGGCGGACAGCGCTGCCTACAACGCCGTGACCTTCTCCTGGCGCCGCGGCACGGCCGCCGAGTGGACTGCCATCCCGGCCTCCGACGTGCTGCGGGACGGCAGCGCTCTCTCCAGCTGGCCGGTCGCGCTGAGCAGCGGCAAGTCCCCAGCGCTGACGTGGAACACGACCGACACCGTCGATCCCGACGGAGCGGTTCAGTTGCGCGCCGACTTCACCGGCAGCGGAGGAGCTACCGCCTCCAGCGATCTCATCGAGATCGTGGTCGACCACAACGCCGACTACGCCGACAGCGAGGAGGTCGGTCCCGGGTCACTGAACCTGCTCACCGGCGACTTCTCGCTGTCGGGCACCGACGCCAGCGCTTTCGGTATGTCCATCACTCGCACTGCGTCCTCACGCAGCCCGCAGGCAGGGGGACAGCAGGAGGGCCGGGCTGCGATCTTCGGTGACGAGTGGCTGGCCGGCACCGCCGCCGAGAGCGTGGCCTCCGACTACACCCACATCGCGAAGACCTCCGCGACCTCGCTGGACGTCGTCAAGGCCGACGGCAGCACTGTCAGCTTCACTGCAAAGGCTTCCGGCGCCTGGACACCGCAGACAGGGGCGGAGACCCTCACCCTCCAAGGCGCTTTCGTCTCCGGTGACTTCACCCTCACCGATACCGATGGCGCCGTCATCACCTTCGCCAAGGCCACCAGCAGCGCGGTGAACTGGACGGTCACCAGCGCCCTCGCGGACGGTCTGGCCAACTCCACCACCGCCGTCATCAGTGAGGCGGCCGGCAGCAGCACAGTGACCCGGCCCAAGCAGATCATCGCCGCGACGACCGCCACCACCATCGCGGCCTGCACCGCAACGCCGGCCACCAAGGGCTGCCGGGTGCTCGACTTCGTCTACGCCACCTCCACCACCGCCACCGCATCGGCGGTCGGCGACTACACCGGGCAGGTGTCATCGCTGCGCCTGTGGGCCACCGCGCCCGGTGCCAGTGCCGCCACCGCCACGACCGTCGCTCGCTACGCCTACGACAGTGACGGCAGGCTGCGCGAGGCGTGGGACCCCCGGATCAGCCCGGCGCTGAAAACCGCCTACGCCTACGACAGCGCGGGCCGCGTCACCTCTGTCACCCCGCCGGGGCAGCTGCCCTACACCTTCTCCTACGGCAACGCCGCCTCCACCCCGTCGGCGGGGGAGGGCATGCTGCTGAGCGTCTCCCGCGCCACTCTCACCCCCGGCAGTGCCTCGCAGACCAACGGCACCGCCACCACCAGCATCGTCTACGACGTGCCCCTCACCGGCGCCTCCGCGCCCGTGGACCTCGCCTCGGCGACCGTGTCCGCGTGGGGCCAGAGCGACCTGCCCACCGACGGCACCGCCATCTACCCCGCCGACCAGGTCCCCTCCAGCCACGACGGCACGACGCTGGCCGCCAACGCCTACAGCCGCGCCAACGTGTACTACCTCAATGCCTCCGGCCACGAGGTCAACTCCGCCGCACCCGGCGGGCGCCTCGCCGTCACCGAGTACGACCGGTTCGGCAACACCGTGCGGACCCTGTCCGCCGGCAACCGCGAACTCGCCCTCGGCGCCACCGCGGCGACGAAAACGACCCTCACCACGCTGGGCATCATCGCCCTGCCCTCAGCTGAACGCGCCCAACTGCTGTCCGAGACCTCCGTCTTCAACGCCGACGGCACCCTGGAGACCGACGCCTACGGCCCGCTGCACGCCATCACCCTGGAGCGTGATCTCACCAGCGGAACCACCACCTATGCGGCCGCAGGATCCCAGATGGTCGCCCGCTCGCACACCGCCAACTCCTACGACGACGGGCGGCCCACCAACGGCACCGCGGTCGTGAGCCACCAGCTCACGAAGAAGACCGTCAGCGCCCAGCTCCGCAGCTGGCCGACCCAGGCCGCCGACGCGCGCACCACCACCGGCTACGACTGGACCAAGGGCCTGGCCACCTCCACCGTCCAGGACCCCGGCGGCCTGGCCATCACCTCCACCACCGCCTACGACAGCCAGGGCCGCGTCACCAAGAGCACCCTGCCCGCCTCCTCCGGCTCCGACGCCGGAACCACCACCAGCACCTACTACACCCCCGACGGCACCGGCACCTGCGCACAGCGCCCCGAATGGGCCGACTCCCCGTGCCAGACCAGCTCCGCCGCAGCCGTCACCGGCGGCGGCAGCAACCCGACGGCACGCCCCGTCACGACCACTCAATACGGCCTGTACGGCCAGCCCACCGTCACCACCGTCACCGCCGGGACGACGACACGCACCACGACGATCGGCTACGACACGGCAGGCCGGCAGACCATCCGCACCATCACAGGCGGCCTCGGGGCCGCGGTCCCGGTGGCGACCACCGCCTACGACCTGCCCCTGACCCAGACCACCAACGCCGGCAAGATCACCAAGAGCTACGACCAGCTCGGCCGGGAGATCAGCTACACCGACGCCGACAGCGCCACCACGACCACCCGCTACGACCAGCTCGACCGCCCCACCACCCTCACCGACAGTGCGCCGTCCACCACCACCTACGGCTACGACCCGGCCATCGACCCCCGCGGCAACCCCACGTCCGTCACGGACTCCGTCGCCGGCACCTTCGCCGCCCGCTACAACGCGGACGGCGACCTCACCAGCCAGAGTCTGCCCGGCGGCTACACCCTCACCCAGCAGTATGACCCCACCGGCTCCGCGGTCACGCGCACCTACACCCGGGACAGCGACGCCACCGTCGTCCTGTCCGACACCGTCACCACCACCGTCCACGACCAGCAGGCCACCCATGCCGGCACCCCCGGTGTCACCGCGGCCCAGGCCTACTCCTACGACAAGGCCGGACGCCTCACCGGGGTCCAGGACACCACCCCGGACGCCGTCTGCACCACCCGGACCTACACCTTCGACGCCAACTCCAACCGCACCAAGCTTGCCACCGCCGCCGCGGCGGTCAACGCCGACTGCACCACCAGCGGCGCTTCCACCAGCACCTACACCTACGACAGCGCCGACCGGCTCGTGAACACCGGCTACGTGTACGACGCCTTCGGACGTACCACCGCCACCCCCGCCAACACTCTCGCCTACTACGCCAACGACCTCGTCCAGCAGCAGAGCACCACCACCCAGCGCCAGACCTGGACCCTGGACCCCGCCGAGCGGCCGCGCGCCTACACCGCCGAAACCAACACCGCCGGGACCTGGGCCACCCAGTCCACCCGCACCAACCACTACTCCTCCGACGGCGACAGCCCTCGCTGGATCACCGAGGACGCCAGCGGCGCCCTCACCCGCAACGTCATCGGCCTCGACAGCCAGCTCGTTGCCACCACCAAGACGAGCGGCCTCGTACTGCTCCTGAGCAACCTGCACGGCGACATCAGCCTGCGCCTGCCTGCAGACACCGCCGTCGCCCCGGCTGTCCTGGACACCGACGAGTACGGAAACCACCGCACGACCGCCACCGCAGCCACCCGCTACGCCTGGCACGGAGCACAGCAACGCTCCAGCGACGCCCTCTCCGGGCTCGTCCTCATGGGCGTACGCCTCTACGACCCCTCCACCGGACGCTTCCTGTCCACCGACCCGGTCGTCGGTGGCAGCTGCAACGCCTACGACTACGCCTGCGCTGACCCGCAGAACGCCAGCGACCTCACCGGCACCACCATCAAGAGCCGCAGCCAAAAGCACTGCACGAAATACTCGTGCGTCGGCATCAAACGCTCGTGCGACAGTAAGACCCGCTGCGTGGAAGCGGTTCACCAGCGCGTCTCCCCGGCGAAATACTTCGCCGCCTTCCGCAGGATCTCGCGCTCTTCCTCCAGCTCACGGACCTTCTTCCGCAGAGCGGCGTTCTCCGCCTCCAACGGCGTCGACGGCTCGGCCGGCACCTCCGCCCGGCGCCCCCGGGGCCGGCTCGCCCCGGCCGCCCGAACCCAGTTCCGCTGGGTCTCGGGGTTGATCCCCAGATCGGCGGCGACCTGCCTGATCGTCGCCTCGGGCCGCGACTGGTACAGCGCGACCGCGTCCGCCTTGAACTGCGGCGGATAGTTCTTCATGACCACGAGATGTCCGTTCTCAGATCCTCAGGATCCAGTGTCTCGTGTGTCCAAGATCAAGGGTCAAGGCCCATAGCCAACGCCCCCGAGGATCTACCCACCCTGCTGAACCGCATCGCCAGCCTGATCGCAATAGGCCTGACCCATGAGCGGACCCAGTGGGCTGCTCGAGGGATCGGGATCTTGCTGGCCGTCTACAACCAGGGCAACGAACTCCCCTCAAACCACTCTGCAGCCTTGACCAGCCCGCAAGTCTGGCTGGCAGTGCTGGACCGCGCCTACGGTCTCGGCGGTCTCGCGGTACGTCTGAAGGAGTGGCCCACGATCCGCCTCCTTGCATATCAGCGTGGCACGGACCATGGGTTCAGTTGGCATGGCAGCTGGCTGCGACACGGCCTGACGAACGCCGCTCGGGCAGGCATGCTCAATTCCGAGGGAACCCACAGCTCAGGATTGATCGCCGGAGCGCACAATGTGGTGCGCGAAGTCCCCGCTCTGCACCCGGGCACATCAGCCGACGACGACACCGTCCTCAACAGTCTGTGCCAGTTCGACGCCCTCGGCGCGCTCGTCGTCATGGGCGAGACCGGTATCACCGACTCCCGGAACTTCTACACCAACTTCGCGCGCTACTACACGCAACGGACCGAGCCCGCCCTGGTGGCCATCACCCGCGACGACGCCATGCGGGAGGCGCTCTTCGCAGGCGACGCCGGCCTCCTGCGGAAAAGCCTCCGTGCACTGGTCCACATCGCTGACAAAGAATCCTTCGCCTACAGCGGCTGGGAAGGCATAAGCGACCCCCGCCTACGGGAAGCGCTCGTTGACTGAGTCAGATCCGCCCACGGCGCCAGCCGACCTGCCCGGTCTACGTCGTTCGCTGACGGTGTTGCGGCCGCGGTGGAGGGTCTCGTAGAGCGCGTGCGCATTGAGCTGAACCCAGAGCGAGCGGGAGAGTCACTGTCGATGGCTCCCGGCCCTCCTCCGTGTCCGCTCGAGGTTTCAGTTCTCCGGTTCTCACGGCACGACGCGGGAGAAGAACTCCTTCGCGGCCTGGGCGTCGAGTTCCCCGTTCGTGGTCGCCGAGCGCCGCAGGGCTTCGCCGGACACCTGGGCAGGGATGCCGAGCTGCTGGTCTGCCTCGCCCATGATCTCGCCGACGTACCACTGGGCCGAGGTCGGGAAGTGCTGGATGAACCAGCTGAGCATCTTCGCCAGAGGCACCGACAGGATGAGGTCGAAGCCCTTGAGCTGACCGCCCCGGCGCTCTTGGGAGCGCAGCGAGGTGGCGAAGTCCTCCAGAACGGCGTGGCGGAGGGTCGGTCCGAGGGCGTCGGTGGGGATGATCTGCCGGAGGCCGTCGGCGACCTCGAAGGCGAGTTGGTCGGCCACCTCCCGCACGCTCGGCTCGTTGCGGTGGCGCAGGACCCACCGTTTGCGGATGCTGGGCCGCTTCCATAGGAGGCTGAAGAAGCTCTCGCTGAAACGGTCACGGATCTGGGCCGCCCCCGGAGCGAGATGGTGCCGGTCTCCGGCCGACATGGCATCGCTGAGCCCCTCGGAGGAGCGGCGCCGGGCTTCAGCCCAGTCTTCGGCTACCGGACGCGACCACTGAGCGCGGCCGCCGACGGTCGCCTGAGGCAGGGGCACGTCGTTTTCGCCTCGGGAAAGGTAACCCCGCAGGGTGGAGGCCGTGATGCCGCCGAGCGCTGCCATCTCGGGCACGCCGAGGAGCCGGTCCCCTGCGAGTTCGGGACTGGCCAGGTCGACGACGCAAGCGTCGAGCGGCAGGGGGTCGTCCTGCTTCTGGTGGTGCTGCGCCCACCGGGTCAGGTTGTCGAGCCAGTCATCCGGTTGTGCGGTGGCCGGATCGAAGGCGGCGACCTTGTGCACGTGCGCGCGGTGGGGGTGGGCTCGGCCGTCGAGCAGGTCGGCGGCGTGGACGGTGACGGTGGCGCGTGCGGTGTTGCGTGCGTAGTCCTCGGTGACCGGGTCCCAGACCTGGCCGGGCCGGTACCAGGCGTCGCCGTCCCACCAATAGCCGCCGGCCCGGAACAGCAGCGGAGCCCCGGCCCAGTAGGCGTGCAGGCTGGCGGTGTCCTCGTCGCGCAGCAGGAGCACGGTGCGGCCGTGGTCGGGGTGGTGGCGCACGGCCCAGCCCAGGTGGTGGGCGATCGGGTCGGTGGTGAAGGCCAGCCATCCTCCTTCACGGGAGGGGTCGCAACGGCCCCACATGCCCTCGCCCTTGTTCCGGCCGACGGCCTCGATGGCGTCCGGGCCATCGTCGAGCGGCAGGTGCGAGTCGTCGACGAACGGCAGACCGGGCACCGGATGGTCCGTGCGCAGGCCGTTGGCGAGCGGACGAATGTCGTAGACCAACGTTGTTCCCCTCCTCAACTCAAGTGCTGTACTTGACTACAGCGCTATTGCTGCCCAGTAGTACACGACTGGAAAGCCGATCGGTACAGCTATTTCGAGACAGGTTCCACAGGGGTGAGTTGGCGAGATAGCCACGCCGGGCAGCACTCCGGCCGGCAGCCGCTGTGCCGCACACACCGCAGCCATGAACAGAGAAAGCGGGGATCTGCGCCTCACGCCCGCGTCATCCTGGTCGTTTGGCCACGAGACGAGGGGAAAGGGACGGCATATGGCAACACGTCATGAGCCCTGGCCGGCAACGGTCGTCACGGCGGTGGCAGGTGTGCTCGGCGACACCGCTCACGGCTTGACCGGACGGGAGATCGGGCAGCTGCTGGCCGCCGTGAAGGTGCCGGACGCCGACGGCGGCAACAAGCGGGACCGGCTGGCCGCAGCGCTGCTGGCGCAGCAGGCGCGCCAGGGGGTGTCGAATTGCGTGATCGCGTTCATCAAAGAGGCGATGGTCCCAGTGCGTTACGTCCAGCAACCGCACACGTTCTCACCCGGCAGGACGACCTCAACGAGGTCCTCGTCCACGTCGGGCTGCGGGTCAACGACCGGGAACAGGTCGCCAGGGGGCCGGCGGCCGCCACGTTGAACGAGGCCGCACGCCATGCCAGTTCCCTGCGGGCCGAGCTGCGCCGCCGCTCTACCCACCCGGAGGTGCTGCGCTACTGCACCCTGGAGATCCTGGCAAAGAACCCCTTCCACGCCAGCCTGGAGGCGGTCAAGTCGGTGGCCGACCGGCTGCGGACCCTCGCCGGCCAGGGCCTGGACGGGGCGCGGCTGGTCGACACGGTACTCATGCCCGGCCAGGGAACGGCCCGTGTAGCCATCAACGCGAACACCACAGGGCCCGAGCTGGATGAGCAGAAGGGGCTGGCGAACCTGGTCAAGGGCCTGTTCAGCATGTACCGCAACCCGGCCGCACATGAGCCGTGCCTTCACCGCACGGTCACCGACGAGGAACTGCTGGAACTGCTCACCACGCTGTCGATGGTGCACCGACGGCTCGACAGCGCGCACGTCATCCCCTGATGCCGTGGTCAGTGCAACGCGTACCTGTGTTGCACTGGGCGCAGCGTTGCCGAACCCTTCCCGCGCAGGCGGGCACGCTCCTGATGGGCCGCCCTTCACTCCCTAGGGCGGTGCGGCCCTATTCGAACAGGGTTCGGGTGCCGACCGCTGGCAGGATGAGCCCGATGGGGCACGCCGAGCCCCATCGGGGGGAGAGAACAAGGACATGCTGAGAGCCGGAACGACCTGCACCGACGCAATCAATTTCCTGGACAACGAGCTTGCGGCCGGGCTGAACGATGTCTCCATCCGGCTGCCTCACATGATGAGGACCGGCGCGGATGCCGAGGCCGAGATGCGGGCCGTGCGCAGGCGGTACGACGAGTGGACCTGGAAGGCCGCCGAGGAGCTCGACCGGCGGTTCAGCGACCGGGAGATCGCGGGACAGCTCCGTGCGGGCCGCTACCGGGCGATCCTCACCGCTCCGCTGGACGAGGCCCTGCTGATGATGTACGTGGAAATCGCCGAGCTCCAGGACTACTTCAGATCCGTGGCCAACCGGGTCCGTGCCCTGCAGGAGCGGTACGGACGCGTCGGCGCGGTCCGGTACGCGGTGCTGGACACGAACACCACGCTGCACTTCACGCGGTTCGACAAGGTCCCCTGGCACAAGGTGTTCGGGAAGGGCACCGCGGTCATGGTGCCGCACGTCGTGGTCGACGAGATCGACGCCAAGAGCTACCAGACCGGGGACAAGAAGATCTCCCGGCGGGCGCGTGGCGTGTTCCGGCTGCTGGAAGCGGTGCTGGAAGCAGGGCCCGAGAAGGCGACCGCGGACGACGGGACCCCGGTGTTCATCGCGGCCGATGAGCCCGGGCACGCCCGCCTTGCCGTGCCGGACGACGAGTTGGTGGCCTCGGCGCTGCGTCTGCACCAGGCCGTCGCTCCCGCGGAGGTGGTCGTCGTCAGCCGCGACATCGGCGTACGGACCCGCGCCCGCGCCTGGGGGCTGCCTGCACGGCCCCTGCCCGACACGTACCTGATCGAGGGCGGCGAGCTTCGCCGGCAGGAACTGGAACAGGCGGCTGCCGAGCTCGTGCCGGGCGGGGGCGTGTCAAAGCAGCCCGACCCGAAGGAATCCGCCGCGTCCTCCCTCAGCTCGGCGGCACGTCAGGCGGGGAGCGGCTCGTGAACGAACGGGACGGGCGGGGCCGCCAGGAACGTGCGGACGCGGTGGACCGCGAGATGGCCGCTCGCCTGCTGCCCGGTTCCGTTGTACGGGCGCTGGGCCGCTGGTGGGAGGTGAACGCGTCGGCTTACGCGGACGGGACACCCGGCGCGCATTTCGTCCGCTACACGCCCGGCCGGTGGGCGCAGATCACTCCGTGGCCCAAGGCGCTGGCGCCTACCTCCGCAGGCGGTGACGCGGCGGTCAGCCGGGCGGAGGTGGCCTCGGCCGTCGCAGACGCGCTGCGGCGTGAGGCCTTCAGGGAGGCCCTGGTCGCGACCTACGTGTGGGGGAAGGGGAAACGCGGCTCCCCCAGCGGCAGCGGCCCCGCCTCCCTGCAAAAGATCCTGGCCGCCGAGAGTCTGGATACCGCACTGGCCCATGCGGTCACCACGTTGAGCGAGCACAGCGCAGAAGCTGCTTACGCGGGGCTTCAGAGCCTCGTTCCCTGGTTCGGTCCGTCGTTCTACACCAAGTTCCTGTACTTCGCCGGCAAGACGGTTCCGTCGGCAACCGGCCCCCAGCCGCTCGTCCTCGACCGGGTTCTGGCCCGGCGTCTGCGGTCCCTGGCCCAGGCGGTCGGCCGGGAGACCGGCCACGACCCCGACGGCTCGATCGCCAACTGGGTCTGGCGGGACAGGAACTGGTCACCGCACCGCTACGCGGTCTACCTCTCCTTCATGCAGGCGGCTGCCAGCCAAGCAGCGGCAGCGGGTACCTGGCCGCCCGACGCTGCGCCCGACCTTATCGAATACGCCCTGTTCAGCGCCTCGTGGACGTGAACCCCTCGCCGCGCCCGGCTTCCGCAGGTCGCTGGCGGGAGCCGGGCCCTGTTCCAGGACGGGTGGTACGCGCTCACCAGCAGGGTGTCGGCGGTGCGCAGCCCGCCGGTGACGGCGGGCAGCACGTCAACGGTGATGTGGGTGAATCCGGCCTCGTTGAGCAGCTTGGTCCACACCTGCTCCTGCAGAACCCAGCGGCGCATTGTGATGGTTTCGCCGTCCGGTGTCTTTGCCGGGATGTCGGCAGCCACGGCATCGGGCTGGGCAGGTGCCCCGTTCAGGTAGTGGGCGAGAGTTGCGAACACCAGTCGTCCGCCCGGCTTGAGGGCGGCTACCGCCGCGGGCAGCAGCTCGCGTGGGTCGGTGAAGTCCACGGCGCCGAAGACGCTGTACAGCACGTCGTACGTGCCGGTCATCGCCTGCAGGTGGGGCACCGCGCCGGACTGCACGATGCGCAGACGCGGGGCGAGGCGTGCGTAGAGGTCGGTTGCCATGGCGTGCTGGGCGGGTGAGGCGTCGATGGCGATGACCTGGGCGGGCTGGTGATGGACCGCCAGGTGTGCTGCGTGCCGGGCTGTTCCGGCGCCGAGGTCGCCCACACTGCGGCCGGTCAGGTCGCCGAGGATTTCGGGGCCAGGCCCGGCGTCCTGGCCCCAACTCCAGTAGAAGGTGTCGGGAACGGCGCGGTCACTGGTGGCGCGGGCGCGACCGTAGTAGTGCCAGAGGTCTGCGGTGCTGGTGGTCACCCGGCCCATCCTGGCGGCCGCGACCGGG
Organism: Streptomyces sp. B3I8; assembly: GCF_030816915.1. Taxonomy (NCBI): domain Bacteria; kingdom Bacillati; phylum Actinomycetota; class Actinomycetes; order Kitasatosporales; family Streptomycetaceae; genus Streptomyces; species Streptomyces sp. B3I8. The sequence goes on along the minus strand of NZ_JAUSYN010000001.1, from coordinate 29,360 downwards.
CCGCGGGCCGGTTCGCTGGAATCTCACCCGGGCGTGCTCATGCAGTCGTGTCCAGGAACGGGCCATGCCCGGCACCCTACGGCGCGGCACTGACAGCGCCGGCCGGTACGGAGCCGGAGCAGAGGTGTCCCCGGCTTGCCGCCGGTGGTGAGTTTCCACGGTCCGGACGAGGGTGGCGAATCGTCCGCGTTCTTCGTCCGCGACGGCTGGCAGGGCGTGGTGCGCCAGCCCGTTCAACTGCCGCAGTCGGGGCGTCGCCAAGGCCTGGCGGCGCTCTTGCCCGCGCCCCGGGCCGCTGTGGTGGGTGTGCGCCGCCCCGGTGGCATGCCGAGGGTCAGCGGGCGGGGGTCACGGTGATGGGGGTGTTGGGGCACCGGCTGAGCTGGTCGGCGAGGGCCTCGTGTTCGGTGGTGTCGACGGTCAGGCTCCAGCGGGTTTTGTCGGCGATCCAGTCGGTGACGTACTGGCAGTGGTAGCCGGTGGCCGGGGGCAGCCATGTGGCCGGGTCCTGGTCCGCCTTCGACCGGTTCGAGGTCGCCGACACGGCGATCAGCGCTCGCGCGTCCCCGAGGTCGTTGGCGTAAGCCTCGCGTTCGGCCGCGGTCCAGGCGTCGGCGCCGGAGTCCCAGGCCTCGGCGAGCGGAACCAGGTGTTATCCGTACCTCTGGATGGATGCCGCTGACGTCTGTGACGTAGGTGATGCGGGCCGTGTCCTCTCTGTGAGCGGTGCGTTATCCGGTGTAGCGGTGATGTGCCGCTGACAGTGGTGACGGAGGGGCGCGGTGGCCAGTACGCAGCGGGTGGCCATGAGTGAAGGCGTGACGTGGACGGTCCTTGGCGAGGACTTCCGTGTCGCGGAGCCGGTCGAGCAGTACCTGGAGTACCTGAGATCGAGGGACTGCTCGCCCAACACCGTGAAGAGCTATGCCCGGGCGCTCGCGTTGTGGTGGACGTTTCTGGAGCGGCGGGCGCAGGCGTGGGACGCGGTTGGGATCACTGAACTCGGAACGTTCGTAGGTCAGTTGCGCCGCGGAGAGGTAGCCGAAGAGGTGGTGGTGCTTCACGGGCGGACGCGGATGGCTGACGCCACTGTGGCGAACCGGGCCCGCGCAGTCATGGGCTTCTACCACTATCACGCCGCGCGCGGGGTCGAGGTCGCCGGCCGGCTGTACGAGACGGTGCGGGCCAGGCCGGGCGGTTACCTTCCGTTCCTGGAGCACGTGGCGCGCAGGACCGGACGCCGTTCGAGCGTGGTCAAGATCCGTGTACGGACGAAGCCGGTGCCGGTGCTGCTGCCCGCTCAGATGGCGGTGATCCGCGACGCGGAAGCGTCCTGGGACGCAGCGGGCGCAGTCTGGTCGGGCGAGCTGCGGTACCGCTTGCTGTGGACACTGCTGGAGGAGACCGGGCTGCGGCTCGGCGAGGCACTCGGCCTACGGCACTGTGACTGGAAGACCGGCACGGGCACGACCGCACAGGTCGAGGTCGTCCCTCGCGAGGACCACCCGCACGGCCTGCGGGCCAAGAGCGGTCACCGCCGCGTCTTCATCGGCTCCGCCCTGGACCGTCTGTATGGGGACTGGGTCTGGGCGCTGTGCGAGGCAGGCGCCGATGTCGAGCTGGACGACTGGGACAACGCGTACATCTTCTGCAACCTGCGCCGTGGGCCCCGGTTCGCCCCGCTCCGGCCGGAGAGCGTCTACAAGCACCTGGGAGTGCGGAAGAAGGACGTACCCGGGCTGCCGCCACACATGACACCGCACTGGTACCGGCATACGCACGCCACAGCCCTGCTCTTGTCCGGTGTGCCGATGCATGTGGTCAGCCGGCGGCTCGGCCACGCAGATATCCAGACCACCATCAACACCTACGCCCACGTGACCGAGGACGCCGAGCTGCGCGCGTGCGCGGACTGGCAGAAGATCACGCGAACCTGGGGGAGCCGTCATGAAGGCTGAGTCGGCCCTCCATGCCGTGGCCGACGATTTGGCCGTCCCGTCGCCGCGGACTCCGGAGCGCAAGCGGCAGGACAAGCGAGATCCGCGTCTGCCCGTGGCCCGGCTCTTCAGCGAGGAGAAGGCGAGGCGTCTGTGGGACAGCCTGCCGGAGGCGCACCGGCGGGACCACTTCGACTCCGCCAACATGCCCGAGGACTACGGCAGTGCCTTCCGTAAACAGGTCATCGACCGGGAGAAGGGCTGGTTCACCCAGGCGATCAGCTTCCAGGGGCTGCCCGAGCCCATGATCTGGGAGCTGGCCTGGTGTATCCATCAGCAAGTGGCCGAGGGGTACGCCATCACCACCGAGCGGTTCCAGGAACTCAGGCGAGGATTGACTCTTGCGATCGAGCACGGCGGCCCGCAGGCGCGCTCGGCGAGGTCGCTGACAACGCTTTCCCATGAGGAGTGGGCGCGCGAAGTGCAGCGGGCGGTCATGCGGACTGATCCGTCGAGGAACAGGAGGCTCGTCACGCATGTGCTGCACAGCGTCAAGCACCTGCAGGACCGCCTGGCCCACGCCTACCACGACGGCGAGTGGTGGCGGCTGGACGTGTGGAATCCCGGCCTGGACCGGCGCATCCCGCAACGCGAGCACGAGCCCTGGGGCCGGGCCGTCGCCAACTTCAGCCAACTCACGACGGACTGGCTCCGGGAAGCCGCGAAGTGGTGGCTGTCAGTGCAGCTCACCACGGAACGGTACGTGTGGTCGTCGGTCAAGAGCCGCCTCGACCACCTGAAGTGGCTCCAGTGGTACATCGACCAGGCCGGCTGCTCCGGCCCTCAACTCGTCGACTCTCCGGAACAACTCCGGACCTGGCTAAGCGGATTCGTGGACACCCTCAACAACCACACCGCGATGACCGGACCGAACAAGGGCGGCAGGCTCTCGAAGAACGTACGCCGCAGCACATTGGTGACCATCGAGGCGTTCTACCGCTGGATGTACGACAACCGTGCTGAGGCGGTCTCGGTGCTCGCCGGCCGCCTCGCCGAGACCCGCGCCCTGAGCAAGGTCCTCGTCGCCCTGGACCAGGTCAGCGTCCACGAGGACGGACAACTGAGGGCGGTTCGCGGGGCAGGCGCAGCAGACCGCCCTGAGCCGCCGTTCACAGCCCAGCATCAGGAGCCGACCGCATGACGCCGTTGCCCGAACACCTACGCAATGCCACCCACGCCCGCACTCGGGAAGCAGAGAAGCGGGCTCGCGCCGCCCTCGCCGAGCTGGTCAAGGTCGGTAAGCCCATCAGCTTCACCGCCGTGGCCCGCCAGGCCGGAGTGAGCACCGACTTTCTCTACCGGAGCCCGGAACTGCGGATGCAGATCGAGCGACGCCGTGCCAAGGGAGGGTCTGTTCCGGCCGCACCCGCAGATGCGTCGGGTGACTCCTCGACCTCCGCCGCGGTGAGAGCACTGAGTGCCCGCCTCACGCGGCAGCAGGAGACTCACCGTGAGGAGTTGGCGAGCCTTCGCAAGGCCCTCGAAATCGCGCAGGGCGAGAACCTCGACCTGCGTCGGCGGTTGGCGCGCTACGAGGCCGACTGAGGCCGCAGAAAAGGGTGTGTCTCTCGGACCAGCCCTCCCTTAGGGTCACGGCGTGAGCGACCGGATACAGAAGATCGTGACGCGACTGCCCGACCTGAAGAGGGTCACCGAGGTATGGAACACGGCCGAGGGCAGGCTCACCCAAGGTGATGCCGAGTTCGTGGCCGATCTCGGCATTGCCCTGGCCAACCGATACGGTTCCTCCGCCGCTCAGATCTGGCAGTATCGCAGTGTTTTCGACCGTCTTCTCCGCCTGCTGACCATGGCTCCAGGTCCCGAACACGTCGAGCAGGCGGTGCGGCTCGTGTCCGCTGCCTCGCCCGGCAACCGGAAGCTGGCCCGCTACGCGGCTTCACTGCTCGCCGAGGGCCAGACACCACACGACCTGACCTTCGTCTTCGCAGGCGGCAGCTCACGCGCCGCAGCCTCGGAGGAGCTTCGGGTCTGCCTCGTCCACGAGATGGTGCTCAGAGGCATCACGATCGCGGAGTCGCCGGTGATCGAGGCGTGGGCGACGTCACCGCACTGGCGCCATCATCCGCTTGCCTGGCTGCCGCTGGAGCTGTCGGTGATCGAGGAGACGCCACCCCTGCCGAGTTACTCAGTGGGTGGGGGCAGCTACTCGATGCCTTACGGGCCCCAGGACGGCTCCGGTGTCACGCTGGGCAGCGTCAGGCACCTGCCGCAAGTGACCGATACAACGACGGAAAAATTCAGCGAGGCCGCTGCTGCAGCCGTGGCCAACTGGGCCAAGGAGTCCAATGGCCGCAGTGAAACGGGAACGTACGACCTGGCTGAGCCGGTCGAGACGGAGTGCCTTCCCGACCTGTTGGTGACGCTGGGCCTGGAGTGCCTGAACGGGGTAGGTCCGCGCAAACGCCTCGCCCTCTCCTCCTGCCAAGCGGAACACGCCTGGCGCATGCTTTTCGCGGCGGCATCGACCGGCGGTGCGTACAACAACGGTGAGTATGGCGCTTACGGGCGACTGGCCGCATGGCGTTCCGTCGGCAGCCTTTCCGGAGCATCCGTGGCAGCACCGTTCAGCGAAGTGGAACGAAACGCCCAGGCGTGCGACTGGTACAGCTTCGAGGCCGCCACAAAGTGGTTCGAGCTCGTGGCCTGGGACATAGGGCTGGTCTCCGTTGCCCCAGGGGCTCGACGAATCGCCGTCCTGGCCGCCACGGACACGGACTGATCCCGATGAGGAGCTTGGCTCACCCGTCAGTCTCCTGGGCTTTGTCGTTGTGGATCAGCTCGGTCATCTTCAGCAGGAGGCGGAAGTATGCAAATGCCTGGGGGAAGGCCCACGGATAGCCCAGTTGGGCAACGTGCCGACGTAGCTTCGGCAGGCACTTCGTGATGACGTTCTGTCGACCGATGTCAAGATCCCCGTCATTCGCGAGGTAGGTGGAGACGCAGCCGGCCAGCCACGTGTCCAGCTCGGCCAGGGCTCCCTTGCTGCCGGCCGGAACGTCGGGAAAGGGGGCTCGGTAGTGGGCGGCCCAAAGCCGCCCGACCTCGTTTAGTGTCGCCTGTTTCCCTTCGGGACCGGGCCATCTCCACCCGAGCAGGTAGCGAACCTCCACCTGGCACGGAGTCCGCCGGTGGCGTGCCTTGTCGACACGGCGGCGATCTGCGAACGACGCCACCTCCTGCAGCCACACTGTGCGGCTGGCCTCCAGCTTCTCCAGCGCGTGAAGCAGTGCCGTCTCGTCGTTCCTGAGGTCACCTGCCGTGCTCAGGTATGACCACGTTCCGTGAAATCCGAGTGGGCAGTAGCAGCCCACTGCGTCCCTCAAAGCTCGATAGCGCCTGCCGAAAGGGAGATCACAGTCACGAACCTGCCTGGCATACGCGCGGAAATTCATGCGCTGATCATCTCGCAGCCGACACTTGTCGGCGGTATGGCGCTGACGTTTTGAACTGCAAAAATACCGATTTAGATCGTCACGGCTACGGATACCAGGTGGTCGATGTCCAGACCGCGGGGTGCGTCGACGTAGGTGTTGCTGTAGGCGCTGTACCACCGGCCGCCGGAGAGTTCGCAGCCCGCGGCCTGCTCCGGCGCGGTGACCGCTTCGGCTTTGAGGACCTCGTTGCGAGTGTTGCAGCCGTCCCGGTCGGCATCGACCCAGTGCTTGAACGCGCTGCGCTGGTAGCCGGCGCGGTCATCTCCCGCGGCGGGCAGTGCGGCGAGGGCGTCGGCGAGCGGCATGGACAGGGTGTCGCCCTTGGCCCCGAGTGGGCCGTCGGCGTGCGAGGGGGTGATCAGTGCAGCGAGGGCAGCAGCGGCGGCCGCGAAGGCGGTGAGGATGCGCACGGGTGTCCTTCTGGAAGATCCGACGAGTCGTAACCTTCGTAACGGCGGTAGGGACGGGATGGCGGAGTATCCCGGCGGTGTTCACTCGTGGGCGTGGTAAATCAGACCACCGCAGCCGGGTCTGGCAGGCCGAGCGCGCAGCGGCCTTCCGGTGGGGCCGGCATACCGGCCTCATCCCTGCCCCCGACGCATCGTCCTAACGGCTCGTCTTCCTGGCAGCCAGCGAATTGTGCCGCGATTCGACGAGCATCGAAAACATGGCAGTGGACATGCCCGCGCGGAAGCATGTAGTGCGCAGCGCATCGACCAACGCTGTGGCACTTCATGGAGATAGGAGCTTTATAGCTATGCGGAACAGGGCGGGACGCAGTGTGGTTACGGCCGTTGCAGTGGGACTTTGTGCACTCGCGCTCACAACGGGGACAGCAGCTGCCGCGAACGGTCCCCTTGCGACTACTGGTGAGGCGCACTACAGCCCGGCTGGACCGTTGCAGTGCGGACACTTCACAGCCGATGGAGTCAGGATTCACAGCGCGCCAGGAACCGGCACCTCGGTCGTTGGGGTCGGTTACCAGGACGACTGCCTCGACTACAACAGCAGTGTGTTGAACGAGTGGGTAACGTGTCCTGACGGCAGGTCGCGCATCTGGTGGAACATCACCAACGAAGACACGGGCGTGACCGGCTGGGTCTCCGACTGCTACCTCACCCACTAGAGCAAAACCCAGCGCGGGACCTTCGGCCAGGAGGCTCGCCTGGCGAGCCCGCGCTGGTTTCAGGGGCCCCGACCAGACGGAGTAGCCGACAGTCGTCACGTCCAGGCAGCCGACGGTCGAGACACTGAACCGCTCCGAGTTTGATGGAGGCTCGATTCCCTGAGAGGATCGAGTCGGTGGGGACCAGCGGCAGGTGTGGGTGCTAACCAAGCGCGGACACGGCGAGGCGAAGCAGCTGCTGGAGCCGAAGGGCATACGGGTCTCGGTGCTGCGCAAGCAGGAGTGCGACCCGGACACCGGTCAGCTGCTGGGCACCGGCTACGACGACCACGCCGCTGTGGCGCAGGTTCTACCCGCCGACCGGCCGCGAGGGCCTGGTGCCCCTCGCGTTCGTCTTCGTGGACACCACCGAGGCGAAGGTCGCCAACACGGTCGCCGCCTTGGAGGAGGCTGGCCACCGCTACTGGGCGCCGCGCCGGTACGACTCCCTCTACGAGAAGGCCATCATCGCGCGGGACTACCGCCAGGCGGTGCCTGTCGTCGTCACCACCCTGGAGCAGCTCCAAGAGCACGGCGCGGACGCGGCGGTGTGGCGGCGGCTGGGACGCAAGGGCGAGCAGACGCTGACGGCCGCACTGGACAACCCCGACGGCGACGTCCTTTTCCCGAGCAGGAGGCCCGCGCCCAAGCGGCGGAGGAGCAGCGCCGCCTTGCTGAGCGGGAGGCGCAGCGTCCCGTGTGCAAGCGGTGCGGGCAGAAGTTCACCAACCAGCACTGGGAGGAGACCACCGCGCACCAGACGGCCTGGAACGCCGGGAACGTGTCTGTGTGCGGGACTTGCCACGCCAGCGACGTGGCCCGCAAGCAGGCTGCCGCCGAAGCGGCCGACGTCGCCCGCGCGGCCGCGGTCGCACAGGCGGAGCCGGACCCGGACGCCGCCCCGGAACCCGGTGGACTCCGGGGCCTGTTCCGCTGGCGGGCCTGACGCCGCCGGGCCCGGCCCGCCCGGCTGGATCCCCCTACCACGGCCAGCGCGGGCCGATAGGGTTTCCCGAACCCGTGACGTGTAGCCGCCCTGGAGGAGATTCCCGGTGACCGAGATCCCCCGAGCAGAACGCGCGCCGTACTTCGCGTGCACAGCGTGCGGGCTGATCGGGGAGCCGGATTCCGCGGACTTCACCCTCACCGCCGACCGCGAGCACGTCGACCGGACCCGGCCGATGACCGTGGGCTGCGGTTTCTGCCGCACGCACACCGAGATCGCCAGCACCGACGTCCTGGACCGCGACAGCGTGCACGCGTGTTCCCGCTGCGGGACCCGCACTGCCTGCCCGGCCGACGCCGACCGGGTCGTCTGCTGGGGTTGCGGCCTGAACGAGCCCGGACCTGCTTCCGTCGGGGCGTGCGCCACCTACCGGCGGGACGTTGAGCGTGGTGCTGATCAGTGGGCCGCCGCCCGGGTCCGCGTCGCCAAACAGGACGCACGCGCGCGTGGGACTCTGCCCGGCTGGGCTTCGTAGTCATCGGCCGACGACGGGCTCTGAGGATCTGTCACCCAGGCCGGTCCGGGCCCGGAAATTCCGCACCGATGTCAGTGGCAGTGGCGACACTTGATCCATGACGCTCGACCGTGCCGATGCGGCACCGCCCCTGCTGGTCCCCTCCGGATCGGCGTTCAACCCGATGGTGCTGGACCGGCGGATGCTGCTGCCCGTCCTCGACACCAACGCGCTGCTGGTTGAAGCCTGCGCCCTGGCCAAGCACGGCGGCCGACAGGACCGGGTCACCGCGCTGGCTGTCACCGGCCGTGCCACCCCGTACATCGCCGCGCACGTCCCCGGCGAAGTCGACGAACACCTGGCCAAAGTGGCCGCCGACCTCGAAGCGTCGGAGAGTCAGGCACGCCGTGTGCTCGATCAGCAGATCCTGCCCGCACTGCGAGTGGTCGACCTGGAGATCCGCGACCACCTGGCCCCGCAGACCCGGCACATCCTGCGAGTCGACCGGGAGATGCCGAAGCGGCACCGGGGCGATCCCGACGACGCGCCCACCATGGCGCTCGCGGAGTTCCTGGGGCCGTCCGTCATCGTCTCCAAGGACAGCGTCTTTTCCCGCTTCGGGTTCGCCGTCATCGACTGGATCCCCGTCACGGAGAGCGTGCTGCGCATGGCCGGCCTGGAGGCCACCGCCGCGAACGCGCTAGTACTCATCGACATCGCGTTCCAGCTGTTCGGTGCTGGCGTTCACCGCCTGGTTGTCCTCGCCGCGAACAACCCGCTGGCCGCGACGGCCGCTGTGGGCGGGCTGTTGTGGTGGTGCCACCGCCACGGTTACCTGACCCGCGACAACTGGCGACGCCGCCTGTCGCAGGCAGGGGGTGTAGCGAAGCCGCTGCTGGAGCTGGCGCAAGCCGGGATGACCGAGCACCGAACGCTCAGCGATTCGCTCCTGGTGGTGAAGCCCCCGGCCTATCCCACCAACGAGCAGCTCGCAGCCCGCTACCTCGCGCGCTGCGGCCGACCTCTGACGCCCGGCGAACTGCGCGACGTGCTCGCCCGACGCGGCCACACCATCTCCGCCGCACAGCTGAAGCGAGACATGCAGGCCCACGCCGCGTTCGTACGCGCACCTGGCGATCTGTGGTCCGTCGGCCGTCCGGTGCGGCAGACCACCTGACCCGGGCGCCCCCGAGCGAGAGGCTTGCCCGGGAGCCGGTGGCCCGGCTACGCCATGGCGGCGGCCACGGTCTCCAGGACGGCGCGCTGCTGCGGGTCAACGGGAACGTCGGCCTGGCGCAGCGAGCGAAGCGTGGATCCCTCGGCACAGCCTGCACAGCCCCATCAGCGGGAGCGGACCGGCCCCGATCAGGGTGTGCGAGGAAGCGCTCTCATAGACGGGCCGGCAGGTCGGCGCAGACAGCTCCAGGGCGTGCTGCTGGCTCTCCCGGGCGCGGCGGGTGTCCCCGAGGGTGGTGAAGGCGTGGCTGAGGTGGACGTGGTGCTTCTGCTCGCCGTACGTCAGCCACGTGTCCGACCGCTCGCCCTGGGGGAGCCGTTCCATGAGGGCGTCGGCGTCGGCAAGCGCCTGGCGGGCCTGTTCGCTCTGGTGGTTGAGGGCGAAGGCACGGGCGGCGACGGCGGCCGCCAGCACCGCGGCGGCGGTTGGCCGGGTGCTGGCGATGCGGCGGGCCTGTTCGGCGAGGTCGGCCGCTGCCTTTGGGGCGCCGTAGTTGAGCGGCACCATCGCCTCGCGGGCGAGGACCCAGGCGTGCAGCTGGGGGTCGCCGGATTCGGCGGCGGCCCGGGCGGCGGTGGCGAACCAGGCGCGGGACTCCCGGCGGCTGCCCAGGTCGTGTAAGACGATCGCGGTCATCCCGGCCATCTGCCCGGTCGTCCGGCACAGCCGCGCCCGTACTGGTGCGGGCTGAGGGACGGTGAGGAGCGGGCGCAGGGTCGTGAAGTCGGTGACCAGGTCGGCCAGGACGCGGGTGGGCGCTTGTCCGTGGTAGCCGTATCCGTAGCTTTCGGCTGCGGCCTCGAGGTCGGCCAGGTCCTGGGGAGTGTCGGGGGAGAGGGTCTGGTCGACGTCGGTCCGGGCGGCGGTGAGGGCGGCGAGGGCCGGGGCGGTGAGGCCGGCGGCGAGTGCGCCGCGCAGCAGGTTGCGTCGCTTCATCGGATCGTCTCCATGGTCGGGCTCCGTGCTGTGAACGGCGGTGTCCTCCCAGGGTTGCGCAGCAAGCCCCAGTAGGGCACCGGGAATGCGCAGTCCGCCGGCGATTCGCTCGACAGTCGTGAGGGCGGTGACAGCTGTGGTGCCCCGGGCGATCTGGCTGACCCGCTCGGCTTTGAGCGCGCACGCTTCGGCGATCCGGTTGAAGGAGATCCCCGCGTCGTGGGTCATGGCGAACACCGTGGTGAAGTCCCGCTCACGCAAGGCACGGACGAACGCGGGGTCGGTCAGCAGGCGGCGCGGCACTTGGGCGGGTGACGGCGGTAAGTCGTCCACAAGTCCCCCAGAACTCTCGTGGAATGACAGTGCGTCAGCCCAACGACCATACCCACCGTGGGGGCCCCATCACGGGGTTATCGCCCGCGTGGTTCGCGGCTGTACTGACGGTGTTCGCGGCCGCGGCTATCCAGAGCCCGGCCGCCCGATCAGGAGGAGGGTCCTCATGCAGAGTCCCGCCACGCCCCCGCCCGCCGTGCCGTCGACGGGCGGCCTGGTCCGCTCCCGTCGGCTGATCGTCGCCGCCCGGGGCCGCAACGCCATCCCCTCGGACGGCGGCGGCACCGGCAAGAGCGACGGCAACGACTGACGGACCGGGAGCCCTGACGCGATGACGCACACGTCCATCGCGGCGTGCCTGGGCGAGGACTTCCTCGCCCAGGCACTGCACCGCGAACACCGCCACGTACCCGACGCCCTCGACGTCGCCGGGATCATGACCTGGGACGACCTCAACCAGATCCTCGCCGCCCACCGCCTGGAACCGCCCCGGATGCGGCTGTCCCGCGACGGCGAGACCCTCCTGGTCGGCGGCTACACCACCCCGGTCGCCACCCGCCGCCACACCGTGTGGCACCGCCTCCACCCCGCCGAACTCCACGCCCGCCTGAAGGAGGGCGCCTCGCTCGCCCTGGACAGCGTCGACGAACTCCACCCGCCGATCGCCCGCCTCTGCGAAGCGATCGAGCGCGAGCTGCGCACCCGCGTGCAGGCGAACCTCTACGCCTCATGGAGTGCCACCGAGGGCTTCGGCGTCCACTGGGACGACCACGACACGATCGTGGTCCAGCTGGACGGCGCGAAGCGGTGGCGGATCTACGGCACCACCCGCCCGTTCCCGCTGTACCGCGACATCGAGGACCCGGGCGAGGCGCCCACCGAGCCGGTCGCCGACCTGGTCCTGTGGCCGGGCGACGTCCTGTACGTGCCGCGCGGCGTGTGGCACGCGGTCTCCGCCGACCAGGGCACCCGCTCCCTGCACGTCACCTGCGGCCTGCAGACCCACACCGCGACCGACCTGATGGCGTGGGTGTCCGAGCAACTGCTCACGCACGAGGACTGGAGGCGCGACCTGCCACTGCTCGCCGCACCGGACGTCCAGGCCGACGCCGTGGACGGGATGCGCAAGCGTCTCGCCGAACTGCTGGACGACCCCGAGCTGCTCGCCCGCTACCGGACGGCGATGGACGGGCAGGCCGTCGGCCGGATGGTGCCGAGCCTGCCGTACATCGACGGCATCCCGGCCGACGGTGGTCTGCGGGTGCGGCTGACGACCGCCCGCGCGGTGCTGGAGGTCGATGAGGACGCGGTGACGCTGTCCGCCGCCGGGAGCACGTTCGAGTTCGCGCCCGCGGCGGAGGCGGTGCTGCGCCCGTTGGTCGACGGCCGCACCGTGGACCTGGCCGCGCTCGCGGAAACAGCCGGCCTTGATGTTAAGGACATCGCCGGGCTGGTCCAGGAGCTCGTTGCCGGGCAGGCCGCGACGGTGGGGAGCCTGCTGTGACAGCGGAGCTCGCTCTGGGCACCTACCGGTGCCGGGCGATCCCGGAGGCGGCCGTCCGTGCGGCCGCCTCCGGCGCGCGGTGGATCGATACCGCCCCCAACTACGCCACCGGCCGCGCTCAGGACTTGCTGGCCCTGGCCCTGGCCGCCCACCCGGCCCTGCGGATCGCGACGAAGGCCGGGTACTTCACCGCGGCCACTGGTGCCGATGCCGTGAGCGCCGGTGTCCTCACCGAGGACCAGGCGGGTGGTTGGGCACAGCCTCGCCCCGCAGTACGTGCGCTGGCAGGTGGGCCGCAACCGCGCCCAGCTCGGGCGCGAGCGGCTGGACCTGGTCCTGCTGCACAACCCGGAGCGCGCGCACCCCGGCGACCGCCCGACCCTGCACCGCGCGATGCGGGAGGCGTTCGTCGTCCTCGAGGAAGCCGTGGCAGCCGGGAACGTGGCCGGGTACGGCATCGCCACGTGGGCGGGCCTGGAAGAAGAGGCGTTCACGGTGGGGGAACTGCTCGCCCTGGCCGCCGAAGCCGCGGGCGGCCGTCACCACCTGGTCGCGGTCCAGATGCCGGTCAGTCTGGTGATGATGACGCCGATCACGCAGGCCCTTCACGGCCGGGGCCCGCTCACGGCCGCAGCCGGGGCGGAGCTGCGGGTGATGGCCTCCGCTCCGCTGCACGGCGGCGAGCTCCCCGGCATCGTCGACCAGGAGCTCGCCGACCTCATCCGGCCGGGCCTGACCCCCGCACAGGCGTGCATCCTCGCCGTCGCGTCATGCCCAGGAGTGACAAACGTCCTTCTCGCCGCCTCCGGTGCGCCACACTGGAAGGAGGCGGCCGACGCCGTCGCCCAACCCTCCCTGACCGCCGCCAAGTTGCGGGAGATCACCGGTGTACTCGCCTCCCCCTGACCCGGACACCGAACAGCGCATGCGCTCCCGCCACGCCCGCGCCGCCCAGGCGCTGGACGTCCGAGTCGAGCCGGGCGGGGAGTTCTGGGGTTGGGCCGGGCGCACCCTGGGTGTCCCGGCCCGCACTGCCGTCGGCGCCCCGGTGTGGCTGCGGCTGGTGTCGGCTCCGGAGGACAAGGCGTCGGGGAAGCTGTGGGACGGAGCCCTCGACGCGCAGCACGTCTTCGGGGACCTCGACGGGCGCCGGCCCGCTCTCCTGGCTGTCCACGATGCCGTCGACGACGGCACCGCCTACCGGGCGGAACTGTCGGCCCGCGTCGACCAGCCGGTCCTGTCCGACGATCCGGTCCTCCAGTGCGACCTTCAGCTGCCGGACTCCTGGTGGGCCGACCTCGCCGGGACGCTGGAGAAGGTGTCGGCCGTCGACACCGACCGCGTCGCCGTACGGCCGCAGTACATGGACCGGGCGATCCCCGAGTTCTTGGGCATCCCGGCCCCGGCCGTGGCCCGCTCGACCGCCGCCCACTCCGACCTGCACTGGGCAAACCTCACCGCGGCGCCCCTGCAGCTTCTGGACTGGGAGGGCTGGGGGCGAGCTCCGGAGGGCTTCGACGCCGCCACGTTCTACGCCTACACGCTGCTCCAGGAGAACGTCGCCGCCCGCGTCCGCGCCGTCTTCCCCATCCTGGGCAGCCCGGCCGGCCTCGCCGCCGAAGCCACCGTGTGCGCCCAGCTGCTCCAGACGGTGGCACGCGGCGACAACCTCATCCTCGAAGACCAGCTCCGGAACTGGTCCGAGGAACTGCGCAGCCGCTGACTCGTGTGGCCTGTCCAGCCACCGTGCAGTCGCTGAGAGTCGGTTTCGCGAGCAGCCTGGGAGGGCGGGCCTCGCCCGTTACCGGAACCCAGCTCACGCGCACGCGAGGTTGTCGGGGATGTTGGTCATACCGCGTTGGGTGATCACATAGATTCCTGGTGCGGTCTGGACCGAGTCGAGCTTGAGCAGTTCGATGTCTACGTACGGTGGCCAGCTCGTTGAGGTCTCTGACCACCACAGCCCGTCCAGGTTGACCTCTGCCAGGTCCGCCCGGCGCAGGTCTGCACCGATGAAGTCATCCAGCAGGCTTAGGAGCGTCTCGTAGTCCGGGCGGAGCGTCTCGCTGAGGCCAAGGAGGGTGACGACCTCCGTAGTCAGGGCCCGCAGGAGGTCCTGAGCTCGCGCGAGAGCACCTTCCAGAGCCTGGGCGTAGTGCGCGCGACCGTGCGCTTCGACGTACTCGAGCACACACAGCAGGTCATGTGCACACAGGACAGCCTGAGGGGGAAGGGCTTCGACGTCGCAGTCGACAAGGAGCGCACGAGTGCAGTTGGTGGCCATCATCCGGTCGGTGTCGAACTGGTGAATCGGACCGGGGCCCTGCGGTTCGCGCTGGCTGCGGGCTTCCTCCTGCTGCGCCTGCTCCTGGGCGCGTGAGAGAGAGCGGACCGCCGCATGCGACAGATGCAGGGCGTGCGCGAGAGGAGACGTCCGCACAGCCAGGCGGGCCTCTACAGGCACCGCCTCAAGCCACGGTCCGGGGTCCTGGCCCGGCTGTGCTGAAGCGGTTTCAACCGGCACGAACCCGGGCGCGTCAAGGTTCCCTGCCAGAATGGCCGCTAGCCCCCCCGACAGATCCAGGACGTTTTCCAGCCCGGATTCGAGTTGCGCCTGATCCCTCTCCAGCGAGATCTCACGCAGGCCGGCCTTGAGGTCAAGAAGGTCTGCCAGCTCCGTGTCGAACCGCGTGTTCTGCTTCGCCCACGACTGCTCGAACAGGTCTGTCATCGGTCTTCACGCTCCTCACGCGGTGCCAGGCGGGCAGTAAGCATGAGGCGGGCCTTGCGGAGGCTGGAGCGTACGGTTTCAGGACTGATGCCCAACTCTTCGGCGATCTCCGTAGGCGAGTGACCGTCGTACTTCCAGGCCATGATCTGCCGCTGGCGGGGAGGGAGATCGGCCAGCAGTCGCAGGAGGTCCTGCTGCTGCTCCCATTCCGCAGCGGCGTCCGGTGAGGAAAGAAGCGGGGAAGGCTCTGGAACGTCCTCACAGAGATCCGCTTCGGCGCGGCTGAGATGCCGGATGAGTTCTCGGGATGCGACCCGCCGGGTCCAGGCAGGCGGGTTGCTGATCTCAGCCCACTTCCGGAACGCCGTGAGCATGGTGTCCTGGGCGATCTCCGCCGCTATCGAGAGACGCGCTCCCTGCCTGATGAGGAAACCGACCAGCTTGGGTGTGAACTCCAGGTAGAAGGCCTCGAATTCTTCGGTGGAGGGGAAGCTGGAGGCGCTCTGGGCCGGCTGTGCCGTGCCCATGGCTTCCCGCGGCTCACGATCACTCATGCTCGCTGCTCCCGTTCACGACCAGACGAAGCCGGGTTCCGTCCCCACACTGTCCGTCGAACCGCCCTCCCCGGGGGAGGGCCTGAGCGATACCAACGAGGTAGGCACCGCGCGCCTGCTCTTGCCGCACGCGCCAGCGAAGGCGAAGCCACAAGGCCAACGGGCCGGTGGCAAGGCTTCCGACCAGGCCCAGAGTTGTGAAGTCCATATTAGGTAGAGGGCTTTGAGACGGCGAGCGTGAACTGCTCCCGCAGATTGATTGGCAGGTCGGACGTGCCCCGCTCGGACTGCGCCCGCGTATGCGACGGAAAAGCACCCACCCGGGAGCCCCTGCGAGCGCCCACCGAGCCGCCGTGGTCGGGGCGACCACGGCCCGACCAACAGGCCGACCACGACTCCCGCCCGCACCGCCCACAGCCCGACCACGGCTGCTCAGCGCGGTGCGCCGCGATCTACTACGGCGGGCGCGGTGATCGGATCCATCCCGGTATAGCCGACGCGGACCACAAGGGGGCGCGCTTCGACGTAAGGCGTCCGGGACCTGACCATGAGGCCGACCGCGCTGGTCCGCACCCGATCTGCGCCAGGGGCGAGCGTGTCCGAAGTGACACGCAATTCGAACAAGCGATCTAATGCCTATATGGACGTGACCGACTTCCCCGACGACCTGGTGCAGACGCAAGCCGCCTGGAACGCCACCTACCATGCACTCGCCGCACCCCGCCCCCGCGACACCACCGCCCTGCGCCGCCGCCTGCTGCACCTGTCCGTCCGGCTGTGGTGGCACCCCTACTGGGAGACCGTCCCCTCGGCGCCGGCGCCGGCGCCGGCGCCGGCGCCGGCGGCACGCTCCGAGCTGCGCCACCTCGCCCGCGCTCACGGAGCCGTCCGGGCTGCGTGACCGGCCGTCCCGGTCGACCAGGAGCACGGGGGTTGCGCCAGGTGTTGCGCCTGTCTGTTGCGATGGGTGTTGCGGCAAGGGTTGCGGTAGGTGTTGCGCGGCCCGCAGGACCGTCCCCGTGTCCGTGCAGGTCACCACGCGGTTTTGCCGTGGTCGGCCTGCTGACATCCCCGTTGCGGCTGCTCTGCCCATGTCTCTTGGCTGGTGTGAAGGAGGAAGGGACGGGCGGGATGGGCGTCCCCGGTTGCGGCCGGGGATCGGGGCGCGCTCAGCCGGTTGCGCGTCGGCCGGGCCGCCGCGCCGCACCCGACGTCGACCCTGCGGCCGGGCCGGGACGGAAGTCGCCGGCACCCTGGCGCTGTCCTCCGGGCGCTGAGCCCCGCCAAGGGGTGAGGCGGGAAACTCCCGCCGGAGGAGGCACCGCTGTGATGGTTCGACTCGTGGGCGGCCCGCTCGCCGGGCGCGAGCTGGAGGCCCCCGACGCCCCGTGGTCCGGGGACTGGCTCACGGCCGGTGCCGCCGACTGGGGCCTGTACGTCCCGGTGCACCGCGACCCGGCGACCGGCACCGTCCTGGCGGAGGTCCGGGTCAACCATCCCGCGCTGCCGGTAGTGGCCCGCCGACGCAGTGACGCACGAGATCCCCGTCCTCTGGGCCAGCGGGGGGCCTTCGCGGGTTTCTGGTGAAGCGGGTGGCAGTTTCTGCCTTGGCGGATGGCTCCCGTGCCGGGGACCCACGGATTCAGCGCTGCGCCGTCTGAACCCCACCTACTGGTGTTATTGGCATTGACCTCGTCACTGTCATCGTCAGTTGTCATCGTCACTCGTATCTTCCAGATACCCGCTACAGCGTCTGAACTACGGAAGCTGGATTGTTTGTCTGCGGGGTGCCCGTCCGGCATGGTCTGTGGTGTGAAGCAGCAGACATCCCAGAAGCCGGTCGCCTCTCCCGCCGAGACGCGGGAAGCCCTCCTCGAGCGGGCCGCGCGTGACTTTGCCCCCATCTGGCGGGCGTTCGTCCAGAAGAAGCGCGACGAGGCGGACCGGTCCAGCCGGCTGGCCGAGTTCGTCACTAATGGAGACGTGCGCGGCCTGCGCGCCTACCTGTTCATCATTGCGGTCACCAGCGCCGAGACCCCCGAGTCGGGGTGGAGCACCACCCTCCCCGGCGGGGTGTGGGCCAGGGCCTTCGGCACCACGGAAAACGCGACGCCCGCCTCCGCCCGCACGGCGGTGACCAAAGTCCTCAAGCGCCTCAAGGAACGCCGCTTGATCACCTACGAGCGGCCCAAGGGGACCTGGGACATCCAGGTCACGCTGCTGCGCGAGGACGGAAGCCTCGATCCGTACACCCGGCCCGGCAACCAGAACCGCGACGCCTACCTGAAGATCCCGTTCGAGCTTTGGCGTACCGGCCTGATCGACCAGCTCAGCCTCCCGGCCCTGGCCATGCTGCTGACGGCCAGCTGCGAGCCGGCCTTCTTCGAGCTTCCGACCGAGCGGATGAAGGACTGGTACGGATGGTCGCCCGATACCGCCGAGCGCGGCTTCCGGGAGCTGGCTAAGGAGGGCGTGCTCCAGGTCCACAAGACCTACATCACCGCCCCGCTCAGCCCGACCGGGACGGCTGAGGTCAACCGCTACGAGCTGCTCGCCCCGTTCATCGCACGCCCCGCGCGGAAGGTGGCGGCCTCCACGGAGAACACCATCGAGGCCGCGGGCGGTGCCGAAGCCAGCGGGCCTTGAGGAGAGGAGGACCACGAAAGTGGGAGTTACCCACTTTCCCAAATGCGGGTACCTTGGTAATAAGCGCTGGAAGGCGTGCCTCCCGCTCGAAGGAGGCATGAGCTGTGGAGAGCCTTCCGGCGGAACCGAGGGAGTACGCACATGACCGCCATTCACGAGCGCGAGGAGTTCGAGACCGTCGCCGAGACTGAGGTCGACAGCCGCGGACGAGTTTCCCTCGGCCGTGCCGGAGCCCGTGCGGGCCGCCGGTACCGGATCGAGAGCAACCCGGACGGCGTGCTGCTGCTGACCCCGGTCGTCTCCATCCCGGAGCGGGAGATGCAGGTGTGGAACGACCCGCACCTCGCCGAGCGCATCCGCACCGGGATCGAGCAGGCCAAGGCCGGCAAGACCATCGACCGCGGCGACTTCTCGCACTACCTCGACGAGGACTACGAGGACTAGAACCAGGTGCACAGCCTCCGCTTCACCGAAGACGCCGACGAGACCCTCAACCGCCTGACTGTCGGCTCGAAGGCCGACCCGGCCAAGCTCAAAAAGGTCAACAACGCACTCGCCCGTTTGCAGGCCAACCCGCGCCACCCCGGCCTGCACTCCCACCAGTACGAGAACTTCCCCGGGTACGCCTCGGAGAAGGTCTGGGACTCCTACGTGGAGAACCACAACCCCAGCGCCTGGCGCATCTACTGGATGTACGGGCCGGACGAGAGGAACGCGGCGGGCGAGACCGTCTCGGTCATCACCGTCCTCGTCATCGGCCCCCACCCGTAGAGCAGAGCTGAAGGGGGAGATCAGCAATTGCTGATCTCCCCCTTCAGCTCTGTCCGGGTGCCGGCGGCCCGCTGGACGGCCTGATGCTCGACACCACGGGGCTGGACAGCCAACGAGATCCCGACCGGCGTCGCGCTGATGACCGAGCTCGGGCAGGTCGGCGCCGGCGGCCGGGCCCTGTACGACCCGCCCCAGCGAGCGGAACCGCTGGGACTGGTCAGGCGACTCACCCTCACGGCCCCCGAGTCGCTCGCCCGGCGCACCGGCCCGGGGCACGTTGGAAGGCGTGACCAACGCGCCGATCGTCGTGCACCGACCCGCGCTCTCGGGCGGCCGGAGAGTCACGGTGCACAGCAGCGGCCGGGATGAGTTCCTCAACACTGCCTACAGCAACGCTCCGCACTCACACCCGATGAACGGCCTTCGCCCTGTCTTGGTGTCGTCAGTAGCGTGATGCTCGTCGACGTCTGGTTTCAGTCATTCTCATGGACTCTGTCTCTCTATATCGGCATCTCTGAGACCCTTCCTGATTGCAGTAGGTGATCGTTTGGTCACTTAGAGGATCTTGGATGGGGGTGAAGGTCGTGCTGGAGCAAGCACAGCTGGTGGGATTGGCGGGGGCAGCCGCCGCTGCACTGGTCGGAGAGATGACCAAGGAGAGCTGGGCGTCGATGCGCTCGCTGGCAGCTCGGTTCTTCCGGCGCGGTGGCCAGGAAGAAGAGGAACGTCAGCTCGCCCGGCTGGATGCCGACCAGGTGCAGGCGGCCACGCTGGATCCAGCGGCTTTGCGGGAGAGGTGGAACCGGCGGTTGCTGACGCTGGTGGAGGACTTCCCCGAAGCAGCCGAGGAACTGGCGGCAATGGCGCGTCGCAAGCCGGAAGAGCCGCAGAGCGGGGTGAACCAGACCGCAGAGAACAACACCGGTTCGGTCATTCAGATCGGCAGGGACAACTCCGGCAGCCTGAACACGGAGCGAAGGTGACCACGCTCGACGGGCATGACCTGCCCCAGCCACCCACCAACCCGCCGTCTGTTGGGCAGTCCGCCGTCGGCAACACCGGTCCTACTGTCCAGGTCGGCGGCTCCAACCACGGCAACATCAACATCACTCGGCTACCCAAGCTACCGGTCATCCCCATTCCGCGCGATGACCAGGAGGCCGCCCTGGAGCCGGTCTGGGCGCACACTCCCACCCCGCAGCGGGCCGCAAACCTGCTGGCTGCACATGGCCTCGCAGTCATCATGGGGGAACGCGGCACGGGACGGCGCATCTCGGCAGTCCGCGCCCTGCACACCCATCTCTCCACTCCCGCAGGCCCCCCGCAGCTTTTCTACCTGGCAGCCGACTGGGACGAGGACGAAGCACCGGAACGTGAGGTCCTACCCGAGCCGGCCATCGGGCACGGCTACCTGATCGACGCGACCTCGCGCTTCTTTTCCGAGGACGCCGCCCGCACTCTCACTGCTTGGGCAGAAGAGCTCCACGACGCGGGCAGTTGCCTGGTCATCACCCGTAATCAGCGGGGTTGGCGGGGCGACAGCCGCTTCGAGATTGAGGCAGTACGTCCCGACGCCATCCAGGTCGCCCGGAACCACCTGGCGGCCTGGGGCAGCCACGCGCAGGCCGGGTGGCTGCAGCAGGACGTCGAGCGCTCTGCGACACGCGGCCTGTTGCGCCAAGCAGCTCCCGACCGGACCGTCGGCGTCCTATCTGACCTCATCACCCGCAGTGTCAGCCCGGATGATGCTTTCGCGATCGCCGAACGCCTGCGCGGCATCGCTCCGGAACGGCTGGCCAAAGCGGTTGAGCGCATAGACGCATCCTCTCCACCGGAGCGTGAACAGGGAATCCAAGAGCTTCGCCGCATCCGGGAAGAAGTCCTTTTATGGACCGACTTCCTGGAGCAGACACTCACCGGCACAGGCACCCGCGGCCAGGACCGAGTGATGCTGCTCGCCGCCGCCTACCTCGAGGGCGCCCCTATCGAACGATGCATCAAGGCAGCCACCGAGTTCGGCGCTCGCCATGAGGCAGTCGCGCGCCGGTACCGGGAAGGCCGCAGCCCTCGGCGTCGGCTGAGAGACGTCGGTGTCGACATCACCTCCAGCGACACAGCCGCATTCCACAGCCGCCCAGGCCTCGCCCGCTCCGCCATCCGCATGGACTGGCACCACTGGGCCGACGAACGAGAGGCGACCACGAGGTGGCTCGCCCGCATCACCGCCCCCGACGGTGTCGCGAGAAAATGGACGGAGCAGATCGGGTCCCGTCTGCTGGAGCTGTCCATCACAGAGGTTGAATCTCCCTTCTTCACCCTCCTCGACACCTGGGCCACTACCTACCCCGACGAGCAATATCTCCGAATCGTCACCGCACTGATCGCCCAAGCCGCGGAGACGGAAGAACTCGCCCGGGATGCCCACAAACAGCTGCTGGACTGGGCGAAAAAGCCTGACGCGCATCGACGGAAGGTTGTCGCCTGGGCATGCAGCGGCCGGTACGGCATGCGATGGCCGCACATGGCCCTCGTCCGGCTACGCCACATCCTGGCCGTCGACGACGAAGCAACTCGCATCGCAGCGACCGCCCTGACGGCCTACGCCGCCGCGAGCACCGAAGGGTTCCAACGAGTCGTTGAGACGGTCGAGACCTGGTTGGAGAAGTACCACACCCACCTCGCCGGCCCTCGGGCCTTCCTCGCGCTCACCGATCCCGCATACAACGTCCTGGACACCCTGGTAAGCGCAGCACAGGTCGCCCCAGCCGTCCGTGATTTCCTGATCAACGGCTGGATGCAGACACTGCGACAACCAGACGTACGCGACGACGCACACCAGGTCCTCCTCGGCTGGGCCCGAGCCGCTCACGAGGGCCGACTGGACCGCACCGCCACCTTCGGCATCCTCACCGACGTACGCAACGCCCACACACCCCTCGATGCCATGTCCCGCTTCCTGTACGGAAGCCCGGACCAAGACGACCACGCCCTGATCGAAGCGCGCCTCGCCCTGGCCAACCTCCGAGCTTGCAGCCACACCCAGTGCTCCGAACCCCACTGCCCGCTCAAAGAAGCTGCTGGTTCCCTCCCGGACACCAGCGCTGCCGGAGGCACAGGTGAACCCCGGCCATGAAGCCTCCACAGGACACCAGCACGTCAAATTCCCACTGAACCGATGGCTGCTGGCACCGCTGACCACATGGCGCGCCCGACGTCTGGCAGCCGCATACGGACCCGGCATGGACGCACGCACAGCCTGGGCACTAACCCGCACAGCTACCCACCCCGAAGAGATCCCCTTCGCCATGAACCATCTAAGTGAAGACAAGGAAGAGGAGTCATAACCGTTGAAGTGATGACTGGCCAGCTGCTGCACCGCCAGGTCTACGGCGCCGACCACGAGCCCCCTGGCCCGTGACCCCTACCGGCGCTACGCCGAACTGGTCGGCTCCCCGCTGGATGGCCTGCTGCTCGACATCACCGGCTGGACGCAGGACAAGGTCGACACCGGCGCCGCGCTCCCCGCAAGGCTGGGTTCGGTGCCGGCGGCCGCGCCATATAGGACCCGTGCCCCGGTGACCTGGACAGCTGGGACTGGACCGGCGACACTCTCTGGCGTCCTGAGCCGACTCGCCTGCCAGCCCGTCCCGGGGCACGCCGGGAGGTGTGACCAGTGCACCGATCGTCGTGCATCGGCTCTCTCTCGGGCGGCCGTAGAGTCACCATGCACAGCAGCGGCCGGGCCGAGACCCTCGGCACCGCCTATAGCGACCACGACTTGGTCGTCTTCCTCGAAGGCGCCGGCATCACCGATCACGAGGCCATCCTGGAAGACCCGCAGCAGGTGAAATGGCGCGGCGGCTCTGCCCACGAGTTCCACGGTGCCTGACCCACGCAAGAGGCAAATCCTGCGAGCTCGGCCTGGTCCAGGGCCTTCACCTCTCACTGCACCGGATGCTGGGGGCCGAAGCCGTACACGGGGGCCACGAAGACCGTGCGTCGGCTTGGCCTCCGCTTTCCTACACTTGTGGTCGTGGCGATGATCTACAGCAGCGGAAGCTGCGACGACCTTCCCGAACACGCACAGCCGGATGACTACCTGGCTCCGCTCACCGCCACGCCCACCGAGTGGGTCACGGTCCTCGGTAAGCCCGTCCAGGACCGCTTCGACTGGGGGATCAGCAGCTACCTGACTCGTCCTGAGACACGGGCACATACCCTTCAGCAGTACACCTGGAGTCAGGCAGCGATCGGCGCCGCCGGGATCAGCACCTTCTACCCGGAGCAGCGGACGGTCTTCGAAGAGGGATTGCGAGACGAAGAGGAGGACGCGGAGTTCTTCATACAGCTCCGCACCCATCACGGGCTCGCCGAACCGACGCTGGAGTTCACCCCCTCCTTTCTGTGGTACTTCGACGCCATCCCCAGGAACGACGGCTCCTGGTACTACCTTGACGACGCCGGTCGTGACCACGAACTGGTGCGCACCCGACGCACCGATACCGAGCTGCGCATCGACATCGCGGCCCTGCCCTTGCGCCGCTACCTCGCCGCACGGAGTCGCTTGCTGGTGATCCAGCACGACCGCATTACCCGGCTCGATCACGTACCCGACCCGGCGATCGACGCAATCGACCGCTCCGACCTGCGGCACTTCGCCTTCCACAGCGGAGACATCCACTCAGTGGATCGCCCGGGTTTCGTACGGCTGGTCGGAAAGCAAATCGTGCTGCCCATCGACGCAGACCCCGCTGACCTGGCCCGGCCTCACCCATCCGAACGCCAGTTCCCCGAATTCACGGTGGCCATCGACCCCAACACCGGGGAGCGCATCACCTGCACGTGCGAGCCCGACAAGTTGAGCAACTACTTCACCGACCGCGGCACCCCGCACTACCTGACCCCGGTCTATTTCCGGCGCGAGGTCCTCAGCCGATACACCTCTCAGCCGTCCCGCTACCGCATCGAGAACGGCCGCCTGAGCTGCCTGGGACTCTGGGGAATCTCCATCGGCAACAACCCCGACGGCCTCATCGAGGTCTACCTCGGAGACCTCGGACGTGACCTGCCGACCGAAGAACGCGATCACTGGCTCAGCTTCAACGTCCCGCCCAGCGGAGGACGCGACGAGGGCCGTTTCGACCGCGACATCCTCGGCCGATGGACCGATGGACCGCCCGACCCGCTACGCCGGCTGTTCGCTGCACGAGAGCACTTCAGCACTGCCCTGGGCACGCTTCTGGGACAAGCGGTCTACAAGCCGTGGCACTCCGCCGACCAGATCGCTTTCGAGGGCATGCACATGCCCACCAGCAGCGAGCAGCACGAAGCCGACACCCTCATACTGCTGCTCGCCAAGGGCGTCATCGACTACCTGGATGTCAAGGCCCTCCGACGCCTTCCCGGAGTGACCGACACCAAGGCGCAAAGCATCAACTGCCTCGAAGCATGGGTCTCTTCCAGCGGAGGGGACAACGACACGCTGATCCGCCCGCTGCGTGTCCTGCAAGGCCTCCGCTCCACCGGGCCGGCCCATCTCCGCGGAAAGGACTGGCACGCCACCCTTACGCGGGCTGGCCTGGACGCATTGAGACCCGATGAGCAGTTCGTGCAGGTACTCACGCTGACCGGTGACGCCCTCAGCGCGCTTGCCCAGCACGCCGAGTCGCAGCACCAGTCCAGCCAGTAGACAGCCCGCGTTCCCCCGCAAATCCACTGACACTTTCTGCTCAGTCCCCTGTATGACTGGCGTGAGAAGCCGAACAGGGGAGGGCAGCTGGTGGGTAAGGCGTCGTCGGGGAAGCGCGCGGCTAAGGCAGGCGGCACCCGGGATTACACAGTGCCGCAGATGTACCTAAAGCACTTCGCCCAGCACACAGCACGCCGCAAGTACCAACTGATGGTGCGACGGCTTGACAAGATCGATGAACCGTTCCCGGTGACGCCCACCGGCATCGCTGCTGAGACCGGCTACTACTGGGGGATCAGTGCCGAAGGAGTCCCTCACCACCACATCGAGGAACTGTTCACCTCGCTCGAGGGACACGCCGAAGCAGTACTGAAGGTCATCCTGAACGACCCGAACTGGGCGCTCACACCGCACTGGCCGCTGCGCCCGGATCAGCGCCACGTCCTCGCCTGGTGGATGGCTGCCCAGATCTTGCGCACGACGCGCCAGCGCAAACGGCTCACCCACCAGCAGACCGAAGCACCGGACATCACCGACCTGCCGCAGGAAGTGCACACGCTCGCACAGAACAACCCCCACCTGCGCTACATCGTCGAGAACATCGTCACGTTGGCACTCATCCTGGAAGCACGTCCGTGGGCGCTGGGCTTCAGCGACATGTGCCTGCTGACCAGCGATACCCCCATCGCCATATGGAACCGCCCCGACGACGAAGACCAGCTGCGCGCTGCCGCACTGAGCGACATCCTGCTCCCGCTGGACCCTCACCGCTTTCTGTTCCTACCCGGCCCCGCTACCCGGGGCACGGACCGGCGTAAGCACGTGGACCACCTGATGCACGCGGAAGGCACCATCGGCTTCGCGCTCGTGGACGTGGCCTATGACGTAGCTGACCAGTTCGTGATCCACCACCCAGAGCACGATCCCTGGAAGCATTGGAAGCCGGACAGCCCAGGGCAGCCCAAACCATGGGACGGGCAGACGCATTCCGCTCCTCAGTACATCTTGGAGTACGGCGTATTTCCGCCCAGTCAGAACATCGAACGTCGCTGGACCGTGGAACACCCGCCGCCTCGCTCCCCAGATGACTTGCACCTCTGACCTGCCAGAACATCCCCCGGCGTGTACACATGACCGGACCCCGGGCCCTACGAGGCCCGGGGTCCGGTCACGGCGCAAGAAGGCGATCAGAGGCCGTCCGGTACGGCCTGCGGGACCGTCACCGGCCTTGCCCAGTCCATGCCCAGCTCCGCGAGCGCAGCCAGCTGGTCGGCGTCCAACCGGTCCCTCCTTGATTTCGCGTTCGAAAGCCATACGCCCAGCTTCACAATCACCGGCTCGCCGTCGACCGTGATCTCTTCGCTGTGCCCCCTGGGCACCGGCCGCTGGCCCTCCCGTTCCACCCACTGCGCAAGTGCTGCCAGGCCTCGCTGGAATGCCTGCTGCGCTTTGCCCAGGCGCTTCATCGCATCCATAGCCGCCGAGGCCAAAGACGGCGCTTCAACGGGCTCCATGCCGAGCTCGGACAGCCGCTGCTGCTGTTCGGGCAGAAGTCGCGCCCAGGTAGCGGGCCGTTTCTGCTGGTGAAGCCACCGTCCGATGTCGTCGCCGTCGAAGGTGACGCCGGGTGCGATGTCAGGGAGCCGGCCGTGGGGTTCGTCGGCGACCAGGTCGGCGAGGACGCGGTAGTGGCGTTGCCAGTTCAGCGGCCATGGGCAGTTCCAGTCGGGGTCGATCTCCGTGAGCTGTGCCGCGCGCACGGCGGCCCGCTGAGGGTCCTTGCCCAGCCCGTTCTTCGCTCCCTTGCGCCGGAGGTTGGCCATGTGCTGCCCGATGGGCTCCGTTGCCTCGCCCTCGCCCCACACAGCGTCCTGGCGCGGGGGCGAGGTGCCCGGTGGCGCGCCGGTAGGACCGGAGGGCGGCGAGCTTGGCCTCCCACGCTTCCTCACCGGGCTCCCAGACCATCCCGGCCTCGGGGGCGTCCAGCAGGGTCTTGCGCCGCTCCTCCAGCTCCCCGGCCCGCAGCGCCTTCCTCTGCTGGTGCACCCACCGCCCAAGCGGAAAGTCTTTGGTGACGCCGACTTCGACCTCCACGTCATACGGAACGGCGTGCAGGCCGGTGATCCCGTGCTCCTTCCGCCACCGCAGCAGGGCCTGGTAGCCCTTCAGCCACACCAGGGACTCCGGCCGGTAGACCCGGGTGCGCAGGAACGCGGCGATCGTGGCGGCGTCCCGCGGGCTGGAGAAGTGCAGCAGGGCGGACTCGGCAGCGGCCTGCGTGTCGTCCTCCTGGTCCTCGCCCTCGGCCCCGACAATCCGCCCGTCCTCGTCACGCTGGAGGTGGACCTTGCGCTTGCCGCTGGTGAGCGCAAGGGAGGCGAGCTGCTCGACGAGTCGTTCGTCATGCGAGCGCAGGCCCTGCAAAACGGCTACAAGGGGGCGGAACGAGGCGCTGGCGACCATGTTGGTCGGGTCTTCGCCGGGTTCCAGGAACACCGGCACGATGATCCTGGCGACCTTGGTAGAGCCGTCTCTGTTGAGCCTCAGCGCGCGGCCGATGTTCTGGACGATCTCGATCTGGGAGCCACGGGTGTCGGCGAAGCAGACGGCCTCCACGCCCCGTTCGCCGGTGATGTCGACGCCTTCCCCGAGTACGCGGACGCTGGCGAGGAAGGCGCGGTGGACCCGGCGCCCGGCGGCGTCGATGCCGTTGGCGAACTGGCGGATGACCTCGCGGCGCTCGGTGACGAGGTGGTCGCCGCACAGCCACGCTGACCATACGCGGTCCGGGGGTACGTGGCGGCCGGCCTCGAGTTCGTAGAACTCCGCGTCGATCGAAGACTTCGGCAGCTTGTCCGCAGCCGCCAGGTCGTCGTCGGTGGCGTCGTTCATGTACAGCTCGGCTGCCGTCTCGGGCAGCTTTTCCGCGAACGCGGCGGCTTCCTCGACCTTCTGGTGGAACGTCATGACCGTACGCAGATTCCACGCGGCGGCGTGCTCCAGGAGCGCGGTCTGCAGGAGCGCCAGGCGCCGGCCCCGCCGCGCCTCCTCCGACTCCCCCAGAACGGGGAAGGGGTCGCGGATCTCCAGCACGTCGATCTCGAACCCCGCGAGGATCTCCCGCTCGATCGCCTCCGACAGCCCGAGCTCCGCGATCCATGCGCCGTACGTCCCGTTCGGGTCGTCGGCCATGGTCGCGAGCTCCACCTTCTGGCCGTCCGCGCCCTTCTGCGGGCGGGCCGCGGCGAGGATGCGCGGCGTTGCGGTCAGGTAGAGCCGGAAGTCCGCCGGGATGCGGGCGTTGTCGTGGATCGCCGCCCACGTACGACCAAGATCACCAGCGGTTCCGTGAGCCTCATCCACGATGGCGAGGTCGAAGCCGTCCATGCGCTGGCCGTAGAGGCGCTCTCCGCCCGCCAGAGCGGCCTCCAGCGGCCCGCGGACCTTCCGCTGGCCCTCGCGTTCGTCGATGTCCTCGCGGTCCACCAGAGAGGCGTACGTGGCGAACACGACGACCGGCCCGGACCCGGCCCACAGGGCGAGCTGGATCGGGTTGGTGGTGGTGCGTACCCCCAGCGAGGTGAGCACTGGATCGTTCTCCAGCGAGCACACCGCGACCATGGAGGCCCGGTGGCCCACCCGGCGCCATGCCTGGGTGGTCTGCACGAGCAGGTCCAGGGTCGGCACGGTCACCAGGATCCGCCCGGTGGGGAAGCACTCCAGCGCGCACGCGGCGGCCGTGATCGTCTTGCCCGACCCGGTCGCGGACACGATCGTGCCCCGTGCTCCCTGAGCGGGCACAGACGTCCTTGCAGGGAATCTCACCCACTTACGGAAAGCAGTTTTCTGGGCCACCTGGTGTTCCCGAAGCTGAATTCTCAGCATTCTCAAGCCCTTCCTCTGGCTTCTTTTTCACTCGCTTCGGGAATCACTGGGACGCTGTGAAGGGTGGCACGGAGACCGTACCGTCCTCGCCCACCACGATTCGCTCGGCGAGCTGGGCCAGAACCTGAGAGGGAGGGAGCCCCGCCCGGTAGGCCACCGACCGGAGCAGCCGGCTGGAAGCGGCGGACAGCCAGACCTCGGCATGCAGCTCGTCCGCTCCCTCCCGTCCCTGCTCCCCGGAGGCGGACTGCGCCTCAAGCGCACCAGCAAGCCGTTCCTCACGCTCACGAGCCCACATCGAGCCTTGAACATCCTGCTCCGGCTCGTACACACCCCAACCCAGCGCACGCATCAAGTCCCTGACACGCCGCCACTCAGCATGCTTGGCCAGCCAGATGAAAGCCAACCGCTCCCGGTCCATCTCGAACGTGTAGAAGGAACCGTTCCCCCTCAACCGCTCTGCGGTCTCCCGCTCACGGACAGCGGCCTCCGCGACCTTCTCCGCAACAGCGGCGACATCCAGGCCACTCGCCTGACGCCGAACCTCATCCCGCGCCACATCCTGAGCACTCCACATCATTTTTCCTTTTCCGGAAGCGCGGACAGCTCAGTCCGCATCAGGTGGTTAGGAGGTGTCTCATGCTTCTGCCAAGTCTACATGTGCATCAAATGCAATAAAGCCCACACCCAACACCCTCTTCCCCGTAGCCATCCGGGCCGGCCGAAGGCCCGTTGACGGCACCGCGCAGCGGGGTCGTCCTTCAAGGCGCGCAGCGCCCTCGGTGATTGGAGGGCAGGGGAGGCCGCCTTGCGGGGCCGCAGGCCCCGTAGCTGCGGGAGCGTAGCGGACGGAGCGTCACCGGCCCGGCGCAGCCGGGCCGCTGCGCTGCTCGCGCAGCGAGCAGCAGCGCTCCCGCGGAGCGGGAGCGCAACCCCCGCGCGCAGCGCGGGGGTTCGCTGCCTTCGCGCGCAGCGCGAAGGGGACCCGCTCCGCGGG